>NZ_JAGT01000001.1:3372500-3615639 GCF_000526795.1 Ruminococcus flavefaciens AE3010
GCATGGTGAGGTAGAGATTTCGCTCGATATTTGTAACGTCAACGATATTGATTATAGCGTGGGGCTTTTCTTCGAGGACGAAATTTCTGGAAACGATCTCCTCGCTTGTGTATGGCGACATTGAGTAGATACCGGGAAGGTCTGTGATTATGGTGTCGGGGTGCTCCTTGATAGCTCCGTCCTTTCTGTCCACGGTAACACCGGGGAAGTTTCCAACGTGCTGCTTTGAGCCTGTGAGCCTGTTGAACAGGGTAGTCTTTCCGCAGTTCTGATTGCCTACAAGAGCGAATCTCAGCTTCGTACCCTCTGGGAGGGGATCGCCGTCTCCCTTGGCGTGGAACTTGCCGCCCTCACCGAGGCCCGGGTGGGCTATCTTTTTCTTCTCATTCTTTTTGACGCTGACGTCGCTTTTGCTGTCCACTGCGGTCACTACGATCTGCTCTGCGTCTGCAAGCCGCAGCGTAAGCTCATAGCCGTGGAGCCTCAGCTCCAAAGGGTCGCCCATAGGGGCGTATTTAACAAGGGTCAGTTCTGTTTCGGGGATTATACCCATATCCAGAAAATGCTGACGGAGCGCTCCGTCGCCGCCCAGCTTAACGACCTTGACGGTCTGACCGATCTTAGCTTCTCTTAACGTTGACATGATCTCACCTTTATCCATTTGTTAGTTTACTCAAATCAATTCTAACATATCATCAAATCGGCTGTCAATAAGAACACCGCAAAAACGCTAAGTTCTGCATTTTGAACAAAAAAGCTCCGTATAGACGGAGCTTTTACAGTTTATTTCTTCTTTATATTTGTCTCGCACTTGCTGCTTGGATACTTGCTCTCCATAGCCTTGTTGAGGTCGTCGAGAGTCTCAAAGCCCTCGAAGAGAACGTTGCCCTTAACGAATGCGTCGCCTGAAACTCCGAAGAAATTGAAGTACTCGGGCTTCTGGACATTGCTTGCAGGATAATCCTTATCCTTGTTATCGGGAGTAAGAACGTTTACGAAAGAAGTGAAGTAGTAGTACTCATAGGTATCCTTGTCAGTCTTTTTGTCGTCCTTCTTGTCGTCAGCCTTTGCGGTAGTTGTTGTAGTCTCGGACTTCTTGTCGTCCTTTGCTGTGGTAGTTGTTGTCTTTGCGTCCTCAGCCTTGGCAGCTTCCTCTGCCTTTGCAGCGGTAGTCTCAGCCTCGGCAGCTGCTTCTGTAGCGGCCTCTGTTTCAGCCTCGGTAGCTGCCTCAGTAGCCTTTTCCTCTTCCTTGTCGTCCTTGAAGCCCTCGGGCTTGTTGGTAGTTACCTTATATACAAAGCAGAGCGCGTTCTTGCCCCAGTAAGCGTTCTTATCCTTTGGAGTGTAGAGGTTAACGCCTACCAGCTCGATATCCTGGAGCTTTTTCTTCTCCCATGTCTTAACGAGCTTGTCGAACTCGCTGCGTGCGTACTTGTCCATTCTGTCGTAGGAAGCCTTCTCCACGTCGTCTATCTTTGAGATGTAGGACTGAACGCCGTCTACCTTGAATTCCTTTTCAAATAAAGTCGGCAGGTAGCCCTCCTCAAAGCACTCTTCCTTGATGTAATCAGTGTCACTGCTGCTGCTTCCGAATGTTACCTTTACCTTGTCTCCGTTGCTGAGACCTGATGACGGAGTCACCTTGAAGTAATTATAGCTTACAGGGAAGTCGCTGTCCACCTTTATCTTAGCGTATGCATCGGGACCTACACCCGAATATTCAAGAGTTATGTACTCAAACGGGTCGAACTCCTTAGCTTCTTCAAGATCTTTTACGATAATTGACTTATCCTCGACCTTGAGCTTGATCTTGTATTTCTTTTCAAGCTTCTCCACCTTGTCGTCGTCCCACTCAAATGTAATGGTATCGCCGTTTGAGAGCTGTTTGGTCTTGTCAAGTTCACCGCCGAGGTACTTCTGGAGCTTTGATGCGGCTCTTTCGATATCGTGATCGTCGTCCTCGTCCTTGATGCCGAATGCCTTGAGATTGTCCTTTACCATCTGCTCATAGTCAACTGTGAAGCTTGCTCTTGCAGCGGTATCCAGACCGTCGTACTTTACTTCAAGGTAATCGTTAGGGTCGATGGTAGCTCTTCCGCAGCTTACCAGAACAGCGGCAAGTGGCAGAACAGCCATTGCTTTCATAATGCTTTTCTTCATTTCTCATACCTCCATAAATACGGATTTTTAAATCCTTTAATATTATATCAAATAATAATAATGACGTCAATCGTCAATATATATTAATTTTTCGACAATGTACGGCGTTTTATTGAAAAGATTTCGGTGAAGCGTTCTGCGGACGATCAGCAGCAGTTGCTGATGTGAAATACAGGGCATGCAAAGGCTGCTGAAACGGTACTGCTCATATTTGCACAAAACGTTATATAACAAGCGCGAAATGTTATTGCATACTTCTGTACGTTCTGCTAAAATATAGTTGTAAAAAAGAAACCGCAAAGCCGAAACCGCATAATATAGCGGCATATAATGATCATATAACGGCATTTCAATGCCGTATCTGCACTGTAATGATCGTTATCGTCAGCACATTATGTTATTCGGCGTCAACACAAAATGAGAGGGAATCATATCATGAAGAAAAATTCTATCAAGCGCTGTGCGGCTGTTCTTGCAGCCTGCACCGTTATGGCAGCATCCGCACCTGCTGTCAGCGCACCTGCTATGGCTGCGGGAAATCTTATAAGCAATTCCACATTTGAGTCGGGCGTTTCGGGCTGGGGCACCTACAAGGAGAGCGGCGGAAAGTGCTCTCTCGGCACAAAGAATGGCCAGCTTGCTCTTACAGTATCAAATGTGGGCGAGGTAAACTACGCCGTACAGGTATACTACGACGTTGTACCGCTCTACAAGAACGGCGTTTACCGCTTGAAGTACGACATTTCATGTTCCACAGACCGTTTTATCGAGGGCATGATACAGATGAACGGCGGTGACTACAGAGCATACACATGGAAGGGCTTAAAGCTCACCTCCACACCTCAGTCGGTTGATTATGAGTTCACCATGGAAGACGATACAGATATCATGGCTAAGCTTGTATTCAACTGCGGTATACAGGAGAAGTACGAGGGGGCTCTTCCCGAGCATACTATATATATCGATAACGTATCACTTGAACTTGTTGACGACAGCAAGGTGGACTACGCTTCCAGCCGTCCCTATGCTCCGTCTATAAACATCGATCAGGTGGGCTACAGACCTGACAGTAGAAAGGTAGCTGTATTCCGCGATGTTACAAGCCAGACAGAGTTCAAGGTAGTGAACGCTGCCACAAAGGAAGCTGTTTACACAGGCAAGCTTGAAAACAAGACCGACAACAAGAGCGCAGACGAGACGAACTGGACAGGCGATTTCAGCTCCGTAAAGGAAGCAGGCAAGTACTACATCACCTGCGAGGGTCTGGACAACTCCTATACATTCGAGATAGGCGACAAGGTCTACTCAAACCTCATCGACGACAGCGTTAGAATGCTTTATTTACAGCGCTGCGGCGTCAAGGTAGAGGACAAGGACTTCGGTCACGATGCATGCCACACATCAATGGCAACAATCTACGGCACAAACGAAAAGATAGATGTAAGCGGCGGCTGGCACGACGCAGGCGACTACGGCAGATACGTAGTTCCCGCTGCAAAGGCTGTTGCAGACCTTATCTACGCTTACGATACAGCTCCCGAGCTCTTCGGCGACAACATCGGTATCCCCGAGAGCGGCAACGGTACTCCCGATATACTGGACGAGGCTCGCTTCGAGCTTGAATGGATGATGAAGATGCAGGCTGCTGACGGCGGCGCTTACCACAAGGTCTCCTGCAAGACCTTCCCCGGATATGTAGCTCCTACCAAGGAGACAGGAGAGCTCTTCGTAACTCCCGTTAGCTCCACAGCTACAGCTGATTTCTGTGCTTCAATGGCTCTCGCAGCCGAGTTCTACGAGAAGTACGACAAGGACTTCGCCAAGAAGTGCATGGACGCAGCAGAGAAGTCATGGGCATGGCTTGAAAAGAACAAAAATTACGTTCTCGTAAATCCCGAGGACATCGTTACAGGCGATTACGCTGACTTCACCAAGGACGACTCCGATGAGCGCTACTGGGCTGCTGCTCAGATGTACCGCGCAACAGGGGACGAGAAGTATCTTAGCGCTGTCAGCTCCGTAAAGACAGGTCTTGACTGGTCTGTTGTGGGAGACTACGGCAATATTGCCCTCCTTACCATGAAGAACGCAGACAAGAGCTCTACAGCATATCAGAAGGCTGCCGACGCTGTAACATCACAGGCAAAGAGCCTTCTCAGCACATCCAAGTCATCACCTTACGGCGTTGCTATCACAAAGTACGACTGGGGCAGCAACATGACTATCGCAAACAAAGGCATAATCATGGCACTTGCAAGCAAGCTCACAGGCGACAGCAGCTATACCGACGGCGCAAACGCACAGCTTGACTACCTCCTGGGCACAAACCCTGTGGCTACCTGCTTCGTAACAGGCTACGGCACAGTATCTCCCGAGCACCCGCACCACCGTCCGTCAATGGCAGCGGGCAAGGCTATGAAGGGCATGCTGGTCGGCGGTGTTGACCAGAGCCTTGAGGACAGCGCAGCAAAGGCTTACTGTCAGGATCAGCCCAGCGCAAAGCGCTACGTTGACAACTCCGAGAGCTATTCCACAAACGAGATAACTATCTACTGGAATTCTCCTCTTACATATCTCCTTTCTCTCACAGAAAAGACAGAGAGCTCACAGCCCGATGTGACAACAACTACCACAACTTCTACAACAACAACTACTACAACTACAACTGCAACTGATACTACCACAACTGCAACAAGCACAGCTACATCTTCCGAGACAACAGCAACTTCTACTACAACAGCTGTGACTACAGAGAGCACAACGACTACAACTCAGTCTGACAAGACCGTAACTCTTGCAGGCGATGCAAACTGCGACGGCGCAGTTGATATGTCAGACGTAGTCCTCATCATGCAGGCTCTTGCAAATCCGAACAAGTTCGATATCAACGGTACCGACGAGCACCGTATCACCGAGCAGGGCACTGTAAATGCAGATGTCAGCGAAAGAGGCAACGGCATGACAACAGCAGACGCTCTTGAAATACAGAGATATCTGCTCAATATAATCAGCAAGCTTTCATAATAATCATAATGATCACTTGGGAAACAGACAGCTTATGGCTGTCTGTTTTTTATTTCAGTGACAATTGTCACCCGAAAAGTTATAAATGTCATCTTGAAATCAGTCGGAAAATGTCATATAATATAATCACGGAATTAAACTCTAAGGGGAGTGAGATATATGGTAGTTCATTTTTATGAAGTCAGAAACTGTACATTTGAAGGCTATAAAGGCGATCCCGTACTCTTTGCGCCTGCTGATACCGACGATGATACCCTTATGAAGCGGGGCTTCAGGAGGAACAAGGAGGGGCGCTGGTTCAGACCTGTGAATATGGCGGAGTACAATTTTATATCATACTCTGCACAGTTCGGAGATGTTGCCATCAATGATGCAAATGCAGGGTACATTATGAATTTTAATGCGGCTTCACCCTATAATCAGAAGTATTACGGGGACAATACGGCAAATGTACTTTGTTTTGTGTCCATAGGACTTATGGCTTCCGCAGTGCCTGCCACGCTGCTGGCGACTGTGCTTGTGGGCGGAGCTTTCTTCATAGCGGCTATTATCCTGATGATAATTGTAAGGGTGAAGTATCCGTACAGCCAGTTCGGAAAGGTACTCTGCATAGTTTATATAGTTCTGTCCATACTGGTGATACTTCTTACTATAGCGGTCATGGTGCTTATTGCCATTATATGCAACCAGATGATGAACGACTGCGAATCCTGCTGTCATAGTATCCCCGGCTGATGATAAGGAGCTGATGAAGCGTGACTATACATATAGATACGAGCTATAAGCTCATACCGCCCTATGTGGTAATGATAGTTCTGTCCTGCGCACTTGGCATAGCTATGCAGTACATAATGAATACAAAGCGGGGCATTGAAAAGAGAACAGCAGGCTTTGTTGCGCTGCTCTCGCCATTCATGAGCCTGTTTTTCGGACTTCTGCTCACCTACGCAGCGTCAGGAGGCAAGGAGTTCGGCTTATCGTCTATGGGCGGACTTGCAGGCATGTACGGCAGTGTGCTCACTCTTGCGCTGATAATCGGCGACAGGGAGAAGTCGGTGGTAATGTTTGAGAACTGCACGCTGGTACTGCCGCTGATGTACAGCGTATCCAAGGTGGGCTGTTTTCTGGCGGGCTGCTGTCACGGCGTACCCTACAGCGGACCGTTCTGCGTGGAATATACAGGCAAGGTAACTGAGACAGGCAGCGTTTTTCCTGTTCAGCTCTCCGAGACAGTGGTATTCTTCCTGATATTTGCAGCAGGCATGCTGATGTTCGCAAAGGGCAGCAGATATGCTGTGAATATGGTCTTCATAGCTTCTGCGGCAGCAAAAGGACTTCTTGATTTTACGCGAGAGTCCCATATCGGCAAGCTCGTGTCCCTGAACCAGATACTGTGCTTTCTGATAATGGCAGTGTTTATAGTTTTCCTTATAATAAAAAGAAAAAAGCCGACCTGCGTCGGCATAAGAAAAGCGGAGCAATAAGCTCCGCTTTTTTATGTTTAAGCCTCTACATCGTAATGACCGTTTCTTAATCGCTCTTCAAAATCCTCCAGTGGGAGCGGCTTGTCGAACAGGAAGCCCTGAGCGTACATACATCGGTTATCCCTGAGCACCTTGACCTGATTCTGGGTCTCGACACCCTCTGCAACACATTCAAGACCCAGGTCATTTGCCATGGCAACAACGTGCTTGAAGGTCACAGCTCTTGTGGTGCTCGTATCGTCGTCAACAGGGAGGAAGCTCTTGTCTACCTTCAGGACGCTCCACGGAATGTCTCTGAGAAGATTGAGTGAAGAGAAGCCCATTCCGAAATCGTCGATAGAGGTGAATATGCCCTCCTTTTTAAGACCGCTTACTACACGCTTCAAGTCACGGAACTCCACGTCGGTGGTGGTTTCCGTAAGCTCTATTTCGATATATTCATGAGGTACATTGTAATTGTTTATGATCCCGATAATGTGTTCGAGGAGGTCAATGTCCATCATGTGCTTTCGTGAGAAGTTAACAGAGATACGCACAACATTGCTGCCCTCGTCCAGCCAGCGGCGTATATCACTGCACACTGTCTCCAGCATATAGAAGTCCAGCTGACAGATGTCGGTATTCTGCTCCAGTATTGGTATGAAATCTAAGGGCGGAACGATACTGCCGTCCTTTATCCAGCGGCAAAGAGCCTCTGCACCCACCAGCTTGCCTGTGGCGATATCGATCTTGGGCTGATAGAATACCTTGAATTCCTTGCGTTTCAGCGCCTGTGGGAAGAGCTTCTGGATATGCATGCGCTTTTCTCTGCCGACTTCCATTTTGTCATCAAAGAAAATAATGCTGTCCTTGCCGCCCAGCTTTGCAGTCTGACAGGCGGGAAGTATTCTGTCCATAATATCGCCCGGGGCGTCGCATCTGAAACCGTTAGGTATGCGGAAAACGCCTACGCTGGCTGACAGCAGGATGCGCTTGCCCGTACTGTTATCATAAATGACAGGAGTACCTTTGAGAACACTTAAGATCTCGTCAAGGAGACAGTCATCGAAGATACCTGTGAAATTATCTCCGCCTATTCGGCATATAATGCCCTTTTCGCCGACGATCTCCTTTAGTATCCTGATAAAGTTGTAAATAGCCACATCTCCTGCTTCTCTGCCAATATCGCGGTTAATGAGGGTCAGATGGCGGAGATTGAAATATACGGCTGCATTGCCGCCAAGAGCGTTCTTTTTATTGAGCATCTCGATATACCGCATGAATGAACGGACGTTTGGATAGCCCACATTGTCAAAGAATATGAATTTCTCGACTACGCCTTCCATTCTGTGACGGCTGATAAAGCTGAGGACAGCTCTCATTGCCGTACTGAGCTTTTCTTCTTCTTCGGTGTCAAGAGGATCTTCATCGGGCTCTCTGTAAGCAGATGTATTGATGACTACCGCTGACTTTGCAACTACACGCTCGGTTCGGTACAATACGCCTTTTTTGCCGTTATCATAGCCTACCTTGATATCGCCGATGCCTTTTTTCTCGTCATCTCCATTGAGGTAAAACTCCGATGTGACCTTAGTCAGTTTGAAGAATACGCATAGCTTGGCAACAGACGCTATTATTTCGTCTTCGTTGTAGACTGCACCCTTGGTCATGTTGCTTATCAGCTCTTCAAACAATCTATAAAATTCAAAAGCTCTTTCATTAGTCATAACAATCTCTCCATTTTACGTATGGATTCCCCTATTATTAAATACATTATAACATAAATCAACAGCTAATTCAAGTGAATTTTGAAGTTTTGCACAGATAGTTTGAAAATTCTTTTTAGATTAAAGTACATATTTAACGAGAAGCATACTGCGGCAAAGCCTGTTGTCGGATATTAAGCATTTGGCATTGATTTTTGCGGCAATATATGTTAGTATAATAGAATATAACAGGAAAAGAGGTACCATATGATACAGGATATAGGAGAAAACGTTTTCAGGAACGAATTTGCGCTGCGCAGGGAGCCTGCGGCTTCCGACAGGGTAATAGTATACAGGGAAGGCGAAATGGCGTGCAGTGTTGAAAACAATGCCATTGCCTTTCCGCAGGTTAGGGAGCTCCCCGAGACGTATGCGGAAAAGCTGATATATCTTTTTGAGGTGGAGGGAGAAGCCTTCTTTCTGCTGCTGACAGACAGCGGTGAAGGTCCTGAGCTCCCCGAAAAGTACACATTCGGCAGTATCAGGAAGATACGCAGCACCGACCCGCAGCCGCAGAAGTATCTGTTTGCGGCAGTTACTGCACATCATCTTGCGGAGTGGTATATCGGCAGCCGTTTCTGCGGACGCTGCGGCGCGGAAAATAGTCACGACAGCAGCGAGAGAGCCATGGTCTGCCCGAAATGCGGCAAAAAGTTCTACCCGAGGATTGACCCTGCGGTGATAGTGGGAGTGGTCAGCGGCGATAAGCTGCTCATAACCCGCTACAGAACAGGCTTTGCCCACAATGCGCTGGTGGCAGGCTTTACGGAGATAGGAGAGTCCTTTGAAGCAACGGTCTCCCGTGAGGTCATGGAGGAAACAGGCATAAAAGTAAAGAATATCCGCTATTACAAGTCTCAGCCGTGGGGCATTGCCGCCAATATCCTTGCAGGCTTTTTCTGTGAGGCTGACGGTGACAGTACCATACATATGGACGAAAACGAGCTGAAATACGCAGAATGGCTCGGCAGGGAGGAGATAGTGCTCCAGCCCTACGACCACAGCCTTACCAATGAGATGATGAAGCTTTTCAAGAGCAAGGGACGTGGAGTGCTCGGCAAGTAGCTTTTGCAATATTCACATAAATTTAACTGGACATATAAAAACTTATGTGATATAATTAGTATAGGATATCAATAGAGTATCCTTGCACCTAAAAAACTGCCTGTTCGGCTGAAAGGAGAAATTATGGATTATCAGGAATTTGTGGATCATATCGAACCAATGACATGTGTAATATCCGTGGAAAAGTTCTCGGACGGCAGTTATGGCAATATTCGCCTTGTGGCAGGCAATAAGGCGTATGTTGATTCTATAGAGAATCCTGACAATGTTTCTTCAAATCAGATGCTGAATAACAAGTTCGTACCGAATTCTCCTTATGAAAACTATATTCCCAAGGATCTGAACTTTGAAGCGGCTATCTACAGCTGCGCCTTAATGAAGAAGCCTTTCCATACCTATATACACCCCGAGAGGTACAGCTTCTGGATAGATATGTATATGATGCCCCTTGCGTCACCTGACCCCAATGTGGGCTACTGCACATACACTCAGGAGTTCACCATGGAGAAGAACAGCGAGCGCATGTCAAATATCTCGGCGGATATATCATCTGCGGTGTTAAAGACCAGTCTAAAGCTGAAAGGCGCAAAGGATTTCGCCAATACTATGGACGAGGTGCTCTCGGATATACGTGAGATATGCAGCGCTGACCGCTGCTGTATCCTGCTTACGGACTATAAGGAGAGAAAATGCTCCGTGCTCTGTCAGAGTATTGCTCCCGAGCTTGATATAATACCTATGGAGGAGCATATCGCCAATGATTTTGACGACTTCTTCGATGTTGTGGATACATGGCAGGGCACTATTGCAGGCAGCACCTGCCTTATCATAAAGAATGAAAGCGACATGAACGTGCTGAAGGAGCGCAATCCTCTTTGGCATACTTCTCTTAAAAAAGCCGATGTTGACAGTCTCGTCCTGTTCCCGCTGGAGTATAATGACGAGATACTGGGCTATATATGGGCAGTTAACTTCAATACCGAGAACGCCACCAACATAAAAGAGGTGCTTGAGCTCACCACACATCTGATAGCCTCCGAAATAGCCAATTATCAGCTTGTGGACAGGCTCAGGATAATGGGCACTGTGGATATGCTCACGGGAGTCTATAACCGTAATGCCATGAATAACCGCGTTGACTGGTTCGTACGGAGCAGCGATAAAAAGCCCGAGACCTTCGGTATTATATTTGCAGACCTCAACGGTCTGAAGCAGAAGAACGACAACGAGGGACACGGAGCAGGGGACAGGCTTCTGAAAGCAGCGGCTGCCGTCCTTGAGGACGTGTTCTATGACGGCGAGATATACCGTGCAGGCGGAGACGAGTTCATGATAATCGACTGCGAGGCAGAAGAATCCGACCTTGAAGCCCGTGTGGAAAAGCTGCGGAGAGATTCTGAGGATCCCGAGAATATCAGCTTTGCACTTGGCTGCTACTTCGACAGCGGAGAGGGCGACATACGCAAAGCCATGCGTGCTGCCGACGAGCGTATGTACAAGGACAAGGAACGCTATTATGCACTGTTCCCCGACAGAAAGAGAAAATAATAAAAAGCTCCTCGTAAGAGGAGCTTTTTGGCAATATAGCTTCTTTTTGTGCAAAACAGACAAGGACAGGCGTTCAATTTCGGCATAATTGCAGATTGAACCGTATCCGCTCTTGTGTTAAAATTAAATTAGCGTTAATTTTGAAAAGTTTTTAAGCAAAGGAGGGATACCGATGCCACTTCCACTTATTATTGCTGTCATTGCAGCTGTAATTGTCATCACTGCACTTACTTTTGTTATTACGAAGAAGAAAAAACAGACAGACGACCTGTACTTCAGCGAGCAGCTCAGACGCTCGGAGGAGAGACAGGCTCAGCTTGCAGAGCAGGAGCGTCAGAGACGCATGATGCAGCGTGAGCGTGCAAGCAGAGGCTGATCTGCACGGGAGGTTAGAATATGGGATTGTTTTCAAAGCTTCTCGGCGAAAATTCAGAGCTGGGCGGGCTTATCAAGGACGTAGCCAATGCCATCAAGCAGGAATCTGTAAATCTGCATGAGAGCGAAAAAGAAACTGCCGAGACCACCTATGATGCGGCAGAAGCTGCTGCTCAGCCTGAACCCGAGACTGAGATCGGCCCATCGGGCTTTTCGTGGGGACCCTTTATGCCCCATGAGGAAAACCAGTATAACTACAACGGCTCGTATATCGAGTATTTCAATGACGTATTTGAACGTGAGTTCCCGTCCTACAGTATAAGCTTTGAGCAGACAAACGGCGGAAGGACTACCGTATTCACTTTCACGGACAGCGGCAGAACGGCGCTTATGGTAGAGCTCCTGTCAAGGAAGAGCTCCGCATACAAGCTCCGCAGCGACTGTGCAAAGCAGGGTATCCCGTATCTGCGTTATTACTACGATTATGAGGGCTGGTGGAACACCAGAGAGTACGTCAAGCAGCGTACAAGAAAAGCCCTTGAGGGCTGATAAAACTGAAAAAACAGAAAGAGAACGCCATGCGCCTGCGGCGGATCAGGCACAGCTCAGCATAGGGCTTCGCAGGCAGCCGAGCTGTGTACGGTCTGGTACTTCCAAGAATTTTCTTGGCTTTAACGTTTTCTCTTTCTGTTTTTCTTTTTGAAAGGGTGGGGGATATGTCAATGCTTGACAGGCTCTCGCAGCGTGACTGCTGGGAGAGCTTTTATAAATACAAGGCGTCGCTTACCGGCAGCTTCGCTTTCTGCCGAGAGCTCCGCAGCTTTATCGACAGCGGCGGGTATATACCGGTATGTGAAGCTATATACAGCGGGAAAGACTTTCCGCTGCCGCGGCGCTCGGTCATAAGCAAGCTGGACACGACAAAAAAGCGTGTTGTTTACACCTATCCGCAGGCCGAAAATATGGTGATGAAGCTGCTGACCTATCTGCTGCTGAGGAAATACGACGGGCTTTTCAGCGCAGGGCTTTACTCATTCCGTCCCAACAGGACAGCAAAGGACGCAGTTCGCCGTCTGACGGGGACTCCACGTATCAGCGAGATGTACTCCTACAAGGCGGATATAAGCAACTACTTCAATTCAGTTCCCGTTGAGAAGCTCCTGCCCATGCTGCAAGAAGCTCTGGCAGACGACAGCAGGCTGTATGAGTTTTTAAGCAGCCTGCTCACAGAGCCCCATGTGCTTGAGGCTGATAAGGTCATCACCGAGGAAAAGGGCATAATGGCAGGCACTCCGCTGTCGGCATTTTACGCGAACCTCTACCTCCGTGTGCTGGACAGCCGGTTCGCCGAGAGAAATATCCCATACGGAAGATATTCCGACGATATCATACTGTTTGCCCCTACAAAAGAGGAGTGCATGGGATATGCAGAGCATATCCGCAGCTTTCTTGCTGAGCAGGGCTTGTCCCTGAATCCCGACAAGGAGTGCTTCGGCGCTCCCCATGAGGGCTGGACATTTCTCGGCTTCGTATTCAAGGGCGGTACTATCGACATCGCTCCTGCTTCCGTGGAGAAGATGAAGCAGAAAATGCGCCGCAAGACCCGTGCCCTGCAGCGCTGGAAGCAGAGAAACGAAATGGGCGGCGAAAAGGCTGCGGCGGCTTTCATACGTGTCTTCAACAGGAAGCTTTTTGAGTGTACGGAGGACAGCGACCTTACGTGGAGCAAGTGGTTTTTCTCCGTGATAAACACGGACGTAAGCCTGAAAGTCATAGACCATTATGCACAGGACTGCGTGCGGTATCTTGTCAGCGGCAAACGCACCAAGCAGCGCTTCAATGTCAGGTATGAGGATATACAGCGCTTAGGACTCAGAAGCCTTGTCCATGAGTATTATTCGGAACAGTTGTAAATATAAATGGCTGCCTGTGGCAGCCATTATTTTTATAGCTTTGGACATACGGCAGTCACTTTCATGAAGCCGTTTTCTGTATCTGCGAATATATCGCCGTTCATGCCGTTCATAAGCTTACGGCAGATATAAAGTCCCAGACCGCTGCCCTGCTGAGAGCCTGTATTGGAGCCCCGCCAGAAGCTGTCGAATATATGTGGAAGCTCCGTATCCGCAAGGGTGCAGCCGCTGTTTGAAACGGTTATAAGGCGGCAGTTCTCCTCGTCGGAGAAGCTTATGGAGATGCTCCTGCCGTCGCCGTACTTTATGGCGTTTTCGATGATATTCTGGAGCACCTCTTCAAGACGGTCGGGGTCTCCCGATAAAAGGCAGTTGCTGTATTCTTCAACGGTGAATTCAGTCTTCAGCACCGAGAGCTTGTCCCTGTAGTAGTCGGAGATATTACCGATAACGTCTGAAAGATAGAAGTCGGTGTTGTTGAACTCAAATGTGAGGACGTCGCTGTTGAGCTCGCCTATCATCTCTGCCACATAGCCCTCTATCTCGTCGGCCTTGGAGTTGATACTTTCGGCGGCTTCACGCTGTTTTCCCGCATCGGGGTACAGCCCTTTGGACAGTGCCTTTGAGTAGAGCTTCACCGCCGACAGTGGAGTTTTTATATCATGGGACAGGGACAGCAGGAGAGTTTTTTCCTTTTTGGCGCGTTCAAGGTCTTTCTGCCGTGCCTGTTCAAGCTCCTCTCTGAGCATATCAAGTCCCCATGTGAGCTTACCGAAGTACTTGCCCTTGTTCTCCTTTACGGGAGCTGCCAGCTTACCCTTTGCAAGCTCATAGGGCAGGTCGCTGACCTTGGTGAAGGGCTTTACGATATTGCGGCGGATATAAAGCAGCACGCCTATAAGGAAAAGGCAGAGCCCTATTGTACAGACGTTGACTGCTATGGGCAGCGCTGAGTTGTTTACCACTTTGAGGTCACTGTATTCTATACGGTATGAAGTACCGTTAATGCTGCGTATGACGTACTCATTGCCGCTGAGCCAGAAGTCCTCGCTGCCGTCGTATTCGTAAATGCCGAGTATATTTGGATAGTCGGCTGCGGTGACCTTTTTTCCGTCAGCCAGCTCATGCTCGATACGGTTCAGCTCCACCTTGTAAAGGGGCTGAGTCTGTTCGGGAGCTTTCGTCATTATCAGGTTCAAGGCGACGATAACAGCAGCCATGGCTATTATTATCCCTGCGATAAGCTTGTCGAATCTCTGCATATCAGCTCTCCCAGCGGTAGCCCTTGCCCCACACGGTCAGTATCCTTGCGGGATTTTTCGGGTCGTCCTCTATTTTTTGTCTCAGCCATTTGATATGCACCGTGAGGGTCTGCTGCTCGGACTCGCTGTCAGAGCCCCATATCCTGTTGAATATGAAGTCCTTGCCTAAAGTCTGCCCCTTGTTTTCGATAAGGAGACGGAGCAGCTCGAACTCCTTTGCGGTTATGGCGACGGGCTCTCTGTTTTTGGATACGGTCTCTTCAGCTAAGTTCAGTGTGATATCGCCGTCGGTGAGGACGTCAAGAGCAAGCCTGCGCTTGAATATGCCCTTTATCTTGGCAATGAGGATATCTATGTCGTAGGGCTTTTCTATGTAGTCGTCAGCTCCGAGGAGTATGCCGTTGAGCTTGTCCTCCTTGTCAACTCTTGCGGTAAGGATAATGATAGGGATATTGTCCTGCTCACGTATCCTTTTGCATACCGCAAAGCCGTCAAGCCCGGGCAGGTTTATATCAAGCAGGACAAGCCTTGCCCCGTATTTTTCATACAGGGACAAGGCTTTTTCAGCAGTTTCGGCAACGCTTACCGTATAGCTTTCAGAGCGGAGAAAATCACAGAGGAGTCCTCTGAGCTCCGCGTTATCTTCAACGATAAGTATATCAGTCATATTACCAACCCATTTCCAGAAGCCAGTTATTCAGTCCGCGTTCGCGGTCGCGGAGGGGAAGCTTTCTGTTAATATTATACTCTCCATTTATATTTCCGTCAACTATAAAGAGTACGCGGGAGCATTTTGCGGCTACCTTTGCGTCGTGAGTTACCAGCATAACTGTTGTGCCCTCGTCGTTGAGCTTTGTGAGCTCCTCCATTACCTCGTCAGAGGAGGTGCGGTTGAGAGCGCCTGTGGGCTCGTCGGCGAATATCATACGGGGCTTGTTTATCATGCTTCTGCAAATGCATGCACGCTGGAGCTGTCCCCCTGACACCTCGTTGATATCGTTGTCGGAAATGTCGATGATACCCAGCTTGCGCATAAGGTCCTGACCCCGCTTCATTGTCTCGCTTCTTGACTCCTTTACCTTGTCTGATTTGACAGCGGGGAGTATGATATTGTCCAGTACGGACAGATTCTTCATCATGTACATCTGCTGGAAGATAAAGCCCATATCGTCAAGTCGCATTTTTGCAAGCTCGTTTTCCTTGAGCTTTGAGAGCTCCTTTCCGCAGAACTTCACATCGCCTGCGGTCATTTTGTCCATGCCCGAGACTGTATACAGCAGAGTTGACTTGCCTGAGCCCGAGGGACCCATGATGGCTACCATTTCTCCCTCGTTCACTCTGAAGTTCACGTTGCGGAGCACGTTGTTCTGTCTTTTGTTTATGATATATGTCTTGCAGAGGTCATTTACCTCAAGAATTGTATTTGTACTCATATCCATTCTCCTTTATCCTATATCGGCTGTGTCGGAAGCCTTTATCTTTTTCATGTAGAGAGCTGTAAGTGCTGCTCCCAGCACTGTAGCGGCTATAACTACTATTGGGTATATAACGCATACCTCAATGGGCTTGATGTTGTAGTCAACGCCGTTGATAGCACCTGTGATGCCGAAAACGGGATCGATGCAGAGCTTTGTGAAAGGTGTGCCAAGTGCAATGGCTATTACGGAAGCTATGACCGCAACTATTGCAAAGCGCAGAGTGTGCTGAGCGATGACTGAGCCTGTCTTGAAGCCCATAGCCTTCATCAGGGCTATCTCAGACTTTTCCTTTGATATGAACGAGCGCTCCATAAGTACTGATATCATAATGACTATCACTGCCGTGATGAGCAGCACCATAAGCTTTACGCCGTTGATAGTGTCCTTTATGCCTTCACCGATACAAGTCATTACATAGCCGTCGGTGTCCTCAACGTGCTTGGTGTTGAAGATGTCTTTCATTTTTTCGATACGCTCCTCAATAACAGACTGCTCGGGAGAGTCATCGAAATCTATCTGAAATCCCATTACCTGTTTTATAAGCTCATCTGGTATGTCAGTTGCTTCACTAAATCTTCCCGATTCGCCCATCTGCATCATGCTCTGGAAAAGTGCCGAAACTATGTAATAATCGGTCTTGTTTCCGAGAGTGAGCTTTACCTTGTCGCCAACGCCTACCCCAAGCTTTTCAGCGACCTGTATGGTGAGAGCTACTTCGTTTGCGTATTTCGGTGCATAGCCCTCGCTGTAGGTATAATCCGAAGCCTTTGTGTCCCTGCAGTAATTGAATATAGGCGAAGCCTTTTTGCCGTTTGCTTCAATTGTGGGGAACAGCAGAGCCTCAGAGTATACCTTGCCCGACATACCGTTTTCAGCCAGCTTTTTCTCAATATCTGCGTTTACTTCCTTGTAGGTCTCTTCGCCTGTCTCTACCTTGGTTATCATATCAACATCTGTGATGTAGGCGTCGCTCTTTGTAGCGCATAACAGGGGAAGGAGTTTTTCACTGGAAAGTGTGTTTGCTGTATTTGCAAGGCTTATTATAAGCAGCAGACATACCGAGAAGATAACTGTCATAATGCCGAACTGCCTGGGACTGCTGAAAATATCATTGAATGCAAGGAAGCCTGTTGCACCCAGCTTGCTTTTTCCGAGATGCATAAGCCCTTTTTTCTTGAATCTCTCACCTGTCTGACCGCTTCTTACTGCGTCGATGGGGGAGAGCTTCTTTATCCTGCGTGTACATCTATGGCAGAAGAGCATGATGATGAGGACTACGGATATGCTGCACAGTACATTTATCAGTATCATATTGTCGTTTCCAAGCACCATATTTTCGCTTACAGACTTTAAAAGGGCATTTCCGAAAGGGATACTGAGGATAAAGCCGATAACTGCTCCGATGATCGAGATACCAAGATATTTCACAAGGTAAAGTCCGCGGACGGAGCTGTTTTTCAGTCCCAGAGCCTTCATGACGCCTATCTCGCGGAATTCCTCGTTGATAGTGAAGCTTATGGTAAATCTCAGTACAACGAATGAAACAAGTATGAGACATACGCTTACTATGAGGAGGAGCGCTGCTACGAGGCTGTTCATGAAATAGCTTGTCCTTATAAGACTAAGGGGCTTATTGAAAATAGTGTTTGGAGCGTCTGAAAGGTCGGATTCAAGAGTTTTACTGTCATAGCCGTTGATGTAGAAGATAACGGATATATCGTTTTTCGCAGCCTTTTCGTCAGCCATGAATTTTTCATAGTCTGCATGGCTTATTATCATACGTGGATTGTTGAACATTTCCGAGCCGAGGAAGGCGTCCTTGCCTAATCCCGCATAAGTAAATGTGAGCTCGGTATCCTCGATCTTTGCCTTAACTTTGTCACCTATCTCAATATCTGATTTCGTAACGAGACTTCCCGTGAAGTAGACCTGTCCCTCGGGGACGTCTGTTATTACCTCGTTGTCCTTGTCAAAGTAATTGAGCTGAGCGTTTTCAATGTCAAGGACGATAATGCTGTTGCCTATTTCCGCAAGCTTTTTGCCGTTTTGCGTAAGAGCCTTGTCATTTAGGAACATCAGCTCCTCTCTGCGGTATTCCTTGACGTTGGAGTTCTTTGTAAGAAATTCCTCTGTCTCTGTGCCGTCATTACCCAAGGAAGTGATAATAAAGTGTTCGGTAATATTGGCTTTCTCGAAGAAATAATCGAGACCGCCCATGACGGTGATGATGTTGTTTACGCTGCTTGCCGCGAACATGGTGGCAAGTATCACGAACAGCAGAAGTATGATGTTCATGGTCTTTTTTCGTTTAAGGTCTTTTTTCAGTATTCTCAGATACATATTGATCCCTCGCTTTCTGTGATTATATATTAGCATGGGAATTATTAAATAATCCTTAAATCCGTTTCGGAGTATAGTATATCGCTAAAAACGGGATTTGTCAAGGCAAAAGAAAGCCGCCCTCCGTTGGGAGAGCGGCTGCGGCATCAGCTGCCTGAGTATTCTTTTATTTTGCGGACTAATGATGTGTCGTCACAGGAATAGGTGTATATACTATTTTGATATTCATAGCCCAGAATGTCTGAGTCCATTTTACAGTATTTATTGCAGCGGATAATTGTTTTTTCGGGTGTTGAATCAATGCATATCACATAGTGGTAAACATCGAGACAATTACATGAAAGAATGATATAGTCAGAGCTGTCGGCGGGGATAGGAGAGTCCTCGTACAGCTTTATTGCTTCTTCTTCCGTGGATATTTTTTCCGAGTCAACGGAGTCGAGCGTCCATTTACAGCTTCTCAGCGTATCATAGAGATACTGATCGTCTATATCTGAGAGTTCCTTGCTTTCGGTACTTTCACTTGTCTTCATATACCAGTTCTGACTGAAGAAGCTCCAGACATCAGCAGCGGGTTTGTTGAAGCTGTCCCCCAGTATCTCGGCTATCTTACTCTTTAAGAGGTCGTAGTCTATTTTATATGCTTTGGTCACATCCTCTTCCGTAAGTGAATCGTCGGTGCATTTGTAAGTGATATATCTTTCAATTGCGTTAGGGTCATCTGTTGTGGCGTAATGATCGTCAGATTCAAGCTCTATCTCAAAGCTTGAGATAGTCAGAGTATTGTTGTCTCTGTCAAATAAGCACCATGTAAAATTATTGTCCGATAAGTTGTATAAGCCGAATCTTTCATTGGTATACAGGAAATCGGGCGTTTCGTTGTGTTCTTCGACTTCCTCCCAGTCATAGCTGTTGAAGAGATCATTAAGCTGCTGACGCTTTTCAAGGGGAATAATATTACCGGTCTTAAACCAGAAGCCGATCTCACCGTCGCCGCCTTCATCTGAGGACTTGCCGATTTTGACCTCAATATCGGTTTTTGAGTCGGGATCGTAGGTAAAGAAATCGTGTGCAGTGAAGTCAACGGGGAATTTTACGCTGTCCTCAGGTGCAGGTTCTGTTTTATCTTCTTCACTGCCAAGTATATAGGTTATAGTTGACTTGAACAGGTCGTAGTCTATCTTCCATGCGTCGGTGGAAATTTCATCGTCGGTCATAACAAGTTCGCCGTTATCTTCGGAGTAGCTGAAATGGGTATAATTGAGTACGCCGAACTCTCCCACATCGTATATCTTTACTGCTCTGACCTCGCTGCCGCTGTTATAAATGAAATAGGGGACGCCATCATCGGCTGTGTTATCGGAATTCTCGGGTATAACAGGTACTTCCGCTGTGTCACTTATAAAGTGATCTGTATCGCTTGAAACAGAGTCTTCGCTGACAGCTTCATTTTCTTCATCAATATCTTTCAGCGATTTGTTTATAACTGCCTGCAGCTGCTCTGCTTCTGTAAGTGATTCGCCGTAATCGTAATTGTTGAAGAACTCGGCAAGCTTCTCACGCTTTTCCAATGCTATGTCAGAGCCGCTGAACAGCTCAAAATAGCTGTATTCTTCGGGAGTATCCCTGATGATGACCTTTTGCATGGTATCTGCATCAAAGTCGCACAGCTTATAGTCAAGCTCGGAAAGATCTCCGAAGGGAGCAATTTTGCGCTCCAACTGCGGCTCTTCTGTAACTGCGGGCGCATTGGTGAAATGCCTGTATGTCTTGATACCGCCTGCTGCACCGCCTATGAGTATAGCTGCGGCTGCGGCAGTACTGAGGCATTTTTTCCACATGGGGCGCCTGTAGACGTCAACACCGCTTACGGTCTGCTCGTCGGTCTCTGTGAATTTTACTGATGGGGTATTTGCAATATTGAATTTTCTTTCGCTCATTCTGAACACCTTTTCTTTTTCTTCTGCGTCACTTGGCGGAAATTCCGCTGAAAGTCTGTCTATGACGCTCTGATCGGTGTTTTCGAGAATATCGAATTCGTTTTTTTCGTTCATAACATCACCTTCCCTCGCCGATATCCGTAAGTATCTTTCTCAGCTTATCCATAGCGCGGCTGAGCCTTTTCCTCACCGCTTCGGGCTTAATGCCTACTGTATCGGCAATTTCTGCGGATTTTCTTCCGTAATAATATTTCTGCATTATTATGGAGCTGTCGGGCTCGCCGAGAGACTTCACCGCGTCAAGAAGCGCGTGGCAGGTCTCGGCTTTTTCGGCAAGCTCGCTGACATTTTCAGGAGAGGACAGCTGTACAGCCTCCTCGCCGTCCATAGGGACCGTATCCACCGACCTTGCACGTATCCTGCGGAACATATCCACAGCCCTGTTCCTTGCTATAGCGGCTATAAAGCCTTTGATATCACCGCTGTACTTATTATCGGTGCTGTAGTGCAGGAATACGTCGCTGAAAACATCGCTGACGCATTCGTCAATATCCTCCCGCGAAGCCGAGCTTCTCAGACGATTGAAAACTATTGTGTAGACGTAATTGTAGTATTCGTCGAAAATAAGCCTGTGAGCTTTTTGCGGAGAGCTTTTCAGGAGCTCCCTTGCCTGCTGGTCGGTCATTGTATCCCTCCGTTTATGATGAATTGCTGATGAAGCTTTCAAATGCATTTGTCACGCTCTGTAGTGTATACTCGCAAAAGAAAGAAGAACTGTGACCATGATAACATATTTCAAAAATAAAAGCAACGCTTTGTTCTCGGCTTGTTAATATTAATGTAATGCTAAAGTCACAATATATATTCGTTTTGTACACCTCAATGGGTAAAAAGCAAGGATTTTGCTATGAGAATATTTTGCTTTATGAATAAAAGATGTTTTTCTCAGTTTTTTATATCAAAATAATGCCAAAAATATTCAAAAAGTGCTTGTATATTTCAAAAGGCTGTGATATAATGTAGAAAAGGTAACCAAATTTGGGGTTACAGGAGGATATTAAAATGAAAATTGGATTTATAGGTGCAGGGAAAGTAGGCTTTTCCCTCGGCAGGTACTTTGCTGAGAACGGTATCTTTATCACAGGATACTTCAGCAGAGTGCTGCAGTCTGCGACTGAGGCTGCAAGATTTACGAAGAGCCGTGCTTACGACAGTATGGCAGAGCTCGTGACTGACAGTGATGTCATTTTCCTTACGGTGCCTGACGACGCCATAAAAGAGGTGTACGATCAGGTAAAGGCTTTTGGCATAAGCGGCAAGCAGATATGCCATTGCAGCGGAGCTATGTCCGTTTCCGATGCTTTTCCCGATATTGCAAGATACGGCGCCAGCGGCTTCTCAATACACCCGCTTTTCCCAATAAGCAGTAAGTATGACTCCTTCAAGGAGCTGGGCAAGGCGTTTTTCTGCATTGAGGGCAGCGACGAGTTTATCGGCGTCTGGGACGAACTGCTGCGCAAAATGGGCAACGGTACCAAGATGATCTCAAGCGAAAATAAGGCGCAGTACAATGCAGCCTGTGCTATTTCAAGCAATCTTGTCTGTGCACTTGCAGCAGAGAGCCTTTCGCTTATGGAGAAGTGCGGCTTCTCACAGACGGAAGCGCTGAAAGCTTTTCAGCCTCTGGTCATGAGCCATATCAAGCGTATCCTTGCAGTAGGTCCTGTGGAAGCATTGTCAGGTCCCGTGGAGCGCAACGACGTGGGTACTATAAGAAAGCATATCGAATGCATGGAAAGTGATACCGACAAGAGCATGTACAAGGCTGTGTCCATGAAGCTCATAGACGTGGCTCAGCAGAAAAACAACGGAGCAGATTATTCGGATATGATAAGAGCTCTGAGATGATCTGCAAAATATGAACAGAAAGATAAAAGCTCCGCTTCTGCGGAGCTTTTTGCTGTATATTCAGTTTATGCCGAGGAGCTGGTTCTGTATCGCCTGAGCGTCGCCCACTGTTATGCCGTCGCCGTTCATGTCGGCGTTGTAGCAGCCCTGTGCCGAGAGCTTATACTTATCGGGATTTGCCAGAGACTGCATGATGAGTACTACATCTGACATATCCGTCTGCTTGTCGCAGTTTGCGTCGCCTGATACGGAGCCATACAGGTCTATTTCCGAACCTGTCATCTGTACGTCAGCTGATTCTGCCATACACCACATACATTTTACTCCTGCAGCATTGGTTATTTTGCTTGCCACAGCAATTTCTTCGAGGAATGTCATTTCTGTATCCATAACAACAGCTAAAGTCTCGTCATCAATTTCTTCTATGTGACAGGGGAGATCGTTTTCGTCGATAGCTGCCTGTATTTCAGCTTTTTTATCATTGACTCTCCTATATGTTGTAAAATGCTGACGCCTTTTGCCGTTAGCGCCTTCTCTCCAGCTGTACTGAGGATAGCCCATTGTGTAATATGCCTCGTGGTAATCGAAACCGATAATATCATCTTTGACAGCGGCATATAATTCCTGAGCCTTTTCTAAAGGTATAGCCTCGCCTGTATTCTTTATGACATGGATATTCTTTACTTGGTTAATATTATTGAGGTTTGAAGTACATACAGCTTGGGCTTCGGGACAGATAGTTTTTACTGCTTCATATACCTTTGACTCGCCTTCTGTGCCAAACACCGAAATAACGATATAAGGTGCTATATGTTTTACTGCTATTACTCTGCCCAATTCGTTTACATAGTAGACACTGCCTGATCTTATTGAATATTCCTGAACTTCAATTGCGCTTGGGTCTTCTACCTTTGAATAAGGATAGCCGTTGCCCTCAAGTAATTCTGCGAACTGTTCCTCAGGTGTAATGGTAAGAATAGCATTTGCTGTGAGACTTACGGACAGCGCTGCGGTCATTACCGCCGACATCAAAGCGGCGATTATTCTTTTAGCTTTTTTCATAATATCAACTCCTTTTTACTATGCAAGGCGGTCTTTTTATCCCTTTCAATTTATTAGTACCATTTTTCAGTGGGATTTCTCACATATTTCAAATATTTTTTTCTTTTTACAAAAAACGCTCTCCGAGTGGAGAGCGTAAATGTTATTATACAGCCTGATCGGGAACTATTATAGCTCCGTTGAGGCTGAGATTTCTCAGGAATATGAGACGAGCCTTGTCGATACATTCGGGCTTTACCATGTAGTAGAGGTAGTGCTCCATAAGGTTGAACATATCGAATGTGCGTCCCTCTATCTTGAACTGGCTGAAGCCCATAGGCACGTACTTGTTCCAGATATCGTCGGGAGTAATATGATTTGCAAGCCCCTTTACGTCGAAAAGGCTCCTGTGCTCGCACTTGCACTCGAATACAGCCTTTGCCTCGGGGTGAGAAGCTGCGAACTTTGCAGAATCAAATGGCGCATTCGGGTACTTCCTTACGTGATTTGCGTAGGCTATCTGCTCCAGACCTATCATCTGATAGTGGAGCGAACGGTTGGGACAGACAGGATTGCAGCAGGCATTCACCAGTATCTCGCACTTGTCCTTGTTGGGTATCTTTTCGAGAACATCGAATTTATTGTTGAGGTCGTAGTCCAGCACAACTATGTGGTAGTCCTTTTCCACCTCGCTGTAGAGAGTATCGGGATCTGTTATGCGCTTGCAGGTGGAGCTTGTCAGCTTATAGTTTGGGTAGGTCTTGCGTATGTAGTCCTCAAGAACGGGGGACATGACTATGCACTCGTTCAAGCCGTTGTCGGCTATATGCATTACCATGTTGCAGAACTCGTCGCTGAGGTGCTTTTTCTCTATCATAGGATTGGTAAAGGTAAAGCGGAGGGGTATGCCCTTTTTGTTGAAGTAGCCTGTAACGCCCTTTACGAAGTCCTTCTGGCACATACCGTGGACTACACGTCCGCCGTTCCATAAGGACGGTGGGAACACGCCGTATATCGAAGCTATCTCAACGCCCTCGCGGAAGAGCTCGGGACTGTTTTCCAGCATAGTGAGAAATACAACGTTGAATTTGAACATTCTTGCAAAATCAGGCAGGTGAAATCTTACCTTCATGGTCATCCTCCTAAAAGCGCACTGCGCAGAAATTATAATTGTATTATAACACAGATTCTGCTTAAAATCAACCAATGAGAGAAAAACAGCAAGATTTGCGCAGTTTAGTGAGTAGAAAGTAGAGAGTAGTAGGGGCGGATATTATCCGCCCGAAGTGTAGAGGACGGCGTCCCGCCGCCCCGCCAATAACCGTAAAACTACAAATGGCATTCTGTAGGGGCTGCCTTTGGGCGTCCGCAGGTTTCTATGAAATTAAGACGGGCCGCCAAAGGCGGCCCTACAATGGTTATTTTGATGTTAGTGCCGTAAGCGAAGTACGATTATCGGCGTTGTTAAGAGTGAGCGAGTTTACAAGCGTCAACGTGGCAAGCGGTCGAGCTGGCTCAGCTCGAAAAAGAGCGCCGCAAAAATGTGCTTTGCGGCGCTTTCCTTACATCATTGTTATCCGCACTTTTACCGAGCGTGCAGATACAAGGGTAAAAGAGGATAAAGGGGATTGGGATTGGATCGAAGTGACCTGTCTTTTTGGGGAATACCTTTTCAGGCAAAGACAAGTTTATGTTGAACAGTCAGAGACTGATCATTCCTCAACTGTTTCAGCAGCTGCTTCTGTAGCAGCCTCTGTTGTTGCCTCAGCTGCAGCAGCCTCAGCAGCCTTGAGAGCCTCTCTCTCCTTAGGTCCAAGTGGCTTCTCGTGCTCAGCAGGTCCCTTAGGAGCCTCAGGAGCAACAGGAGGTGTAGGAGGTGTAGGAGGAACTGGCTTCTCGCCGTCCTCAGGAGCTACAGGAGGTGCAGGTGGCTCTGGCTTCTCGCCGTCCTCAGGAGCTACAGGAGGTGCAGG
This sequence comes from Ruminococcus flavefaciens AE3010, assembly GCF_000526795.1. Taxonomy (NCBI): domain Bacteria; kingdom Bacillati; phylum Bacillota; class Clostridia; order Eubacteriales; family Oscillospiraceae; genus Ruminococcus; species Ruminococcus flavefaciens. The sequence continues at coordinate 3,397,757 of NZ_JAGT01000001.1, forward strand.
CGGCTCCGGCTTCTCAGCGTTCTCGTCGATAACGGGAGCTACAGGAGCCTCAGGCTTAACGTGCTGGAAGTGTACGTCAGCGTGAACGTCCTTAGCTTTCATGATCTTTTCCTTAGTAGCATCGTCGATGAAATCGATCTTGCTTATATCAATAGAATCCTTGAACTGCATGAAGAGATCTGTGAGCTCGAGGTGAACAGGTCCGAGAGGCTTTGCAGGCTTCTCAGCATCGTCCTTAACTTCCTCAGCCTCAGCCTCTGTTACAGCCTCAGCGTCCTCAGCCTCAACAACGGGAGCTGTGGGCTTCTCGTTCTCGTGGAAGTGAACGTCAACCTTCTCGATAAGATCCCAGTTCTCGATGATCGTATCGTTGAGGATCTCGATGTTGTTGTCCTCGATAAATGTACGAATCTGGTCGATAAGATCTGTAACATCAAGGATAACAGGAGGAGCGGGTGGCTCAGGCTTCTCACCGTCTTCAAGCTCAGCGGGAGCTACAGGCGGCTCAGGCTTCTCGCCATCTTCGAGTACAGGAGCCTCAGACTCTTCTGCTTCTGTTACTTCTTCTTCAACTGCTGCAGCTGTTGTAGCTGCTTCTTCTGTTGTTTCTGCTGCGAAAGCGTTGAAGCTTCCTGCTGATGCCATCATTGACATTGCAGCCAGTGCAGCAAAAATGCGCTTTTTGCTTCTCATTGTAATTACTCCTTTTTTACGGACGGAAGCGTCCTTTTATTTTACTCCGAATGGAGCATTTGACTTAGTGCGAACCTTTTTACTTGTTCGCCTTATGTTAACAGTTTACGGAGCATGAAATAAAAAAGCGGGGTATGCTGAAAATTTTTTCAAAAAAATTTTTTTGCTTCGGAAAATACTGTATTTTCGGGACAAATAAAAAGAGCACTGCTTGTGCTGTGCAGTGCTCTTTCCCCGTCTGAACGACCGTTAAAGAGGAATGTGAGGTCAGACGGTTCTATGAAGGATCTCATGCTTTCTATTTTTCTTGAGGTTTGGGAAGGGGAACAGGAAGTGGAGGGGTAGGGACTTTTTCTGCTTCGTTCAGTGCTTCGCGAGCAGGTCCTGTATTCTTATCCTCTTCGGGAGCAGGGGGCTCGGGAAGAGGAGCAAGAGCTTTGTATGGTGTTATATCTGAGAATTTGATCGCATCTAAAGCTGCCTTTTCCTGTTTGAGCTTTTCTTCCGGAGCGGCAGGTGCAGGCGGAGCTGCAACACCCTCATCGGGCTTAGGCGGTTCTGCCTTTTCGTCAGGCTTGGGAGCTGCTGCGCCCTCATCAGGCTTAGGCGGCTCGGGAGCATTTGGCTGTGCAGGAGGTGCAGGCGGAGCTGCGGGAGTTACCTGTGGAGCCGTGTTATTGTTTGCCGCAGGCGGAGCTGCAGGTGCGGGCTGATCGGCTTCCGCAGGCTTTGGCGGCTCGGGAGCTGCTGTGTCCTGAGGAGGCTTTGGCGGATCGGGCTTTTGGGTATCCTTTGCGGGATCAGCCTTTGGAGGCTCGGGAGCTTCCTTTTCATGAGGCTTGCTGCCGTCAAGCTCCTGTACCTTGACCTTTACATCGGGGATACCCGTGATGAGGTCTGATTTATAGGAGTAGTAATCAGCGGAATTATCTGCCTTGATATAGATATCAACGGTGTCTCCGCTTTCTATATAGCCTTTGTCCTTTTCGATATCAATGATATCGTTTGCGGCGGTGAGCATATCCTTGCCTTTGCCGTCGTAGTTTGTAAGTATTTCGTCGCTCTCGGCATTATCGGTGCTGATGCTGAGCACCTTGCCCTTTTTGTTGAGCTCCATTCGTACATTAGCCTCTGACGAGATAAGTACGGTGGAGTGAGCCTTGTAATTGCCCGAGTAATAGAAAGCTCCTGCGGACACTGCTACAGTGAGACAGGCAGCGGCTGCAACAAATTTAGAAATATGCATGCTTATCCTGCTGCGGGCTTCTGTCTCGGCGTTCATCAGAACGGGATCTGTGACAGTCTGTCCCACCTTGTAGCGGAGGTTTGCCGCCTGTACGAAGCGTGATTCCTCGTCCATAAGGACTGCATAGCCCTCGTGACATTCCATGACCATATATTTCATTTGTTTTCACCACCTTTTAGTACCTGCATTATGTGACCGCGCATTATCTCGTAGCCGTTTGTGCATATGAGAAGCACCGCCACAAGATAGCGTCTGTGTCTTTCAAGAGACTTTCTCTCCACATTTGCGCCGTCGGCAATCTTTGCCAGCGGAACGCGCTTTGTTCTGAGAAAGTCCTCCAGTATTTCGGGATTGTTTCTTGCATACTGAACAGCCTTCTGGCATATTTCAAGAGTACGGCGCTGTCTGGGAGAATTCTCCGCAACGTCGGTCATTGAAACACCGAAGTCCTGCATCTGAGCTGAAAGCTCGTTGATTTCCTGTTGTGTTGCTTCTCTTAGTTCGTTTTCTTGGTACTTATCGTGTTCGTCGCGTATTGTATCTTTCAGGTCCGGCTTGTCGTCGTCGGAAACGTCCAGTGATATCTGTCCCTTATTTCTTCTTTCTTTTCTATAGTTATCTATCAGGCGGTTCTTTATCTGCAAGGCTGCAAATTTGAGGAAGGAACCGCGGAGCTTGGAATAGTTGCGGATAGATTCGTAAAAAGCGAACATAGCTATACTCAGCTCGTCATCGCTCTTATCTGGCGGACGGTTGAGAAATTTGGCTGTTTCGGACTTGATAAATGGCATATAAGCTTCGATGAGCTCATCTGCCGCGTGGCTGTCTTTTTTAGCCTTATAGACCTGGGATATGATTTGATGCGCATCAGAATTCATATGTGCCACCCCCAATGTAATAATAGTATACGCACAAAATGTTATGAGAACGGGGTATCTGCTGAAAAAATTTCAGCCGTTAGCCATTAGCCCTTAGCCGCTAGCTTGTAGGGACGGCCATTGGTCGTCCGTGTTGTGCTTTAGGAAGTATATTTGCGGACGCGCAATGCGCGTCCCTACAATGTGTCATTTGAATTTTTACGGATTATTGGCGGGCGAACGCTGTTCGCCCCTACAAACTACTCTCTACTTTCTACTCACTGCATTGATTCAGAAAAAGCCATAAAGATGCGGGGGCTTCTTTATGGCTGTGATAGATTTCTGATTATTTTGCTGAGTTTTCCTCGTCCTGATGACGTATCTGGGCACGCTTTATCTTGCCGCCGAGAGTTTTCGGAAGCTCCTTGACGTACTCGATAACACGGGGATACTTGTAGGGAGCAGTTTCACGCTTAACGTGATCCTGAAGCTCCTTTGTGAGCTCTGGCGAGGGAGTATAGCCCTCAGCAAGAACTACTGTAGCCTTTACTACCTGACCTCTTATGGGGTCGGGAGCGCCTGTGATAGCGGACTCAACTACGGCAGGGTGGGTGAGGAGAGCGCTCTCTACCTCGAATGGTCCTATACGGTAGCCCGAGCACTTGATAACGTCGTCGTTTCTTCCTACGAACCAGTAATAGCCCTTGGAATCGCGCCATGCAACGTCGCCTGTGTCGTAATTCTTGCCGCCGAGAACTGCCTCTGTCAGCTCGGGGTTCTTGTAATAGCCGCAGAACAGACCTGTTGGGTGTTCCTTGTCTATGCCGCATACCATGATGCTGCCCTCTTCACCGTCATCAGCCTCTGAGCCGTCAGCGCGGAGGAGGTGGATATTGTAAAGAGGTGAAGGCTTTCCTGTTGAGCCGGGCTTAGGGTCTATCCACGGGAAGTTTGCAATAAGTACTGTACCCTCTGTCTGACCGAAGCCCTCGCGCATCTTCTTGCCTGTGAGCTCGTAGATACGGTTGAATACCTCGGGGTTGAGGGGCTCGCCTGCGTTGCAGAAGTTCTGTATGGAGGAGAGGTCGTACTTGGTCATATCCTCCTGAAGCATGAATCTGTACATTGTAGGCGGAGCGCAGAATGTGGTCAGTTTGTAGTGGCTGATTACCTCAAGGATATCCTTGGCGTTGAATCTGCCTGTGAAGTCGTATGCAAACTGGATAGCGCCGCATATCCACTGTCCGTATATCTTGCCCCAGCCGAACTTAGCCCAGCCTGAGTCGGATATGGACATGTGGAGCTTGTTCTCCTGTACCTGATGCCAGTATTTAGCGGTAACTATGTGACCTAATGGGTGTGCGAAGTTATGACATACCATCTTGGGCATACCTGTTGAGCCCGATGTGAAGTATATGAGCATGGTGTCGGTAGCCTTTGTAGCCTCTGCACCTGTGGGACGCTCAAAGGTATCGGGATACTTTGCGATCTCGTCCTCGAAGTAGTCCCAGCCCTCGCGGGGCTCTGCAACTGCTATCTTCTTGCGGAGAGTCTTTATCTCGGGAGCAGCTGCGTCTATCTGTCCGCGTATGTATTCGTCGTCGCAGGCAATGATAGCGGATATCTCAGCCATATTGCCGCGGTAAGCGATATCATGTGTGGTGAAAAGCAGGTTTCCGGGGATAAGTATAATGCCCAGCTTGTGAAGAGCGGTAGCTATTACCCAGTACTCCCAGCGGCGGCGGAGTATGAGAAGTACTACATCGCCCTTTTTGAGACCCAGACTGCGGAAATAGTGGCAGGTCTTGTTTGAAAGCTTAGAAATATCGGTAAATGTGAACGTTTTCTCCTGCTTGTCGTGACTGAGCCATACAAGAGCCTTTTTCTCGGGCTCCTGCTTTGCCCATTCGTCAACGATGTCCCAGCCGAAGTTGAAATCCTCGGGAACGTTTACACGGTAATTTTCCTTGAAATCCTCATATGAGTCAAACTCTATACGGGGAAGATATCGGTCTAAAAGCATGATTATAAGAACTCCTTTTTATTTGCCCAAAAGCGGCTTTTATTCAGCGATCATTGTGAGGAATCTTGCCTTGCTGTCACCTACGCAGCGCTGTCCGTGGAGATATGTGGGGTTGAAGTATATGGAATCGCCCTCGTTGAGGATTATCTCCTGATCTTCAAATGTAACAGCTATACTGCCCTTGAGCACAAGGTTGAACTCCTGTCCCGAGTGGCTGACCAGCTTTGCGGGCTCGTCTGAGGGTTCAAGTGTAACAAGAAGCGGCTGCATCACCTTATCGGCATAGCGGAAAGCGAGATCCTTGAAGCGGTAGCCGGGATAGCGGCTTATGCTTCTGCCCTTACCGCGGCGGACGACCTGGAAAGTGTCGATACGGCTGGGTTCGCCTGTGACGAGCTCATTGAAATCGACTCCGAATTTGTTTGCAATCTCATAGATGACGCTTATAGGAAAGTCACCGTTTTCTTCATAGCCTGCATACTGCTGGACTGATAGACCAAGCTCCTCTGCAAGCTTTTCCTGTGTGTAGTCGCACACCTCACGCAGCTCACGGATACGTGCTGCGATCTCGTTAATGGTTTCCATAGCGCAACCTCCTCTTTATTTATATTAATACATTAGACTGTACAAATTTAATGATAGCACATTTTGGAACAGCTTGTCAAGATGTAAGGAAATTTTGGCAAAAAAAACACTTCCACAAAGGGGAAGTGTTTTGTGCTTTTTGCTCATTCACGTTTGAGGGTAGCTTTTGCAAGCTGGCAGTATTTTGCCTTTCCCTCCATGTAGGTCTCAAATGTACCCGTAACGGTAATAAGGGCGTTTTCGGGAGGATAGTCGCTGTAGCCGCTGCCCATATCGAATTCCATTCCCTGCTGACAGCAGGCGGTGGCGTCGGAGATGAGCACCGAATAATAGGTCTTGCCGGTGGATTCGTCCTTATACTCGTTGAAGTTGCCTGTTACCTTGACGGTCTTTCCCACATAGTCGTCGGGAGCCATCATCATGCTGTAAACAGTGCTGTAGACCATGGTACTGCTCATTTTTGTAAGGTCGATGTCAAACTCGTCCGAGGAGCTGTTTTTCGTGCTCTCGGAGCTGCTGCCCGAGCTCTGCTGACTATTGCCGCAGCCGAAGAAAAGGGCTGTGCATAAGCATAAAATAACGGCTACTGCAATTTTTTTCATTTATTTTCCTCTCCTTAATATGAATGAAGTGAGACAGAATATGAAAAATACGATTATATCTGCCGAAACGATAGTAGAGCCCACAGGAGTACCTGCAAGTATGGAGATTATGATGCCGAAGAATGCGCAGAGCACAGATATTATCACCGAGCAGATGATAACGCTGCGGAAGCTCTTGAAAACGCGCATGGCCGACAGTGCAGGGAAGATTATCAGCGCGGATATGAGCAGTGAGCCCACGAAGTTCATAGCAATGACGATTATCATGGCTATGACAACTGCGATGAGCAGATTGTAAAGGTCCGAGCGTATGCCCGTAGCCTTTGCGAAGCTCTCGTCAAAGGTGACGGCGAATATCTTATTGTAGAATATGAGGAACACTGCGATAACTATTACCGACATTCCCACGCATATCCACACATCTGAAAGAGTCAGGGTAAGTATTGCCGTTGAGCCGAAGAGGGTACTGCACACATCGGCGGTGACATTGCCCGAGGTGCGTCCGCTGCCGCTCTGAGCGGCAATGTTCATGAGCATATAGCCCAGTGCCAGAGCTCCCACGGATATCATGGCGATAGCGGCGTCGCCCTTTATCTTGGTATTGCTGCCGGTTCTCAGCAGGAGCACCGCAGAGCATACAGTAACGGGCATGATGATGAGCATATTGTTTGTGACTCCCGTAATAGTAGCTACAGCCATAGCGCCGAAGGCTACGTGTGAGAGTCCGTCGCCGATGAATGAGAAGCGCTTCATTACCAGTGTTACGCCCAAAAGCGAGGAGCACAGTGCGATAAGAAGTCCCACTATAAGAGCATACCGCACGGTGGGCATTGCGAAGTATCTGCCAAGCTCCGAGAACATATCACTCATCCTCCTCACCTCCCATAACAGAGAGGAAAGCCTGACCTATCTTGCTGGTCATGTAGTCCTCTTTCGTGCCGAAGAACAGCTGTTTTCCGCCGATATGGAGTATATGTGACGCATATCTCACAGCGGCGTTCATATCGTGTGAGACCATGATAACGGTTATGTTGTCCTTTTTGTTGAGACCCGCTATGAGCTCGTACATCTCGTTGGTAGCCTTTGGGTCGAGACCTGTTACGGGCTCGTCAAGGAGTATCATCTTCCTTGCGGCGCAGAGGGCTCTTGCAAGGAGCACACGCTGCTGCTGACCGCCCGAGAGCTCCCTGTAGCAGCGCTTGGTGAGGGGCTCTATCTCAAGCCTGCGCATCATGTCGTGGGCAAGCTTTTTTTCCTCTTTGCTGTAAAACGGACGAAGTCCGCAGCGGTTCATACAGCCTGAGAGGACTATCTCGCGCACGGAGGCGGGGAAGTCCCTCTGCACCATAGTCTGCTGCGGAAGGTATCCTATCTCATTTTTGCCCATGCCGCCGCAGAGCTCGATGCTGCCGCTGACGGGAGGCTTCAGTCCGAGAAGAGCCTTTATCAGCGTGCTCTTTCCCGAGCCGTTCTCACCGACGATACATAGGTAATCGCCGCTGCTGACGGTGAAGTTCAGATTTTTGGCGATAACGTCGCCCTCATAGCCGAGAGAGACATTCTCGCATTTAAGCAGTGCACTCATTTATCAAGCACCCTCTTCAAAGTTTCAAGATTTTCGTTCATAAGGGAAATATATGCGGCTCCGCTGTTTATGTCCTTTGCTGTTACGGACTGGAGCGAATTGAGCTTTTCGATCGATATGTCCTTTTTCTTTGAATTGGCGATTATGGACTTTGCAATGGAATCGTCTGAGTTTTCGATGATGAAAACTGTATCAAGGCCGAGCTCGTTCACCTTTTCGGAAAGCTTTGCGATAGTCTCGAAGCTTGCGGCAGTTTCTGCTGAGCAGCCCACGAATGCTGCGTAATAGTCGATGCCGTAGTCGTCAACCAGATAGCGGAAGGGGAATCTGTCCCCGAAAAGCACTGTCCTTGTTTTAGCAGCAGCAGCCATTTCAGCAAAGCCCGTATCGAGAGCTTTCAGCTCTGCCTCGTAGGAATCCAGATTAGCGCGGTACTTAGCCGCATTGTCGGGGTCTTTCTCACAGAGTGAGTCGCAGATAGCCCTGCAGATGACCTCTGCATTCTTTACTGACAGCCATACGTGCTCGTCGTACTCGGGACCTTCCTCTTCGCCCTCTTCTTCCTCTTCCTCGGGCTCCATGCCCTCCTTCAGCTCCTCTTCCTTGACGCTCTGACCGAGAACGTCGAAGAGCCTGAGTATCTTCATATCCTTATTCCGGGCGTCCTGAAGAGTATCGGTGACCCAGCTCTCGGACTCGCCGCCTACGTACATGAGCAGGTCGCAGTTGGAAATGGTCAGTATATCCTGTGCAGTGGGCTGATAGTTGTGGAGGTCTATACCGCTGCCGAGGAGATATGTTATCTCAGCGCTGTCGGTATCGCCTATTATATTCTTTGTCCAGTCGTACTCCGAGAAAGTGGTGCAGACTATACTGAGCTTGCCGTCCTTTCTGGCAGCATTGCTGTCTGCGCAGCCTGTGAATATAAAAGCCGCAAGAGCTGCGGTGATTGTAATCGAAAAAAGTCTGCGTACGGAAAACATTTGAACAACCTCTCATATTTGAATTTGATAATCATTTTCGATTTATTATATACCATGTTTTATGGTTTGTCAAGGGGTATTTTGAAAAAATGAAAATGAGATGATATTTGGGGTGATATACTTGACAATTACTGCTGTTTAATGTATAATAAATTCGTAATATTGATATAGGGGGGCGGTATTATGCCAAAAAACAACAAAGACAAAGAGCTTGATAGAATGTACAAGGAGCTCCTTGAAACAAGGGACAGCGCCCGTGCTTCAAACAAGAGCGAGGGAAACAGACTGCTGTCATTCTTCATAGGACTTCTTCTTCTGGGCGGCGGACTGTTTATGATATTCCAGAATATCGAGGTCACCAGCTCATGGGGCTACGGCGGCTCGTTTTTCAGGATAGGCGGCTTCGGACTTCCCAACGGACTTATAATGCTGCCGATAATCATAGGTATAGGAATGTTATTCCTCATGGAGAAGAAGATATTCGGCTGGGTAGTGCTTTCAATAGGCATCATAATAGTTCTGCTCAGTGTAATGATGACCACACATCTCCACTGGATCAGCTCCAGCGCATTTACATTCATTGTAATGTTCGGCTTGACTGCCGCAGGCGGAGCAATGGTTCTCAGAGAGCTTTTCAGAAAAGACTGAATAAAAATCCCACACCGTAAAGGTGTGGGATTTTTTGTTACTGTGTTATGTAAGCCGCTATGGGCTCGATGAACTTCTTGTCGGTGTAGTCGCCTGACTTTGAAACGTGCTCTGCCATTGCGATCTCATCGGGTGTCTTGTCTTTTTTGCCGTTGAGCATTGCAGCAAAGGTCTTCATGAGCATTTTTGAGCTGAGGGACATCTTTTCGTAATTGAGCCCGCCCTCGCAGTAGAATACCTTTGCGAACTTTTTCTGCTCGTCGGTAAGGGACTTATTCAGGAGATTGTCAACTCCCGAATATCTCGCAGGGCTTGCGCCTACGCAGAACATGGCAAGCTTTTTGCCGTGCCATTTGTCTATCCTGCTGGTGAACCAGTCAGCCTTGTGTATCTTTTCAACAGCGACCCAGCCGCCATAGATTATGGCGTCATATTGGTCGAAGTACTTATCGTCCTTTTTGTGAGCGTCCTTGAATGTCATTATCTCGGCGCCCAGCTTTTCTGCCAGCCATTCTGCGTATTTTTTAGTGAAGCCTGTCTGTGATGAATATACTATTATAGTTCTCATGATTATTACCTCTTTTTGTGGCTCGTTGAATGTATAATTGTAGGTACAGTGCTGGGATGTAGTGCTTAATCGAGAGCTGCAAATGCCTGTTTGAGGTCGTCGAGGATATCCTCAACATTTTCGAGTCCTACGGAGAGTCTTACGAGACCGCCGTTGATGCCTGCTGCGATGAGCTGTTCATCAGAGAGCTGACGGTGAGTAGCGCTTGCGGGGTGAAGTACACATGTACGGATATCGGCAACGTGAACCTCGTTGGAAGCAAGCTTCAGCGAATCCATGAACTTGACAGCTGTGTTCCTGCCGCCCTTGATGATGAATGAGATAACGCCGCTTGTACCGTCGGGGAGGTACTTCTTTGCAAGCTCGTGGTACTTGTTGCTTGCAAGACCGGGGTAGTTTACGGACTCAACGTGCTCGTTTGCTTCGAGGTATTCAGCTACCTTCATAGCATTTGCGCAGTACTCCTTCATACGGATATGGAGAGTCTCCAGACCGAGATTGAGGTAGAATGCGGACTGTGCGGAAGGATAGCAGCCGAAGTCTCTCATGAGCTGCATTCTTGCCTTGATTATGTAAGCAGCCTTGCCGTAGGTCTTTGTGTATATAGTTCCGTGGTAGCTCTCGTCGGGCTCTGTGAACTCTGGGAACTTGCCGTTTGTCCAGTCGAAGTTGCCTGAATCAACGATAACTCCGCCGCCCTGAACCGCATGACCGTCCATGTACTTTGTTGTGGAGTGGATAACGATATCCGCGCCGAACTCGAAAGGTCTGCAAAGGATAGGGGTGGGGAAGGTGTTGTCGATGATGAGTGGAACGCCGTTTTCGTGAGCTATCTTGGCGAACTTCTCGATATCGAATACAGTGAGTGCGGGATTAGCGAGAGTTTCGCCGAAAACTGCCTTTGTGTTAGGCTTGAAAGCAGCTCTTATCTCCGATTCGGGAGCGTCTGCGTCAACAAAAATACATTCGATTCCGAGCTTTTTCAGCGTGTAAGCGAAAAGATTGACTGTACCGCCGTAGATAGTAGCAGCTGAAATGAAGCTGTCGCCTGCCTTTAAGATGTTGAGCAGGGAGAGCAGGGAAGCTGCCTGACCGCTGGAGGTACACATAGCGCCGATACCGCCCTCAAGTGCGGCTATCTTGTCCTCGACAGCCATGACTGTGGGGTTCTCAAAGCGCGAATATATAAGGCTCTTGGTGGGATCATCGAATACTGCGGCAACATCGTCTGTTGAGTCGTAAACGTAAGTAGTGCTCTGGACGATGGGGACAACTCTTGGCTCAGTATTCTTTGGTGTGTAGCCTGCGTGCAGGCATTTGGTTTCGATCTTCATTGTAGGATACCTCCGTTATATATATTACTGCACTTTTCTGCGGATTATGCGCTGAACCTTCGGCACACAGAATTCCAGCAGGGCACAGTATTTGTCGATAATTGTGATTATGTATGTTTCTTTGTATTTCGGCATGGGTCTGGTCACGGGCCACATATGCTTTTCGATCATGTCTCTTTCAAGCCCCGAGATCTTTGTTATCTCTCTGGCATTTGCGCAGGCGAGCATAGCGTGGTTCTCGCTGTGGGAAGCCTGACCTTTCTGCTTTTCTGCGTTGTACTCCTTGCGGTCGTAGTAGAAGAGGTCGTGGAGAAGTCCTGCTCTTGCGGCGGAACGGGCGTTTAGCCTGAATTTCCTGCATACCACATAAGTATAGTAGGAAACGTTCACACAGTGCTGGAATCTCGTTGTGGATATATGGTGGGTGATAGACCTGAGCTCCTGCACCTGTTCACAGCCGATTATATCTTTTACGCAGTCGTAGTAGCTGTTGGCGGTGAGCTCCTTCGAGGAGCATATTGCCTTTAGCATTAGATCCCCTCCTGACAAATTGATTTTGCAGTATAATATATTATATCTTATTTTCCTGATAAAATCAATACAGAAAATGTAGAAATCTAATAAAAAGAAGCTATTATATGTTATAGACTCAGTCTATAACTGACGATATCAGTGAGTAGGGGCGGATATTATCCGCCCGAGCCGTTAGCCTGTAGGGGAGCCCGCCCTCGGGCTCCCGTCAGCCGTTAGACATTAGTTTGTAGGGAACGACGCCCCGCCGTTCCGCCGTCAGTGTATGACTGACAATACAATTATCATGAAAAATATATGTGACAATGTTCATTTTATCGCTGCCAACGGGCGCCGAAACGGCGCCTCTACACAAGGTTATTTGATTTTGTACGGTTATATTGCCCGAATTCTTAGCTCTTAGCTCTAAGTTCTAAGTTCTTAACAGTAAACCATATCTCACAAAAGCAGTACAGAATAATTATGAAGTCCTACAAAAATATGGAAAATATAGATAAAAAGCGACTGCCTGATTTGTGCAGCAGGCACAAATTAAAGAAAAAATAAAATTTCAACGCTTTAGGGTATTGCAAAATGCAGAATGTAGTGCTATAATTAATCGTGAACTGCGCGTGACGCAGAATTTTGTAAAGGAGGTTTTTTAACAATGGCGTTAAAAAATCAGTATCTTATCGATCTTTTAGAAACAGTTAAGAAGAGAAATCCCGGCGAGCCTGAGTTTATCCAGGCTGTTACAGAGGTTCTTGAGACTCTCCAGCCCGTTGCTGAGAAGAGACAGGACCTTATCGATGCAGGCGTTTTCGATAGAATCGTTGAGCCTGAGAGACAGATCATGTTCCGTGTTCCTTGGGTTGACGACAACGGCAAGGTACAGGTAAACAGAGGCTTCAGAATCCAGTTCAACTCTGCTATCGGACCTTACAAGGGCGGTATCAGACTTCACCCATCAGTATATCTCGGAATCATCAAGTTCCTCGGTTTCGAGCAGGTATTCAAGAACAGCCTTACAACACTGCCTATGGGCGGCGGTAAGGGCGGTTCCGACTTCGACCCCAAGGGCAAGAGCGACGGAGAGATCATGCGTTTCTGCCAGAGCTTCATGACAGAGCTCTGCAAGCACATCGGCGCTGACTGCGACGTTCCTGCAGGTGATATCGGAACAGGCGCAAGAGAGATCGGCTTCATGTTCGGTCAGTACAAGAGGATCCGCAACGAGTTCGTTGGCGTTCTCACAGGTAAGGGCCTTACATACGGCGGTTCACTCGCAAGAACAGAGGCAACAGGCTACGGTCTCTGCTACTTCACAAACGAGATGCTCGCTGCTAACGGCAAGAGCTTCAAGGGTCAGACAGTTGTTATCTCAGGTTCAGGTAACGTTGCTATCTACGCTACAGAGAAGGCTACTCAGTACGGCGCTAAGGTAGTTACAGTTTCAGACTCTAACGGTTATATCTACGATCCCGACGGAATCGATCTTGATCTCGTTAAGCAGATCAAGGAGGTTGAGCGCGGACGTATCAAGGAATATGTTGGCAGATCTTCACACAAGAATGCTGAGTATCACGAGGGCAGCGTTTGGACACTCAAGTGCAACGCAGGTGATATCAAGCTTGACATCGCACTTCCTTGCGCTACACAGAACGAGATCAACGGTGACGGTGCTAAGGCTATCGTTGCTAACGGCGGTTACGCTGTAGCTGAAGGCGCTAACATGCCTTCAACTCCTGAGGCTATCGAGACATACCTTTCAAACGGCGTTCTCTATGGTCCTGCTAAGGCTGCAAACGCAGGCGGTGTTGCTACATCAGGTCTCGAAATGAGCCAGAACAGCGAGAGACTCAGCTGGACATTTGAAGAGGTTGACGAGAAGCTCCACGGCATCATGAAGTCTATCTTCAAGGCTTGCGATGAGGCTGCTAAGGAGTACGGCATGGCTGGCAACTACATGGCAGGCGCTAACATTGCAGGCTTCCTCAAGGTTGCTGAGGCTATGAAGGCTCAGGGCTGCGTTTGATCTCAGACTGACACAGTTCAAACAGTAAAGTAATACGATCTCCCGTTGACTTATCAGCGGGAGATTTTTTTATTGCCCTGCCGGATTTGTATAATATAATGCACAAATCAGGCTGAGTCAAATTGTTGAAAACATAGAAATATCGTTTTTAGACAATTGTTATTCCGCTATTGCTTGAAATATGTGCAAAATGTGATATAATATTATTGTGCTTGTTTTATCAAAGTTTAAATAATATTTTATGTATTTGGAGGAAACACCGATGAAAAAAACTATCATAACAATTGAACGACAATACGGAAGCGGCGGAAGCGTCATCGGTAATCTTGTTGCTGAAAAGCTTGGTATCAACTGCTATAATCGTCAGATACTGAAAATGACAGCCGAGAGATGCGGTATTGCCATGAAAAATCTTGAAAGCGCCGAGGAAAACGTTCCTACCAGCTTCCTTTATTCGCTGCTGCTTTCGGCTAATCCCGCAAGAACTATGGAGGAGAATCTCCCTCTCTCAGATAAGGTCTTCATCATGGAGAGCCGTATCATAAATGAGATAGCAGACAGTGAAAAGAGCTTCGTGCTTGTTGGCAGATGCGGCAACTATATCTTAGAGGACAAGGGCTGCTTCAGCGTCTATATCTATGCGGACCACGATTACCGCATCAAGCGAGCCATAAAGGAATACGGCGTTGAAGAAAACAAGGCTGAGTCTGTACTGAAAAAGGCAGATAAGCGCCGCGAGACTTTTTATAATGTGAATACAGGAAAGGGCTGGCAGGACAAGGAACAGTATTCCCTTTGCCTTAACAGTGCCGAGCTTGGGGATGAGCTCTGCGCGGATATCATAGTCAAGGCTTATCAGGAGTACAACAGCCGTTTTGCGGACTGACCAATGCTATTGATGAAATAATGTATATAAATGCTCCTTTGCGGCACAATAGCTGCAAAGGAGCTGTTTTTATGTGTGTTATACTTATACGTTCCATTATACTCTACGTTCTGGTCATATTTGCCGTGAGACTTATGGGCAAGCGGCAGCTCGGAGAGCTCCAGCCCTCTGAGCTTGTCATAACCATACTTGTCTCAAATATCGCCACTCTGCCGATCGAGGACGTGAATATCCCCGTAATAGTGGGTGTCACGCCCATACTTGCGCTGGTCTGCTTTGAGGTCATGGTGTCGTGGATAAATCTGCGCTTTCCAAAGCTCAGGCGGCTCATATCGGGAAGTCCCAAGATAATCATACGAAACGGCTGTATAGAGCGTGATATTATGCGGGAGCTGCGCTTCTCGGTGGACGACCTGCTCATGGCGCTGAGAGGACAGGAGATATTTGACCTGAGCGAGGTGCAGTGCGCTATAGTGGAGACCACGGGCAGCGTTTCCGTAATGAAGAAGCAGCTGCTGGATAATCCCACAAGGCGCGATTTGAAGCTCTCGGCGGAGTGCAGCGACCCGCCCGTGCTTATAATATCCGACGGCAGGTTCATTCCGCAGGCTATGGAGTCCTTGAAGCTCAGCAGGAGCTGTGTGGAGACAGTGCTGAAAGGCTGCGGTATTGCGGCAGATGACGTGTTCATTATGACTGCCGACAGCAGCGGGAGCTGCTATATAGCCGATAAGCAGGGAACACCGCCGAAAATACTGACTATAGGTGATAAAAATGACAAGAGTTAAGATAAGCGCAGCCATTCTGCTGCTGCTTATAGGGATAAGCATATTTTCAAGCTTTTGGGTGAACCGCCGCTGTAACGCCATGCTTTCAGAGGTAGACCTGATACATGAGCTTGCGGAAATGGGCGATACCGAGAGCGTTACCCATATGGCTCGGGAGCTTAACGCTGACTGGGAGAGCTTCCGTGAGGGAGCCTCCGTGCTGCTGAAATACGACAGGCTCATTGAGATAGACCGCCTGTGCTCGCGGATAGTTCACCTTGCGGAGAACGAGGAGGACGAAATGGCGGCGGAGCTTGCAGAGCTCCGCGATATGCTTGAAATGCTGAAAAGCGGCGAAACGCCGCTTCTTACAAGTGTGTTCTGAGTTGAGAGTTGTGGTGTCGTCTGCAGTGACAATAAAAAGGGACAGAACGCAGTGTATCTGTCCCTTAAATATTTATACCGATAAAATACAGAATCCATATGGACTCTCTTTGTAGTCAAGAGTGGCGGTCTGGTCGATACTATGTGTTTTGTGGGAGGCAGGAGCGTAGCCGTTTTCGCTCAGGTATGTGCAGGTGCCTGTGCAGGTCACCACATTCTTTGATGTAAGAACATTGAAGTTCAGGTCAAAATCGGCGCAGTTCCAGCAATTCGCCTGATAGACATAGAAACGTACTTCTGTATCTTCGTATTGGAGCGTGTAGTTGTATCCGCCGTACTTGCCTGCGCGGCTTTTTATACTGTTCCCTTTCACACGAACATGTTCGGATTCCTGACTGTGTTCGCAGATGATCTCACAGTCTGAGAGGGGCACGTCCCTGCCGTCTATAATAAGCGTTATGTTTCCCTTTATACGGCTGAACGGATAGACGTAGCCATAGAAGACCGATGGCAGAAAGAAATATGTGGAGCAGGCCAAAGCGACTGCGATGACTGCAATAACGGAAAAGACCTTCAGAAACTTTTTCATATATATCCCCTAAAAGTATCAGCAAAGCCGTCAGCTTACTTTTCCAGTGTTCCGTGTGAGAGCGACTTCAGGTATGCATTTATGAAGCCGTCTATGTCACCGTCCATAACAGCCTGTATATTGCCGTTTTCAAAGCCTGTACGTGTGTCCTTAACGAGAGTATAGGGCATGAATACATAAGAACGTATCTGTGAGCCCCATGCGATCTGGTTCTGAACGCCCTTGATATCCTCGATCTTTTCAAGGTGCTCGCGCTCCTTGATCTCAATGAGCTTTGAACGGAGCATCTTCATGGCGTAGTCCTTGTTCTGGTACTGGCTTCGCTGAGTCTGACAGGAAACAACGATACCTGTGGGCTTATGGATAAGACGTACAGCGGAGCTGGTCTTGTTTACCTTCTGACCGCCTGCACCGCTTGAACGGTAAACTTCCATTTCGATGTCCTCGGGACGGATATCAACTTCGATAGAGTCGTCAAGTTCGGGCATAACTTCAAGAGCTGCAAATGATGTGTGTCTGCGTCCCTGTGCGTCAAATGGAGATACGCGGACAAGTCTGTGAACGCCTGACTCGGACTTCATATAGCCGTATGCGTTTTCGCCCTCAATGAGGATAGAAGCGGACTTCATGCCTGCTTCATCGCCGTCAAGGTAGTCAAGGAGCTCCACCTTGAACTCGTGGCGCTCAGCCCAGCGGTTGTACATACGGTAGAGCATCTCTGCCCAGTCCTGAGCCTCTGTGCCGCCTGCACCTGCGTGGAATGTGAGGATAGCGTTTGAGTTGTCGTACTCGCCTGTAAGGAGAGTAGCCAGCTTTTCGTCCTCAAGCTTGGTCTTGAAAGCGTCGGACTCCTTTTTTATCTCCTCGATGTCGCTCTCGTCGTCAGCCTCGATAGAGAGCTCGATAAGAGTGATGATATCCTCGAGGTTTGCATTGAGCTTGTTGTAGTGTTCGATCTTTCTTTCAAGAGCCTTCTGCTCTTTCAGGACCTTCTGTGAGTTTTCAAGGTCGTCCCAGAAGCCCTCCTTTGCAGTTTCCTCGCCAAGCTCCTCAACGCGCTTTTTGGCGTTTTCTATATTCAGAACGTCTGCAAGCTCCGCCATTTCCTTGCGGTAGCCTGTCATTTCGACTCTGAGTTCGTCAAGTATTATCATAGTTTCAAATCCTTTCAAACATAGATACATACATTATATCATAGTTTGGGACGAAACGCAAGGGGAAATTCGATTTTTTTTACGGGCATTTTTAAGCCTTTAGCAGTTAAGAACTAAGAGCTAAGAACTAAGTAGGGGCGGATCTATCCGCCCGCGCTGATCTCATTGTGGCTTGCGGGCTGCCAAAGGCAGCCCCTACAAGCTAACGGCTAAAGGCTCATGGCTAAAGGTTTTTGGGGGCTTGACAAATGCGGATTTATCATGTATAATAATAAAGTATCAAAGGCGATGATGAAGAGGAGTACTCAGGATCCCCGATTTTCAGAGAGCTGCCGCACGGTGAAAGGCAGTATGACGGACCTGCGGAAGTAGCTTCGGAGCTTCGCGTGCCAACGGCTTAGGCTCAGTAGTATGCGGCGTGTTCCTCACGTTACAGGGGAGGAGGTTTTGTGACCTCGCAGAGTGCGGGAGAAAGCTCCCGAATTCAGGTGGTAACACGGACATTAGTTCGCCCTGAGCCGAATAGACGGCTTTGGCGGACTTTTTTATTTATTGTAAGTTGAGAGTTCAGAGTTGAGAATTGAGAGTTATGGTACCGTCAAAGACGGAGTATTTAAATAGATCTGCGTAAGCAGATACAATAACTTTCAACTCTCCACTTTCAACTCTCAACTCATGATCGAAAAAATGATTTCTAAAGGAGAATTGATCACGATGGCAAAGGAACTTGCAAAGGCTTACGATCCAAAGGACTTCGAGGACCGTATCTATGCCGCATGGAACGACAAGGGCTGCTTCCGTGCAGAGGCTGACCCGAAGAAAACGCCCTACACTATAGTTATCCCACCTCCGAACATCACAGGACAGCTCCACATGGGACACGCCCTCGATGAGACATTACAGGATATCCTTATCCGCTGGAAGCGTATGAGCGGCTACAGCGCACTGTGGCTCCCGGGTACAGACCACGCAGCTATCGCAACTGAGGCTAAGATAGTTGAGGCTATGCGCAAGGAAGGCGTTACCAAGGAAGACCTGGGCAGAGAGGGCTTCATGAAGCGTGCATGGGAGTGGAAAAAGCAGTACGGCGGACGTATCGTTGAGCAGCTGAAAAAGCTGGGCTCTTCCTGCGACTGGTCACGCGAGCGCTTTACTATGGACGAGGGCTGCTCAAAGGCTGTAAAGGAAGTATTTATAAAGTACTACGAAAAAGGCCTTATCTACAGAGGCGAGCGTATAATCAACTGGTGCCCCAAGTGCCGCACCTCACTTTCAGACGCTGAGGTAACTTATGAGGATCAGGCAGGTCATTTCTGGCACCTTCGCTATAAGATAAAGGACAGTGACGGCTATCTTGAGCTTGCTACCACACGTCCAGAGACACTTCTCGGCGATACAGCTGTTGCAGTAAATCCAAAGGACGAGCGCTACACAGACCTTGTTGGCAAGACAGTAATACTTCCGCTCGTTCACAGAGAGATACCGATAGTTGCTGACGATTACGTTGAAATGGACTTCGGTACAGGCGTAGTTAAGATCACTCCTGCGCACGACCCTAACGACTTCGAGGTAGGTCTCCGCCATAATCTTCCCGTTATCAATGTAATGAACGACGACGCCACTATCGTTGACGATTACCCTGCATACGCAGGCATGGACCGCTACGAGGCTCGCAAGAAGATAGTTGAAGACCTTGAAGCTGAGGGCGCTCTCGTTAAGATAGAGGACTACAGCCATAACGTAGGTACCTGCTACCGCTGCGGCACTACAGTTGAGCCAAAGGTATCAACACAGTGGTTCGTTAAGATGAAGCCCCTTGCAGAGCCTGCAATTGCTGCTGTTAAGAACGGCGATACAAAGTTCGTACCCGAGCGTTTCGACAAGATATACTTCCACTGGCTTGAAAACATCAAGGACTGGTGCATCTCCCGTCAGATCTGGTGGGGACATCAGATACCTGCATTCTACTGCGACGCCTGCGGCGAAATGGTGGTAACCAAGGAGAGCAGCGCAGTTTGTCCTAAGTGCGGCAAGCCCATGAGACAGGACCCCGATACTCTCGATACATGGTTCAGCTCTGCACTCTGGCCTTTCTCAACACTGGGCTGGCCTGAGAACACAGAGGACTTAAAGTACTTCTACCCCACAAATACCCTTGTAACAGGCTATGATATCATCTTCTTCTGGGTAATCAGAATGATGTTCAGCGGTCTGGAGAACATGGGCAAGGTACCTTTCGATACAGTTCTTATCCACGGACTTGTACGTGACGCACAGGGACGCAAGATGTCCAAGTCTCTGGGCAACGGCATCGACCCCCTTGAAGTCATCAACGAGTACGGCGCTGACGCTCTCCGCTTCATGCTTGCTACAGGTAACTCACCCGGAAACGATATGCGTTATATCGACGACAAGGTAAAGGCTGCCCGTAACTTCGCAAACAAGCTCTGGAACGCTTCACGTTTCATCATGATGAATCTCCCCGAGGGCTTTGAGTTCAAAGGACTTCCCACAGAGCTTGAATTAGAGGACAAGTGGCTGGTAAACAAGTTCAATCAGCTTGCTAAGGAAGTTGGCGAGAATCTGGACAAGTACGAGCTTGGCGTTGCTTCACAGAAGATATACGACTTTATCTGGGACGTATTCTGCGACTGGTATATCGAGCTCACAAAGCCCCGTATACAGGCAGGCGGCGAAACAATGGCAAAGGCTCAGGCAGTTCTTGTATGGGCTATGCAGGGCATGCTGAAGCTCCTCCACCCATTCATGCCGTTCATCACTGAGGAGATATGGCAGGTACTCAATAACGAGAAGTCCATGATCATCCTTGAGACTTATCCCACATACGACGCTTCTATCGACTTCACAGCCGAGGAGAAGGCATTCGAGAAGATAATCTCAGCTATCAAGGCTGTAAGAAATACACGTACAGAAATGAACGTACCTCCGTCGGTAAAGGCTAAGCTCTTTATCGAGACAGCCGACAAGGAGCTCTTCAATTCCTGCGCAGTATTCTTTGAGAAGCTTGCTTCCGCTTCCGCAGTTGAGACAGGGGACAAGTTCGATATCCCCGATTCTGCCAATGCAGTTACAGATTCCGCACGTATCTTCATTCCTATGGACGAGCTTGTTGACAAGGAAAAGGAGATAGCACGTCTCGAAAAGGAAAAAGCAAAGGTTCAGAAGGATATAGACTTCCTCAGCGGAAAGCTTAATAATCAGGGCTTTATCGCAAAGGCTCCAGCACAGCTCATAGATGCTGAAAAGGCAAAGCTTGCAAAGGCTGAGGAGAAAATGGCAAAAATAGAGCAGTCTATCGCAGCATTCAGAAAGTAATTTTAAGGGCGCACATTGTGCGCCCTCATTTTTTGTAGGGGACGGCGTCCTCGACGTCCCGCCAATTACGCAATAAATAAAATGAATACATTGTAGGGGCAGCGTTCCGCCGCCCGCAGGTAACGATGCAAATATGATGAATCCATGTGTAGGGACGCGCATTGCGCGTCCGCAAACACAAATGTCAATTACAACAGGGACGACCAATGGTCGTCCCTGCAATTCTATTTTCTACTCACTAATATGACAAAACAGCAAAGCTCCCCATATCGGGGAGCTTTTTGCCGTTATTATTTTATATGAAGGAGTAATGAAAGTGATTTTTGTTGTTGAGCTGGCTTATTCCTCGCCCTCAGACTCGTCGGACTTGTCAGCCTTGTCGTTCTTTTCGGCTTTTTCAGCCTTGTCTGCCTTGGACTTCTTAGCGGACTGCTTCTCGTCCTCTTCTTCCTTAGCGTCGTCCTGTTCGTCGATTTCTTCCTCAGCGTCGTCCTGTTCGTCGTTTTCTTCCTCAGCCTTGCTGTCCTTCTTAGGCTTGCTCTTTGTGGTCTCTTCTTCCTTTGACTGCTCCTCAACTACCTTTTCGTCGAGAGTTACCTTGACAGACTTTTCCTCTTCGTCTCTTACGAATGTGATCTCGATCTCATCGCCTGCAGAATGAGTATTCAGCTGTGCAACCAGTTCATCAGACGTGGTGACCTTCTTATCGTCTACCTTAACGATGATATCGCCCTTTCTGAGACCTGCCTTTTCAGCAGCACTGTCCTTGTTTACGGAATAGATGTAGATACCAACAGGCCAGTCG
The DNA here is from genome assembly GCF_000526795.1 of Ruminococcus flavefaciens AE3010. Taxonomy (NCBI): domain Bacteria; kingdom Bacillati; phylum Bacillota; class Clostridia; order Eubacteriales; family Oscillospiraceae; genus Ruminococcus; species Ruminococcus flavefaciens. Next base: position 3,419,347 of record NZ_JAGT01000001.1, read on the forward strand.
TACATCTTTGCTGTTGCCTCAGATACGTTCTGAGCGCTGATACCAAGCTGGGGCTTGCCTGTAACGTAGCCGTACTTCATAAGGTCGTCAATGATAGAAGCTGTCTCGTTTGAGGGGATAGCGAAGCCGATACCCTCAATGGAAGCTCCCGATGAAGAATAAGATGATGACATCTTTGAAGAGTTTATACCGATGACCTGACCGTATTTGTTGATAAGGGGACCGCCCGAGTTGCCTGAGTTGATAGCGGCATCGGTCTGGATAAGGTTCATAGCCTTGTTGTTGATGGTGATATTTCTGTTAAGACCCGAGATCATACCGCCTGTAACGGTGTCCATGAGCTCAAAGCCCAGAGGATTTCCGATAGCGATAACGGATTCGCCCAGTTTCAGCTCGTCGCTGTTGCCGAATTCGGCAGCTGTGAGACCTGTTTCGTCAATTTTGAGGACTGCAAGGTCGCAGTCTGTATCGTAGCCGATCACCTCAGCGTCATATGTCTTGTCGTTGTCAAGAACTACAGAAACGCTTGAAGCCTCGCCGCCGCCGTACTCGCTGTCGTAGATAACGTGAGCGTTTGTTACGATGTAGCCGTTGTCCGATATGATAACGCCTGTACCTGTGCCCTTGTATTCTCTGGTAACAGGCTCGCTGTTTCTGCCGCTGCCGCCGCCGAAGCCGTTTCCGAAACCAAAGCCGAAGTCAAAGAAGTCCTCGAAGTCGCTGAAATCATTGCCGATAGTCTGCTCAGTGGTAAATGAGGACTCGATCCCGACTACAGAGGGGAGCACCTTTTCAACGATCTCCTCATTGGAGAGAACATTGCCGCCCACATCTTCTGTCTTGATAAGGCTTACAGCCTTTGAAGCGAGGAGCTTCTTTGTAGCTTCCTTGGTTGAGCTTTCAGCGTCGTCTTCAAGCTCCTCAACGAGTGAGCCGCCTGTAAAGCTTTCACCTGCGAAGTAGCGGTATGCACCGATAGAGCCTGCTGAGACCAATGCCATAGCCATAATGAAAGCGGCAGTCTTCAGAACTGTGTGCTTCTTCTGCTTCTTGGGAGCCTCAGTGCTGTCTGTGCTGAAGCCTGTATAATTTGCCCCGTTGTTGTTATTGTTGGGGTCCTGCTGATTATTATAATTGTAATTGTAATCACTCATATGTTCCACGTTCCTTTACATTTATTTCTTTATCTGAGGTCCTCCCTCAGCCTGTGATTATATTATATTCACCCTTTGTGATATTAATTTGCGGCAAATGTAATGTTTTTGAGAATTTTATGTGTAAATTCTATCACAATTCGGGAGCTTATGTGTTGAAACTGAAAAGCCATTTCAATGCGTAATGCGTAATTCGTAATGCGTAATAAATTGTAGGGGCGCCGTTTCGCCGCCCGTAAACTTTGATGATATGAACACGGGCTGTCGAGGACGCCAGCCCCTACAAAGCGTATCATGTTGATTGCATTATCAGGCGCGGGCGGATAATATCCGCCCCTACACTACTTTCTACTCACTACTCACTAATAACTACTTGCATTATTCCCACATATATGATATAATAAAAACATTATATATATTAAGGAAAGGAATTCTATGGACAGTTCAGATATATGGAAGATAGTTCTTGTCATTGCCATGATGGTGTTTTCAGCACTGTTTTCGGGTACCGAGACCGCCTATTCAAGCGTGAACAAGCTCCGTCTGAAAAATTATGAAGCTCAGGGCAGCAAAAAAGCCAAAAAGGCTCTCAGACTTGCAAACCGCTTTGATGAGGTGCTCACGGCAGTTCTTATCGGCAATAATATCGTCAATATAGCAACTTCATCTGTAAGCACTCTTATATTCATCAAGCTTGTGGGCGCTAAGGGTCCTGCGCTTTCAACGATAGTGATAACAGTGCTGGTGCTCATATTCTGCGAGGTGCTCCCAAAGTCCTACGCCAAGAAAAACGCCGAGAAACTGGCACTTGCATTTGCAGCGCCCCTGTCGTTTCTCGTTGCGGTGTTCAAGCCATTTGTGTGGCTGCTCAACAAGCTTTCGTCCCTTGTATCCAAGGGCGATGAAGCTCCCAGCGTGACCGAAGACGAGCTGAAATACATGATAGACGAGATAGAGGAGCAGGGCGTTATCGAGGAGCAGGAGAGCGAGCTTGTGAAAAGTGCTCTTGAATTTGATGAGATAACCATAAACGAGATACTTATCCCCCGTGTAAAGGTCATAGGCGTTGAGCTTGGCTCTACTATCGACGAGATAAAGGAGCTTTTCAGCACCGAGATGTACTCCCGTCTGCCCGTCTATGAGAAGAGTCTTGACAATATCGTGGGAATCATTACAAATAAAGCCTTCTTCAAAATGCTTGTTGAGGGCGGTACCGATGTGAACTCCATAATACAGGAGGTACCCCACATTGCCGATACCAAGCTCATAAGCGAGGCTATGCGGGATATGCAGCGCTCAAAGGTACATCTTGCCGTAGTCATCGACCAGTACGGCGGCACTAAGGGTATCGTTACCCTTGAGGATATCATCGAGGAGCTGGTTGGCGAGATATACGACGAGGACGACGAGATCGAGACCAATATAATGATGCTTGCTCCCGATAAATACGAGGTGGCAGGCGATATGAGCATAAGCGATATGCTGGAAATGCTTGACCTTGACGAGGACATGATAACCACGGACTATACCTCTGTAGGCGGTTGGGTGACTGATGTTATGGAGCATATCCCCGAAGCAGGCGAGACTGCCGAGAGCGGTATCTTCCGCATAACGGCTGCCGAGGTCAATGAGCAGAACGTTGAAAAGGTAATAATCGAAGTTCTTCCCACCGACGATGACGATGAAGAAGACGAGGAAGAAGAATAATATAGATATTAATAAGATGATAATCCATTAGATATTTTTTATAAAAGGGGGATACCAAAATGGATAAAACACTTTTAACAGTAATTATCATAGGAATAATTGTTTTAATACTTTCGAGACGACCAAAGACATTTGATACTCCAGTAAAAAAACAGGAAGAAATTGAAAAAACAAAAAACAATGAGGAAATTCAAAAAAAAGAGGATATGCAAAATGATGAGGAAACACCAGATAATTTTTTTCCATACAAGAAAAAATATATACTCACAAAAAATGAATACTATTTTTACAATAATCTAAAAGAAATTATTGCTCCTTTAAATTTACAAATACTTGCAAAGATAAGGCTTGCAGATTTAATTGAGGTTGATACAAATAAAGCGGGAAAAGAATTTATGAAGTATTTCGGTAAAATTAAATCAAAACACATTGATTTTGCAATTGTCGATAATATGAAAGTTATTATGCTTTTGGAACTCGACGATAATAGTCATAATAAAGAAGATAGAAAAGAACGAGATAGCTTTGTTAATAATGCATTATTAACAGTTGGGTATACAGTTGTAAGGACAAATGGAAACTTAGACATAATAAAGAAAGCGTTGATAGACAAAGGCTATCATGAGAATTTATATCAAAACACACAATAAATAATGAAGAAGAATAAAGGAAATATTTTTTTATTAATGGGTGTCATATTCCTTGCAGTTGGACTGCTCGTTAATATACGTGTGATATGTGGGATAATAAGTATGCTCACTTCTTATAAAACCGAAAGCATAGGCATTATCGGCGGCGCAGACGCTCCCACTGCGATATTCATCTCTGAAAGCATCTTCAAGGATATGAGTATAATCGAAAAAGCGGGCTTGCTGCTGATAATAGCAGCTCCCATACTCATTATCATTGGAGTAGTGAAATGTATCATAAATCGTAGGGGGCTGATGCCCGCATCAGCCCGACAAATTTAACGGAAAGACGCGGGACGCCGAGGGCGGCGTCCCCTACAAAAAAACCGAAACAGTAGACCTGTTTCGGTTTTTTGTTTATTCTACAGTACCCTCGCTTCTGCCGATAGTGAGGACAAAGCCCTTGTTTATTGGCATAATGCCGTTGGGGTCTACGGTCTTGACCGTATTGTCGGGGAGCTTTACGCTCCATGTGTCGTTGGTAAGATTGCGCAGGGCATGCTTGCTGGGGTCCTTCTTGTTGCGGACTACCTCGCCGATGACCTTGTGGAAGTCCCCGTCGGTATCGCCTGTCATGCCCTCGTAGAGCTTAGCTCCGCCGAATGAGGGCAGCTCAAAGCGCTTGAATTTGATGCTCTCGGTGCAGGTGAGCTGACCGCCGCAGTACATACAGTTCACGGAGTATTTGGGAGCGATGAATGTCTCCTTGCCGCAGTGAGGGCAGGGAACAGTCTCGCTTCTCAGCTTTACAAAGGCGTCGAGCCATGTGAGCTCGATAACTCGGTCATAGGGCGGCTTAACGGAGCTCTTTCCGAAGGACTGCACGAAGAGGTCGCGGATATAGTCGGGATAAATCTTCCAGAAGCGGAGAGTGTTGGTGTTGAGCTGATTGTTTGCGGCATTGCGGTCGTCCTCGGGGTCGAGAACAAATACAGGGTCGGTGCCGTAGAACTTCTTCTCCAGCTCAGGCGTCATGCATGGGGGAGTGGAGTACTTGCCCTCCAGCGGGTGCTCGATGAACAGCATACGGAAGAGGATAACTGCCAGCGAGAAGCGGTCTGAGCGCTTGTCGGGAGCTCCGCCGAGAACAACCTCGGGAGCCATATAGCGCTGTTTGCCTGCTATGCCGAAGTTAACACCGCGCTCGGAAACATTGTCGTTGTCGCAGATGAGCACATCGCCGTTCTGAGGATTTATGAAAAAGTTGCCGTTGTTCAGGTCCTGATAGCTGTAGCCGTCATTGTGGAGAGCGCGGAAGCCCTCAATGATATTGATAGCGGCATTGCAGCGTGCTGTGATATTGGCGAAGCTTGCCTTCATGCGGCGTGTCTTGGGGTCCCACAGCAGGAAGCGTGTCAGCTCCTCATAGCCATTGGGACGGAGGGGCATGATATAGCCGAAGCTGCCGTCTATCCAGTTGGAGAGCTCCTCAGGCCAGAGAAAAGCGGCAGTGGGAGCACCCTTTTTTATGTTGGCTTTCAGGTTTTCGTAGAATTCCTGGGGATTCTTCATTTTGTCGATAGTGGACTTGTGATACCATTTCAGCGCCATTTCCTTGCCGCCGCACTCGACTCTGTAGACATTTCCCTGTCCGCCGCCGCCGAGGAATTCCAGAATGGTAAATGTTGAATTATATACAGTTTTGCCTTTATATCCTACTTTTAGTTCTGCCATGTTTTACTCCTTTCGGTATGGATATCACTGATTTGAGAAGCTTTCGTTCTGGGGACGAGCCGTTGTTGCAGGCTCAGAGGTATATGTGGCAGATTCTGTAGTATCTGCCTTGGCAGCCTCTGTTGCTGCCGGGGCAGCAGGTGCAACGGTGTTTTGACAGAGCCAGTCGCACCATGTAGCGTAATGCTTTGCATAAACGTGAATGCCGTCGCTGGTGTCCTCGGCAGGGAGAGCTCCCGTGCCGTCGTCGAAGATGCCGTTAACATTGATATAGAAGGTCTTTTTTGTTGTCTGCAAGCCCCTGTATATTGCTGTTGAGAATATCTATGCGCTCATTTGTGATAGCAGAGGTCTGAGCGTATGTGGCAACATGGAGGTTGCCCTCAAGGTATATGATAGCGTCGGGCTGTTTTTCGCGGAGACCGTCAATGAGCTTCCTGTAAGCGGAGGTGGTGTACTCTATGTCGTTGCCAACCTCGTTTATGCCCAGCATAACGTATATCTTGCCGAACTTCTTACCGCTGAGGAAGTCCCATATGGTCTTGCCGTCAACGTAGGATTTGTCTATCTGATATGATGAAAGACCCTTATCGCAGTAGTACTGGGCGTTTTTCAGAGTACCGTAATCACGTATGCCCACTGTACGGGAATCGCCTATGAACAGGGCGTCATTGAAGTATGAAGCGTCGCTCTGTACCCAGTCAACAGGTGAGGTAGTGGGCTCTGTAGGCTCGTCCTCAACAGGAGCAGCTGTTTCGCCCTCTGATGTGGGCTGAGGCTCTGTGGTACTGTCCGCAGGAGCGTCAGTTGCCTTTTCTTCTGTCTGCTGAGCTTCGGTGTCAGTCTCCTTTGCGGAAGCCTTGGGGGAGTCTACCACCTTGCTGCTCTTCCATATCTGCTTGTAAATATAGGGCGAAGCCACAAAGCATGTGAAAAGCAGCAGCAGCGTGTATACGAATTGTTTGAACTTGTTCACTTTATCTTCTCCTTAAAATCTGAAATACATGAACGGGTCGTCCAGACCCTTGACCATACAGTATACAGCCATCCAGAATACTGCTAAGAGAGCGAGGGCTGTGATAATGGAATTTTTCATTTTCTTGTAGATGAACTCGGGTATCCTTGTGGAGAAAAGGAGGCCCAGTGCGAAGTATTTCCAGTATTTAGTCCAGTATTCCACATAGTCGTTCTCCATTACCGCGTAGGTCTTCTGGGGCAGGAACGGGATAAGTCTCTTGAAGTATATACCCAGCTCATGGAAGTCCGTAATGGCGAACAGCAGCCATGTCAGCGGTATTATCAGGAGCATATACAGGTGACCGAGAGGCTTGACCTTGTTCAGCACCTTGCCTGTCCAGAACTTTTCGGACATGATGATAAGGAAGAGCACCAGTCCCCACAGTACGAAGTTCCAGCTTGCGCCGTGCCACAGACCTGTGAAGAGCCAGACAATCAGCATATTGAACACCATGCGTCCGTCACCCTTGCGGTTGCCGCCCAGAGGGATATAGATGTAGTCCTTGAACCATGAGCCCAGAGTCATGTGCCAGCGGCGCCAGAACTCGGTCATTGTCAGTGACATATAGGGATGATCGAAGTTTCTCGGGAGCTCAAAGCCCATTATCCTGCCGAGACCTATTGCCATGAGGGAATAGCCGCAGAAGTCGAAATAGAGCTGGAATGAGTAAGCGAATATACCCAGCCACGCAAGCTTTGAGGATATGCTCTCATAGCCTATGGCGGAAATATCGCTCCAGAGTCCGCCTATCTGATTGGCAATGAGAACCTTGTAGCCCAGACCGATAGTGAAGGTCTTGAGACCGTCCTCCACCTTCTGAATGGTGTGTGTGCGGCTTCTGAGCTCCTTTGCAACGTGGTCGAAGGTAACGATAGGACCTGCAATGAGCTGGGGGAACATGCTTATGTAAGCGCCGTAATTGACGAGGTTCTTCTCGGCTTTTGCCTTTTTGCGGTAAACGTCAATGATGTAGGAGACGTTCTGGAATGTATAAAAGCTTATACCTATGGGGAGGATTATATCCTTTACGGTAAAGCTCTGATGGAAGAAGTGATTGATGTTCTCAGTGCCGAATGACCAGTACTTGAAGAAGATAAGCCACCAGAAGTTGAACAGGACACCGAATGTGAGCCACAGCTTTCTCAGGTAGCGGCTGTTTTCGATGAACTGCGCGACTATGAAGTTCAGCATAACGGTCAGCAGGAACAGCAGGATATATACGGGCTTTTTTACGCCGAAGCTGTAGAAAAGCACACTTCCCGCGAATATAACGAAGTTTCTGTACTGTGTCGCTGTTTTGGGATCGTCTTTCAGACCAATGGCCGGCAGCGAATAAGCTATCATAAAAACAGGCAGGAATATGAAAATAAATTTCAGGCTGCTGAATACCAAATATACCACCCTTTAATTAATTCATTTATTATAAAAACGCAGATATGAGCTGTCTGAATAATCTGCGGAAAATAGCGTTATAAAAACTCATACATTACTATTTTACACGTTTGTCAATTAAATGTCAATACCTTTGGAATAATGTAGCAATTTGCAGTAAACTGCCGCTTTTTAGTTATCAGTTATTAGTGATTAGTGGTTAGTAGGTGCGAACAGTGCTCTCCCGAGCCGTTAGCTTGTAGGAGAGCCCGCCCTCGGGCTCCCCTACAAATTGGATCATTTTTATGTGTTGCATAGGTCAAAGGCTCTGCGCCGCAATAATTGACGTACAGCAACATACGGTGAGCGTTATAACTAATATATTGCTGTTGATATTTCTGAAATTTAATCAAACGCATGATTTAATGGTTAATTTTTTTTTTTGTTGACGGCTTCTGCGGTCGGTGCTATAATTGACAATGAATAAAGCCTGATAACAGGCGAAAAAGGAGAAATTTACATGAAAAAACAGTTTATCGCAGCAGCAGTCGTGGCAATGCTGGGACTTACAGCCTGCGGCGAGGCTAAAACAAGCGAAAAGACTTCGGAAAAGGCGACAGAAGCAACAAAATCAGCCGAAGTAACAACAGAAGCAGCGGAAGAAATAACCACAGAAGCAGCGGAAGAAATAACCACAGAAGCAGCAACAGAGGCGGCTGTTCCAAAAGAGCTCAGCGACAAATACGTTGACTTTAATAACATGAGTTTTAAGTATAACGGTCATTTGATGACGCTCGGCGTATCTACATTACAGGATTTCCTTGACGCAGGCTTAGAACCAAAGGACAATTACGATAAGGTGTGGAAAGAAAGCTTTTACGGTGATCCGCACGTGGCTGGCTGTGCAATTAAATATAATATAAGTGGAAAAGTATTGTTTGGAGGAGTAGATTTGTATTTCTGCAATCTTAAAGAGGAAGGAACCCCTATGAAAGATTGTGTTCTTTGTTACGTAAACTATGGTGAAAACGAAACTGATAAAGAAAAAGGGGCTTATAGTAATAATTTTGAATTTTCTTTCCCTTATAATCTTACAGCTGATGAACTGGTCGCAAACAGCGGCGAACCGACTTTCAAAGAATCTGAAAATATATTTAATTATACAGAAACATCAACTGTTTTCACCGACGAGGAAAGAAGCATCGTTTTTAGCTTTGATAACAAAAATGATTGGACAATTATTGGTGTGAATATGACATGGACTCCATGACATAATAAAAATACAGCGCAGCAAGGATAATACCTGCTGCGCTTTTATTTTTCGGGCGGATAATATCCGCCCCTACAATGATTTCACGTTATTTGCAACGTAATTAACGGGACGTCGAGGACGCCGTCCCCTACAAATGGTCATTTGAGGTCTTTTTGAGACTTGCGGACTGCCAAAGGCAGCCCCTACAAGTTAACGGCTAATGGTTAACGGCTCATTCAATCCCCGCCTGCTGTTTAGCAGCTGTGAGGGTGTTCTTCATGAGCATAGCGATAGTCATAGGACCTACGCCGCCGGGGACGGGAGTGATGAATGAAGCCTTCTTCTCGGCGGACTCGAACTCAACGTCACCGCAGAGCTTGCCGTTGTCGAGGCGGTTCATGCCTACGTCGATAACAACAGCGCCCTCCTTTATCATGTCGCCTGTTACGAAGTTAGCCTTACCAATGGCAACAACGAGGATATCAGCGCCGAGGCATACTTCCTTGAGGTTCTTGGTCTTGGAGTGGCAGATAGTAACTGTGCCGTTCTTTTGGAGAAGCAGCATAGCCTGAGGCTTGCCCACGATATTGCTTCTGCCGATAACTACGCATTGCTTGCCTGTGATATCTGTGCCTGTGCTCTCGATAAGGCGCATAACGCCTGCCGGAGTACAGGGCAGGAATGAGTATTCGCCTATCATTATCTTGCCCACGTTGATAGGGTGGAATGCGTCAACATCCTTGTCGGGAGAGATAGCGTTGATAACTGCCTTTTCGTCAATATGCTTTGGCAGCGGGAGCTGTACCAGTATGCCGTTTACTCTGTCGTCGCGGTTGAGTACATTAACGAGGTCGAGGAGCTGCTCCTGAGTTGTGGACTCGTCGAGAGCGTACTCATATGACTGGAAGCCTACAGCCTCGCAGGCTTTTTTCTTGTTGTTTACGTATACTCTTGAAGCGGGATTGTTGCCTACGATAACAACTGCAAGACCTACCTTGAGTCCTTTTTCTTCCCTGAGCTTTGCTGTTTCCTCTGCTACCTCATTTTTTACTGCTGCTGAAACTGCTTTTCCGTCGATTAGCTGTGCCATGGTTATTTATCCTCCTTGTTTTCATCGGACTTTTCGTCCTCTGTGTCATCATCTTTATTTTCAGAAGCCTCCGCAGGCTTTGCGGGAGCTTCATCATCATCGTCGTCATCGAAGTCGTCGTCGTCATCGTCGCTGAGAGCGTCAAGCTCAGACTCGTCGAAATCATCGTCATCATCGTTAAGTATATCCAGCTCGTCGTCGTCAATGCCGTCTATCTTGGCGTCCTCATGGGAGATACCCATTTTCTTGCGGCGTGACTCTTCGATGAGGTGGTGTGATTCCTCTGTATTAACGTACAGGGGCATACACTCGGGGTCGCGCTTCTTTTTGGAGAAGAGCACTATCTGGAGTATCACGGAAGCTACGAAGATAACTGCTGACAGAGCCTGTGAGATGCGGATATTGCCCAGCATTAGGCTGTCTGTGCGGAGCCCCTCAACGATGAAGCGCTCGGCGCCGTACCATGCAAGGTACATGAGGAATATCTGACCGTCGTACTTTCTGCGCTTTGACCAGAATGCCAGTATGACAAAGCCCAGCAGACACCATACGGATTCATAGAAGAAGCAGGGGTGTACGGGCTTTTCCCACAGCATATTGAGACCGTTGTTGTACATGTCTCCGCCCATCTGCATACCGTCGCTGATAGTGCGCTGTATAGTGCCGCCTGTCATGCCCAGGAATGAATCGGTGTTAGTGCCGAAGGCTTCCTGATTGAAGAAGTTGCCCCAGCGTCCTATGCCCTGACCTATGAGCAAGCCCAGTGCGGTGATATCCAGCATGGGGAGCTTTTTGACCTTGCGTATCTTGCATATGAGCAGTCCCACTAAAAGGGCTCCTATGATACCGCCGTAAATTGCAAGACCGCCCTGACGGGTGTTGATTATGGACTTCCAGTCACCCTTATACTCGTCCCAGCGCATGAGCACGTAGTATATACGAGCACCTATGATACCGCCGATAACTCCGCCTATAACGGCGTCGATAGCCCTGTCGGAGTCAAGACCGAAGCGTTTCATTCTGGGAAGAACGTAGATAAGTGCAAGGATAAGACCGAGAGTGATGATTATTCCGTACCACTGTATATCAAAGCCGAATAGAGAGAATGCAGTAGGATCGATGCTGAATTTCCAGCCAAGGTGGGGGAATTGTATTTCGTGTGGTTCTAAAAGTGTTTCTGTGGACATTGATTAAGCCTCCGTTTCTATTACGGACAGAACGCATCTGTCACGGCGCAGCTCTGTGCGCATAAATTCAATTACATCTCCGCAGGTGAGCTCTGACATTATGCTTATGGAGTCATATGGCGAGACACCCTCCATATAAGCGTTGAGCATAAGGCTTGCAACAGCCTCAACGTTGTTGAGCTCCCGCACCATAGCGCCGTAGGCAGACTTCTTTACGCGCTGGAAGTCCTTTTCATTAATGCCGTCGGCGATAAGGCGGTCTATCTCGGCAAATACAGCCTCGCGGATAAGCCGGGGGCTGTCGGCTTCTCCCGAGAATATCAGGGTGAAGTAGCCGTCGCCGTAGAATACCTCGCAGTTGAAGGTGGAATTGATTATCTCGTCTTTCAGCAGGCGCTTGCACATGGGAAGTGCAGGGTCGGTGAGCAGTGACGAGACTATTGAAGCCGCAGAAACGGCTTTCAGACGGTCGGTGCCGCTTTTGGGAGCGCACTTGTAGCCCAGGTGGAAGATAGAAGTGCCTATGGGCTGTACCTCATGTACCTCGGGCTCGACAATTTCGGCAGGCTCGGGTGGGAATACGGATTCAAGCCCCTTGTCGCTGCAGGGCTTCAGGTGCTTGTCGCATATCTCCAGGACCTTGTCCGCACTGATGTTTCCCGCAATGGAAAGCACCATGTTATTGAGATTATAGAATGTATCGTAGCACTTGTACAGCAGGTCTGCGTCTATCTTTGCTATGCTCTCCACAGTGCCTGCGATGTCGGTCTTTACTGGGTGGGCGTGGTACATAGCCCTGAGCATATTGAAGAATACCCGCCATTCTGGGTTATCGTTGGTCATTTGTATCTCCTGACCGATGATGCCCATTTCCTTGTCCACATTTTCCTTTGTGAAGTATGGCTTCTGGACGAAATCCAGCAGTATTTCCAGATTCTCCTCATAGTTCCGCGAGCAGTTGAACAGGTAGCAGGTCTTGTCGAAGGAGGTATAGGCGTTGCATGAAGCGCCTGTTTTTGCGTAGAGCTGGAAAACTCCGCAGTCCTCGTTCTCAAAGAGCTTGTGCTCCAGAAAATGGGCGATACCCTCGGGAACAGTGGTATATTCGCTGTCGGCGGCTATCTTGAACATGGTGTTCACAGAGCCGTACTTTGTGCCGAAGAGGGCTTCGATACCACTGAATCCGGGCATTTCGCAGATGTAGATATCAAGTCCGCTGCTGTGCTTTACGCGGATACAGCTGTCGCCTGTACGGGCGCCGGTAAGGATCTCCTTTTCCATTATTCCTGTACCTCCTTGTTGAGCATGAGGTAGATGCTGTCAAGCTTCAGCGACTTTGCGGCTTCCACCATTCTTTCCTTGGTCACATCGCAGTATCTGCGGTAGTGTTCCTCGGGGGTGTAGTAGTCGTTGTCGAAGAAGCAGTCCGCATACCAGTTGATATAAGAGGCAGGAGTGTCGCCCACCTGCAATATGGCGTTGTCAAGCGCCATAAGGGTACCCTGTATCTCCATTTCGGAGATATTGCCCTTCTTTATCTCTTCAAGCTGAGCCAGTATCTCAGCCTTTGCCTTTTCTATGTTTTTCTTCTCTACGCCGCAGTCGATGAAGAATGAGCCCTTAATGGACACAGAGCGGCTGGTGCAGTAATAGCACAGGCTAAGCTTTTCGCGCACATTGAGGAAGAGCTTTGAAAAGGGGAGCTCTCCCAGTATGATGCTGACCATTTTCAGGGCGTACTTGTCGTCGGAATCGGTCTTGAAGTTCAGCACAGCCTTGCACTGGTTCACGTCGTATTCCTCGGAAACTGTCTCCACCTGAGCTTTCAAAGGGCTGTGGTTGCGTATGCTGACCTCCTTGGGAGCTCTTTCAAGCTTTGCGAAGCTCTCACGGAACATATCCGCGAACTTGCTGTCCTCCTGAGGTGAGACGAGATATATCTCTATTTTGGCTGTCCTCAGCAGCTCCTGATACGCCTGATAGGCTTCCTCAGCGGTAGAGGAGAGAACTGCTTCCCGTGAGCCGTATTCCATTATTGCCGCAGGCTCGCCGCGGTAGGCTGTCTGAACGGCTCTTGTAAAGGCGTAGCCGCGCTTCTGGTTGAACTCTGCGCTTATATTGTCAAGAAGGTCTTTCTTTACCATTGCAAAGGATTCGGCGTCAAATGCTCCGTCGGCAATATTGGGAGCAAACAGGCAGTCGTGTACCACAGACACCATTTCACCGCTGATATCCTCTCCGTCGATAGCGTATTTGTCGTCCAGCCATGAGGCGCTGAGTCCCAGCACCTGTGCGTCGCCCTTTTTCTTGGCGATAGAGCCAACTCCCGCGCCGTAGAGCTCAGAGAGCTTTTCGCTCAGTGAAGCATAGGTGGGGTATTTTCTGTTTGATACCGCAAGTACACCTGTGCCGAGATTATTGAGAGCGGCAGTCTTTTCGTCTGACTCGGTAAGGAAATATACCACAAGCACGTCAGATTTGAATTTTTCGTCAACTATGGACGTAAATCCGATACCCTCGCCAAGCTCTGACCTTTTATATATCATAAAACTTGTTCTCCGATCATAATACTGCTGCAGGTACTTTTGACAGTTCTGCACATATAATTTATTATATCACAGATGAGAATAAATTACCATAGTATTTTTGAATTTTTTTGAATTTTTGCGGCTCGGTGTTTTATATTACAGAAAAAGCTTGATTTTTACAGTGGAAAAGTGGTATAATATAATTTAAGATTTGTAATTCCAATAAAGGGGGCTTAGAAATGGATTATATCGGAGAGATATGTCCCGTTTGCAGCAAGAGCTTTACTGCTGATGACGATATAGTTGTGTGTCCCGAATGCGGCACGCCTCATCACAGAGAATGCTATAAAATAGAGAACCATTGCGCGAATATCGCTCTTCACGGGACAGGAGAGAAGTGGAAACGCAGTGTGCATCAGGAAAAGATGTACAAGGTTTGCCCCATATGCAGATTTCCCAACAGAGCTACGGACGAGAAGTGCCAGCGCTGCGGCAGCGACCTTGCCGAGGCTACCAGCGATCCCTTTGAGAAAGCAGGCGGGAGCGGCGAACAGCACCATGACCCTTTTTCATCATACACTCAGGAGGAACTTTTCGATCCTCTGAAATATCTCGGCTACGATCCCGATGAGGATATGGGCGGAGCGTCTTTAAAGGACGTTTCCGATTTCATAGGTCCCAGCACTATATATTACGTGCCTAAGTTCAAGCAGATGAAGGAGAGCGGAGCAAGACCCTCATTCAATCTGTTCAGTCTTATCTTCCCGTCGCTGTTCTTCGCAAACAGGAAGATGTGGGGCTGGGCGATACTTGCTGCCATTCTTGGGATAATCTTCAATCTTCCCGCAAATCTGCTTATGTATATCGAGGAGTATCCCAGTGATATAGCACTGTTCATAAATGATAACAAGAATCTTATCAAGACCATGAACGATGTCTTTATGATAGCCGATATGGGCGTGAGGGCTCTGTGCTGTCTCTTTGCCAACTGGCTGTATTTCAGGTTCGCCATGCGGTCTGTGAAAAAGCTGAAGCATAACGGAGCGGGAAGCACCCGCATAAAGTCCGTGGGCGGCGTAAAGCCCATGAATATGGTTTTTATCATACTGATAAAGTACGGTATCGGTATGGTCCTGATAATGTCGTTTTATTTTATCTTCAATATGCTGACTACCATAAACGATTTCAGCACGCTTTGTCTGTGGTAAAAACTGCGGAAAGCAGGCGTTCCGACTGCATAAGGGGAATAGCGGACGTCCGCGAAAAGCATATATTAATGCGTAAACAGGGGGGATACGGCTTGAAGCTCAGAAAGGCACTGCTGCTGATAATGCCGTTTATGGCACTGTTCCTGTTCAGCTGCGGGCTGCAGGACTATCCTACGTACACCTACGAGCTGAGCAACGGGCTCGGCGAGAAGTATCTGGTGAATTACTGCGAACAGACAAATTATCCCGATAATATCACCAGAGTAAAGGTGTTCAAGGAAAAGCACAAGATCAGCGATTTTGAGGGCGGAGCCTATACAGGCTGCGATTCCTACGTACCGTCTCAGGTAATGCTCATATGCAGCAGCGACGGCGTTGATTATTACTATATCCGGTCACATTTCGGAGAATACATAGCAGCAGACGGTCTTGCGGACCTGAAAATGAACTTTAATATGATGTTGATAAGCGGTGATGTTTCCGAGCTTAAAGACACCGAAAAGCATACATATTCAAAGCTTGCGGGACTTATCCGCGACGCGGTCTCAGCCGATGAGGCAAAAAAGCGCTTTTCGGACTGCGGATACAGCTCTGAGAAGTTTATTGCCTTTTACAACTATCAATGAAAAGAGCTCCTCATCTGAGGAGCCTTTTTGTTCTGTATGGACGGGCGTCCCCGACCGCACTTGTATGCCTGATAATCATGTAAATTTCAACACAAGAAAAGGGCGCACATTGTGCGCCCACTACTAATCACTATGCACTAATAACTAATCACTACTATGCCTCGTACTTAGGCTCGCAGGTGAGATTGATGCCCAGTCTCTTGAAGATACGCTCGTCAACTGCCGAGAGGATAACTGTAGAATGGACCTCGCAGCCGCGGAGCTTGGATATCTGCTCCATAGCCTTTTTGGCGTTCTCGTCGGTGTTTGCACAGATAGACAGAGCGATGAGAGTTTCGTCCGTATGCATTCTCGGGTTGCTGTTGCCAAGGTGATTTACTTTAAGCGCCATGATAGGCTCGATAACGTGAGGAGACATGAGCAGTATATCGTCGTCGATATCTGCAAAGTGCTTCAGCGCATTCAGCAGCAGAGCCGATACTGCGCCCAGAAGATTCGATGTGCGTCCTGTGATGACAGTTCCGTCGGGAAGCTCCATAGCAGCGGCAGGTCCCTCAGTAGCCTTTTCCTTTGCGAGAGCTGCGGATACTACCTTTCTGTCCTCAACTGTAACGCTTGCCTGCTTCATGAGGAGCTCCAGCTTCATTACCTCGTCTTCTGAGATAAGGCCCTTTCTGTACTCGCACATGCCTGTGTAGTAGCGGCGGATTATCTCCTGCTTTGCAGCCTCACAGACTGCCTCGTCGTCGATTATGCAGTTGCCTGCCATATTAACGCCCATATCCGTAGGAGACTTGTAGGGAGATTCGCCGAGAATAGTCTCGAACATAGCGTTGAGCACGGGGAATATCTCCACATCACGGTTGTAGTTAACGGTAGTCTTGCCGTAGGCTTCAAGGTGGAAGGGGTCTATCATATTAACGTCGTTGAGGTCGGAAGTAGCAGCCTCATAGGCGATATTAACGGGGTGACGGAGAGCAAGGTTCCATATGGGAAAGGTCTCGAACTTGGCGTAGCCTGCGTTAAGTCCCCTCTTGTGCTCATGGTAGAGCTGCGAGAGGCAGGTAGCCATTTTGCCGCTTCCGGGTCCCGGAGCGGTAATGACAACGAGCTTGCGTGAGGTCTCGATGTAGTCGTTCTTGCCGTAGCCCTCATCGCTGATGATGTATTTAAGGTTGGAAGGATAGCCCTTTATGCTGTAGTGGTGGTAGACCTTTACGCCGAGAGCTTCAAGGCGCTTCTGGAAAGCGTCGGCTGTGGGCTGATTGTCGTATCTTGTGAGGACAACGCTGCTGACATAGAGACCTATCTTGGTGAAGACATTGAGCAGACGGATAACGTCCACGTCATATGTGATGCCAAGGTCGCCTCTTACCTTGTTCTTCTCGATATCGTCGGAATTGATGACAATTACTATCTCCGCCTCGTCCTTGAGCTGCAATAACATCTGGAGCTTACTGTCGGGCTTGAATCCCGGGAGCACTCTCGAAGCGTGAAAGTCGTCAAACAGCTTTCCACCGAACTCCAGATAGAGCTTGTCGCCGAACTCTGCGATACGCTGCCTGATATGCTCAGACTGCATTTTAAGGTATTTTTCGTTGTCAAATCCAATTTTGAAACTCATTTTTTCTTCCTCCCGTTAACACTATAATAATTTATTATATACCAATCCTCGTCAAATTTCAAGTCCCCAAAATTAAAAAGTTGAGAGTTTAGAATTGAGAGTTGAGAGTGTAGGGGCGCCCTTTGGGCGTCCGCAAGACATAATGCAATTATCACGGGCGGATATATGCTGCAATGTTCATTTCATTGTCGCCAGCGTACTGCCAAAAGTAGCACCTACAGCGCGGAGCCCGCGCCGCCTTGCCACGTTGACGCTTGTTTTACTCGCCCACAATAATTATGCATTATGAATTGACGGGCGGATAATATCCGCCCCTACTAACCACTGAACAATAAATAGAGCCCTGCCTTTTCAGCAGGGCTCAAAATCTTAGTTAATATCTTTGGTCTTACGTCGGTCGTTAATTATAATCGCTTTGTGTATTGGGCCAGAGTCTGTACATAGGAGTATCGTTGCTTCCGTTTCCTACCCAGATCTCAGCGTCCTCAATACCGTTGTTGCGAGTACAGATAAACCAGCGGTTGAGTGGTTTTCCCTTATCAGACTTAGTGTATTTTACAGGACACTTTCCGGAACCCATCAGATTGTTAAGAGCGTCTTCAAACGGCAGGGCGTCAGCGCTTCCGTTTGACCATACAGCATGGTTTCCGCCTGCATTTGCGGCACCGTCCTTGGAACATACCACATAGAGATCATAGGTGGTGTTTGAACCTGCACTTGAAATAGTTACCTGACCCTTATTGGTATTATTCTTTATAAAAGCGTCCTGAATGTCCTCATCGTCTGCCAGAACTGCAAGTACACCCTCATAAATGGTATGTGCCGTGGATATATCGGCGGTGCGCTTGGACTTCTTAACATATCCGATGATGGACGGAATGAGTATAGCTGACAGTACGCCGATGATGGCGATAACAACTATAAGCTCTATCAAGGTAAAACCTTGTTTTCTGTTTCTTTTCATAAAAAAGCCCCCCTTTATCATGATGAAGAAAACTAAGATTTTCCTATATTATACGTTGTTTTTTTTAGTTTGTCAATAGTTTCGTAAAGAAAAAATATCTAAATAATTATTTTTTTTGATTAATTTATACTTGTCGTAAAAAGCACTTATTTTATAACAATTTTCTTGAATGCTTTCTTTCCCTTGCGGACGATCGTCTCTCCACTGAGGACTATCATTTCCTTGGGGTCGGTCTTCTTTTCGTCGTTGACTGTGATGCCGCCCTGCTGTACAAGACGTCGTGCCTCGGACACTGAGGGAGCCAGCTCAGCCTTTACCAGAAGTGTGAGAAGTCCGATAGCGCCGTCTGTAAGGTCTGCGGAGTCTATCTCAGCCACAGGCATATTCTCGTTTGAGCCGCTGCCGCCGAAGAGTGCCTTTGCAGCTGCCTTAGCCTTTTCAGCCTCTTCCTCGCCGTGGACAAGCTTTGTGAGCTCGTAAGCAAGAAGCTCCTTGGCAGCGTTGAACTGAGCACCCTCCATGGTCTTTTCCATTTCCTCTATCTGCTCAACGGGAACGAATGTGAGCATTTTCAGGCACTTGATAACGTCTGCGTCGTCCACGTTTCTCCAGTACTGGAAGAAGTCGTAAGGTGAGGTCTTCTCGGGGTCGAGCCATACTGCGCCCTTTTCGGTCTTGCCCATTTTCTTGCCCTCTGAGTTGAGGAGCAGAGTGATAGTCATAGCGTAAGCGTCCTTGCCAAGCTTTCTTCTGATGAGCTCAGTACCGCCCAGCATGTTGCTCCACTGGTCGTCGCCGCCGAACTGCATATTGCAGCCGTACTTCCGGAAGAGCTGGTAGAAGTCGTAGCTCTGCATTATCATGTAGTTGAATTCAAGGAATGAGAGTCCGCGCTCAAGTCTCTGCTTGTAGCACTCGGCTGTGAGCATGCGGTTTACACTGAAATGAGCGCCTACTTCGCGGAGCACCTCTATGTAGTTCAGGTTCATGAGCCAGTCAGCATTGTTGACTACGATAGCCTTGTCCTCGGAGAAGTCGATGAAGCGGCTCATCTGCTTCTTGAAGCAGTCAACGTTGTGCTGGATAGTCTCGGGAGTCATCATCTTGCGCATGTCGGTCTTGCCCGAGGGGTCGCCTATCATGGCTGTACCGCCGCCGATGAGTACGATAGGCTTGTTGCCTGCCATCTGGAGACGCTTCATAAGGCAGAGTGCCATGAAGTGACCAACGTGGAGTGAATCGGCAGTTGGGTCAAAGCCGATGTAGAAGGTAGCCTTGCCTGCGTTGACAAGCTCCTCAATTTCCTTTTCGTCTGTTAGCTGCGCGAGGAGTCCTCTGCGCTTGAGTTCTTCAAAAGTAGTCATAATTTATTTCTCCTTTATAATTTATCATTATTAAACTTGTATCGGCGTTCAGTGAACGCTGTATTGATAAGCAATGAAAACGTCGGGCGTTTTCATGTATATCACGACCTTTCGGTGCTTCTGGTTTACTTGAGGTACGGTTTCAGGTACTGTCCCGTGTAGGACTTTTCGCACTGAGCCACTTCCTCGGGAGTACCCTGTGCCACCACAGTTCCTCCGCCGTCGCCGCCCTCGGGACCTAAGTCTATGATGTGGTCGGCGACCTTGATGACGTTGAGGTTGTGCTCGATGACGAGAACTGTATTTCCTTGGTCTGTCAGCCTTTGCAGCACGTCAATGAGCTTGTGTACATCGGCTGTATGGAGACCCGTTGTGGGCTCGTCTAATATATAAATAGTATTGCCCGTGGAGCGCTTTGACAGCTCCGTGGACAGCTTCACTCGCTGAGCCTCGCCGCCCGAGAGCGTTGTTGCAGGCTGACCTATCTTGATGTAGCCCAGCCCCACCTCCTGTAAGGTTTTCAGCTTCTTGGCTATCTTGGGGATATGCTCGAAGAACTCCACGCCCTCGTCCACGGTCATTTCAAGGACGTCGTAAATGGACTTGCCCTTGTAGTGGATATCCAGAGTTTCGCGGTTATAGCGCTTACCCTTGCAGACCTCGCAGGGCACGTAGATATCTGGCAGGAAGTGCATCTCTATCTTGATTATGCCGTCGCCCTCGCAGGCTTCGCAGCGTCCGCCCTTTACGTTGAAGGAGAACCGTCCGCTTGAATAGCCGTGAGCCTTTGCGTCGGGAGTTTTTGCGAAGAGCTCGCGTATATCGCCGAATACGCCCGTATAAGTCGCAGGGTTTGAACGTGGAGTGCGTCCTATAGGGGACTGGTCTATGCAGATGACCTTGTCCAGATTTTCAAGCCCCTCCATCTCGGTGAACTGTCCCCACCTTGTCTTTGCGCGGTTAAGCTTTGCCGCAAGATGCTTGTAGATTATCTCGTTCACCAGCGAGGACTTGCCAGAGCCCGACACTCCCGTAACGCATACAAGCTCCCCGAGGGGAATGGAAACGTCTATATTTTGCAGATTATGCTCGGAAGCTCCGCGGACTGTGAGGAATTTGCCATTGCCGCTTCGGCGCTTCTTTGGTATCTCTATTTTCTTTTTGCCGCTGAGGTACTGACCTGTTATGGAGGTCTTGCATTTGAGGAGCTTGTCCACTGTGCCTGCGAAAACTACCTCGCCGCCGTGGATACCTGCACCGGGGCCGATGTCCACGATGTAATCAGCGGCAAGCATTGTATCGTCGTCGTGCTCCACCACTATGAGCGTATTGCCTAAATCGCGGAGCCTTTTCAGGGTAGCTATGAGCTTGTCGTTGTCACGCTGATGAAGTCCTATGCTTGGCTCGTCAAGGATATAGAGAACTCCCACCAGTGAGGAGCCTATCTGTGTGGCAAGGCGTATGCGCTGGCTTTCGCCGCCTGAGAGAGTTCCTGCCGCACGGGACAGGGTAAGGTATTCAAGTCCCACGCTTCTCAGGAAGCCCAGGCGCTCATTTATCTCCTTGATTATGCGCTCACCCACGAAGCTGTCATGCTCCGAGAGCTTCAAGCCGCCGAAGAATTTCAGCCCGTCCTTTACGGAAAGGTCTGTGAGGTCGCTGATGTTCTTGTCACCAACGGTTACGGCAAGGTACTCGTCGCGGAGACGCTTGCCCTTGCAGACGGGGCACTCCACCTCGCTCATATACTCCTCTATCTCGTTCTTTGACCACTCGCTTGAAGTCTCCCTGTAGCGGCGTTCAAGGTTATTGACCACGCCCTCAAATGGGGAGTTGTAGCTTCCGCCCCCCAGTGAAGCAGGACGTTTCAGCTCCAAGGTCTCGTCGCCTGTGCCGTAGAGGAAAAGGTCAAGCTGTTCCTTTTTCAGTTTGCTTACGGGAACATCAATGGGCACGCCGTACTTCTTTGAGATAGCGCGGTAGTACATCATAGCGATAGATGTCTCGTCGAGGCTGTTCCAGCCCGAGGCGTTTATGGCTCCCTCCTCGATAGACAGGTCTTTGTTGGGGATAATGAGATCGGGGTCGATGTGCCTGAACACACCCAGACCCGTACACTTGGGGCAGGCTCCCACGGGGTTATTGAACGAGAACATGACTGGTTCAAGCTCCCCGATGCTGATATTGTGCTCGGGACAGGCGTAATTCTGGGAGAAAAGAATCTCCTCACCGTCAATGACGTCCGCAATGGCAAGTCCCCCCGAGAGATTGAACACAGTTTCAAGGCTGTCGGTGATTCGGGACTCGATGCCCTCTTTTATGACTATACGGTCAACGATTATCTCGATGTTGTGCTTCTTGTTCTTGTCAAGCTTTATCTCCTCGCTGAGCTCGTACATGATGCCGTCAACTCTTGCACGGACAAAGCCCGATTTTCTTGCGCTTTCAAGCTCCTTTGCGTACTGTCCCTTTCTGTTGCGGACTATGGGAGCAAGAAGCTGTAATTTAGTGCCCGCGGGAAGCTCCATAAGGGTATCCACCATCTGGTCAATGGTCTGCTGGGAGATGACCCTGCCGCAGACAGGACAGTGGGGAACGCCTATCCTTGCGTAGAGCAGACGGAGATAGTCGTATATCTCGGTGACAGTTCCCACGGTGGAACGGGGGTTCTTGGAGGTGGTCTTCTGGTCAATGGAGATAGCAGGGGAAAGTCCCTCAATGCTGTCCACATCGGGCTTTTCCATTTGTCCGAGAAACATTCTCGCGTAGGAGGAAAGGCTCTCCACGTAGCGGCGCTGACCGTCGGCGTAAATGGTATCGAAGGCAAGTGAGGACTTGCCCGAGCCCGAAAGTCCCGTCATGACGATAAGTCGGTCACGGGGGAGCTCCAGATTGATATTCTTTAGGTTGTTGGCTCTTGCGCCCTTGATAATTATCTTATCGGTCATAAAAACTCCTTTTGAAGATCAGTCACAGTGCTTGATAATGGTCTTTATGAGACCAAGAAATGCCGAGTGTATGAATGTGCGGACTGCAATGAGAGCCTGTCCGCCCATGAAAACGTATTTGCAGTATCTGTAGAAGTACTCGCCTGTATCGCCCTTGTATCTGTCAGCGAGGGCTTCGTAGTAGGGCTCCAGAGTAGTATTGCCGAAGCTGACGAACTCCACGAACAGGGCAAGGAGAATGGCTATAGTAAAGCCCAGATTCAGGTGAGCGCTGTCCAGTCCCGCAAGTCCAGTTATAAGGTGTACATACCGTGTGGAGAAGCCGATTATCACTATGCACAGCAGGGTGCATATTATCATTCGTATGAAAGGGGAGTCCGCCTCGTTATTGGCAGGGCTTGTGAAGCCGATGTGCATAAACATCAGCGATATAAGGAACACAGCCGCGGAAAGGCTGAGATAGGCAATGACTCTTTTCATATTCTTCCCCCTTGCATGGAAAATATAAAAGCCCCCGAACAGCGTCTTACTGTTCGGGGGCGAAGTTACTCGCGGTACCACCCCGATTTATCCGTTTATGCGGAACTCGTCAAGCTGTAACGGGCATACCCGTCCGCATTTACTTGGTTTCAATGCGGCAACTCCCGAATGTAGGTCACTGTGCGCCCTCATTCCCTCACACCATACGGGAACTCTCTGTATCAGGCACTGCACAGGTTTTATTCGTTCACGGTCTTTGCCCTTATATCATAGCATAAGTTCGGACTGTTGTCAAGTGGGGCGAACTGTGTTCGCCCAAGCCGTTAGCCTTTAGCCGTTAGCTTGTAGGGGCGGATATTATCCGCCCGTGTATGCCTGACAATGCAATTATGCCGAAATTATTTGTAGGGGCGCCCTTTGGGCGCCCGCAAGTCTTAATGCAATTATCACGGATAAATATATGTGGCAATGTTCATTTATTTTCTGTCAACGGGCGGCGGAACGCCGCCCCTACAATTCCGAATTTCTAATTCCGCATTCCGAATTAAAAAAACTCCCACAAGCGTGGGAGTTTTTTTACCCCTCTATCTGACGGGCAAGGAACTGGGCGGCGGCGTTTATCAGGCTCTTTTGCAGGTCTGTGACCTCTGTGCACTTCTCGCTTGTGAGAAAGGCTACAGCTCCCGAAACATCGCCTGCTGTAATGATAGGCAGGGCTGCTATGGCTGTTCTGTCCACGCCCTCCGCAGGGAAGAAGTTGTTTGTGCTGCCGTCGGGACAGAAGAACTGCCCGCGGTTCTCCATGAGCTCTTCAAGCTGAACTGTGACACGGCGCTCGGCAAACTCCTTGCGGGGAACTCCCGCAGAGGCTACCACATGGTCCTTATCGAATATGATAACGGGACAGCCTGCTATCTTATGCATGATATCAGCTACATAGACAGCGTTCTCGCTCATTTCGCTGACTGCGGAATACTTCTTGAATATGACCTCGCCGTCGCTGTTTGTGTATATTTCGAGGGGGTCGCCCTCACGTATGCGCATGGTGCGGCGTATCTCCTTGGGAATGACCACACGTCCGAGGTCATCGATACGTCTGACAATGCCTGTTGCTTTCATAATAAAACCTCCAAAAATCATAGTGATTTTGTGAGGTTAGTATTTCCGTGTCTGGTTTGATTATGCATTGCGGACAGACGTTTTTCAGGACGGGATATTTTTGCATGTGGAATGCGGTTTTTCCTATTTATTGCTCTTTCAGCTCCAAATATTGCTGTTTTTTATAAATAATTTGAGAAAAGACAAATTAAGTATTGACATTTAGATTTTTCTGTGATATAATTTGGAATACTTAGGGTTGTTATTGGCTAAATAAATACACTCCGTAAATTATTTTCTCATAGATCTGATATTCAATCTCAAAACGTAATGCAGTAACTGAGCCTGTAACGCCTTTTATTTTGGTTTTTTGATACCGATATGCAATAATTGCAGTATTGACAATGTTATTACGTTTATTAGCAGAAAACGCAACTGCTTTTAATTAGATTCTATGTTAAAATGATCAGGAGGACATAACAATGAAAAAACAGCATGGTTTGAAGAAAACAGCGGCACTCATAATGTCAATGGCTCTTGCAGCAGGTGCACTGCCTGTAAACGCAGGAGGCTTTTTCAAGTCAGGCAGTGCTATCGTTGCTAATGCAGCAGAAGAAGAAAAGACACCTGCAGAAGCAAAGACACCTGCACTGGGTACATTCTACAGAGAAGGCGATACTATCGCTGTAACAGGCGATACATGGTTCAAGATCGATGATGATCCTCATTCGGGTTATCCTGTTGTAAAGATCGACAGTGATCTTAAAATAACAGAATATGAGAGCTCTGACAAATATAACCAGTATGTATGGAAAACAGGCGAGACTATGTTTACGGAAGTACATAACGGCTTTTATATTACCCGTGAAGATCCTGAAGCTGATGCTGAGGGCTTCTATATAACAGGCGGCAAGGGCACACAGAATGATCCTTTCATTATCGGACTTTCTGCTCCCAAGTTCTGCGGAAAGAATCTCACTCTCAGCGACGGTATCGGTCTTAACTTCATCGTTGATACGATCAATGAGGGCAATGCTGCTGATATCAAGGTAAAGATATCGGGCAACTGCGAAGATGAAGGCACACAGAGCCTCTATGTCAGAAATATCAACGGACAGGACGTATACTGCGCAACAGCAAATGTTGCTGCTAACAATATGGACAGCGTTATCACAGCCGAGCTCTATTACGGCGGCAGTGAAACACCTGTTGATACTCTTTCATTCTCAGCAAATGATTACCTTGATACTGTTGACACATCATCAGATGCAAAGTTCAAGGCTCTTGTAGATGCAGCAAAGCAGTACGGACAGGCTGCTTCCGCATATTTTGGAAAAGGTGATATCCCTGCTGTAAAGGATCACACTGATGATATCGTCAATGCAACAGTTTCTTTCGGCAAATTCAGCTTCAGCAAGTATGCACCGATGTTCGATTCAAGTGTAGCAAGTATCTCACTGGTTCTGAACTCAAAGCTTGCTGTTCGTCTGTATACAGCTAAGTATGAGGATACACACCACAATATAGCTGCATATGATATGTGGACATATGACGAAAACAATAAGCTTGTGATCTCACCGTTTTCTGTAATTGAGGTATTCCAGGGGTCAAACGGAAAGTACTGCTTTGAGATCCCGGGTATTAAGCCTACACAGCTCGGTACTACATTCAATGTAAACTATCAGGGTACTGATTACTTATTTACTCCTATGGCATGGGCTTACCGTGTACTGAGCAAGGAGGGCGCTCCCAAAAAGGACGTAGCAATGGCTAATGCGCTTTATGAATACTTTATTGCTGCAACAGATTACGCAGGCAATTGAAAGGAGATAGAAAAATGAAGGAAAAGTATACAGCTCCCGAAATGGAGATAATCAAATTTGACAACGAGGACGTTATCACAACAAGTCCTGCATCAGGTACTCCTGAAACAAACGATTATTAATGCTATGCAGGTCTGTCCGAAGCTGTCGGATAAAGACCTGTAACAGACTGTGAAACAGAACAGCAGATGTATCTTTAGGGAACATCTGCTGTTTTTTTATATTATGATACCACAGCAAAAAAGGACGGCGTGCAGCCGTCCCGAGTCTTTATATATCAATTGTTACTCTGCAAGTCTGTGAAGTCAATGACCCTGTCGCATATCTCCAGTGCCGCAGGACGATGCGTGACAATGACTACCGTTTTATCCGTCATACTCCGTAGATTTTGCAGCAGCAGTTTTTCCGTATGCTCGTCAAGTGCAGACGTGGCTTCATCAAGGAGCAGTATCGGGCTATCACTGAATATCGCCCTTGCTATTGCGATACGCTGCATCTGTCCCTCGGAGAGACCTGTTCCGCGCTCACCGAGGAGAGTATCAATGCCGCTTTCAAGCTCGCTTACGAACTCATAAGCACAGGCTATTTTCAGGGCATTATTAATGCGCTCTTCATCATGCAGTCCGCTTTTATCCGCAAAGCATACCACATCGCGTATCGTTCCGCTCATGAGCTGATTGCCCTGCGGAACGTAGGCGAACAGCCTGTGCCATTCTGCGGATAACGGCTTTTCACCGTCTGTATCGGTCAGATAGCGCTCTCCGCTGTCCAGCTTATAAATGCTCATCAACAGTTTCAAAACCGTCGATTTTCCGCAGCCGCTGTGACCTGTAAACGCCACATATTCGCCTTTTTTTATTTCAATACTGATGTTTTTCAGCACTATGGGCTGATCATCTTTTGACAAGTCCTTGATGCTGTCAACTGCAGGATAATAGGTGAAATCGGCATTTTTCAAGCCGAAAGCTCCCAGCTTATCGGAATAATATGCCTTGACTGTATCAATGTCAAGTGCAGTTTTTTCGCAGTCATCAGAGAAGCTTTCAATCTCCATAAGGCGCTCAGCACTTGCGGTCATAGCATAAAATCTCGGCAGATAGCCCGTGATATTGGCAAACGGAGCTTGTATCTGCGATATGAGCTGTGTGATAGCGGTCAGCGTACCATAGGAGATAGTACCGAGCAGTATCCCATATCCGCAGTAGCACACGCCGAACAGGTACATTCCGTTCATAGCAATACCGAAGCCGATGTTACAGAAGTTGGAGAAGCGGTTTCTCTTCATTCGGGAACTCTTATGCGCATGCATTTTGGTAACGGCTTCATCTTCCGTTTGCTGTTCTGCTGCAAAGGAGCGAATTATCATCATGCTGCCGATGTGCTCCTGCAGGAATATACGGAGCTTACCGTCGCGCTCCTGCACGTTCTTATGGAGCTTTTTCAGCACCTTGCGGAAGGCATAGGTCAGCAGTATCAGCAGAACGCCGCAGGGGAGCAGTACGCAGGCGAACCGCCAGTCAAGGACGATCATCATAATGACCGCACTTATCAGCTTTACCACCATTCCCACCAGTCCGGGAAGTATGTCCACATAGCTTTCGGCAACTACGACTGTATCATTTGTCAGCCTGTTGAGCCATTCGCCCGAATGGACGGCGTTCACGCTTGCAAAATCTTTACGCAGGATATTCCGCATGAGCCGAGCCTTGAAGATGTTCTCGAAAGTCGCTCTCGATAACTCGTTCAGCCAGCGAATTATAGCTCTCATTCCTATCTGCGAAAGTACAAGCAAAACCGTTAGCAGCACATAAAACCAGAAGCCGCTTCTGTCGTGTGCAGTCGCGTTATCCACGATATTCCGCAACAGCAAGGCATACAGCACACCGCTTGCTCCGTGCAGAGCCTGTACTATCATCAGAGCAAGTATGTACAGCTTTTTCTTTTCAGGTACGGCGTATAGCCATTTTATTGCATTATTCTTCATCGTTTCAGTTTTCTTTTCAGCCGTTTTGGTATCGTTTTTATTCGCAGTATGAAGGCTCTTATGGGGAAGAGGTCGCACCACAGGTGAACGTAAATACGGTACTTACAGTCTGTTATGAGAACTTCCTTGCCGTCACGGACAACTGCCGTCAGTACGCCGATAATATGCTTGTCCGTTATTCCGTACTCTTTGCAGTAACGGTTATC
Source organism: Ruminococcus flavefaciens AE3010 (assembly GCF_000526795.1). Taxonomy (NCBI): domain Bacteria; kingdom Bacillati; phylum Bacillota; class Clostridia; order Eubacteriales; family Oscillospiraceae; genus Ruminococcus; species Ruminococcus flavefaciens. The sequence goes on from NZ_JAGT01000001.1 coordinate 3,447,342, forward strand.
GCCGCAGATAACATAATCATTATCGCGGACTTTTAGTATACGGTGAAGCACATACTGACCGCTATCCCTTTTATAAAGCGGAACGTCGTACTTTTTCAGCCGTCCCTGCGGCTTTTCTATGATCATCAAGTCCTTGTCCTGCCGTATCAGCGGACGCATACTGTCACCCACATTGGTATAGATCAGCCGTCCGTCACGCTCGATAATATCTTCAAATTTAGTCATTGCATACCCTCAAATGCGACCTTCGCCGCTTCAATATCCATATTACAGCCGAGCCTATATAGTTTCACGCCCTCAGCCATTCTGTCCGCAAGGTCGAGCGTTTTCATCAGTTTTTCGCCGTTTGCAGGACGATATGACTGCTGCAATAGCATAGAATAGGCTTGCTCTCTTGTGATAGGTTCGATATGATTTTCGGCAGCTCTTGTCAGGATACATATTGCTTTCAGCGGAACGGCTATATTTGTGCCTAAGCCGTGCTTGCCGTTATATGGCGTACCGTAGGCAATAACTCCATTCTCGGTCACTTTCAGCATTGGCTTATCGTCATTGACCATAACAGCTCTTTCGCCGAAATACTCGCGCCAAAGCCTTGTATGCGTGGACTTTCCCGTGCCGCTTTTTGCTGTGAACAGGTAGCCCTCACCGTCAACTGCGATAACAGAACCGTGAAATACGAACGTATCATAGTCGGGCATTATCTCTGCTATCTTGCGGTATACCGCCGTTTCTTCAAGGAGCTCATCAGAGAAGTTCGGCAGCGGAAGTCCCTCATAAGCATACTCAGAGTCGGACTTCTGCTTCTCCAAAGCAATATCTTCGGGAGTTATAGTTACCGAAAAATCGGGAGCTTCATCAGTTATGTATTCCTTGCAGTATTCGTGGACAAGCTCATGTATGGAGCTTACCTCAATGACCTTATCGGCTATCTTATACTTTCTCTTTGGCATTTTTCTTCATCACTTTCAAAATTGTAGAGAGATACTTACGGCGTATCAGAAGTACACGTCCCCAGCGGTATACCACGCCTAACGGATAGAGGAAAGGGCATTTGCCGACAAACTTGACGGAAGTCTTCATGTAGTTCATTGACGGGAACATATTGCGCAGTATATTCTTCGTTTTCGATCTGTGAGGCGCAAAATGAGCCATATGGTTTTCAACAGTGCCATATGTTCCGTACTTAATGTATTCCTCCAGCAGAGCCTGCTCTGCGTCGTTAAGGACGGGCAGCTCTGAAGATAAAAACACCTTAATGGCAAGCGCACGGCGGGAACTCTCGAAATCATCTATCTTCATCTGTCTGCACTGCTCTGTGATGTACTTCCAGTCAAGGGAATCACCCTTGCTTTTCACATAAACATAGCAGTCGAGCAGGTTCCTTATGCCTGTACCGCCGCTTGAAAAATGCTTGTATTCATGGGCGGTCACATACACGTAGAAGTCCTCGTCAGACATATGATAGCCGAACTTCTTACCCTCATCCTGTATCATGAGCCTTTGAGGTTCACGGTAATAGTCGTGCAGATGCTCAATATTAGCTCCGAACAGAACAGTGTGAAGTTCAAAGTTCAGCACAGGCGGCTTCATATATGTATCATGGTGATGCTTGCCGACACTCTCCGCAGTATAGCCCATACTGAGCATGAGCTCCTTGACCTTCTGCTGCTTTGTGCTGTCATAGAGGACGTCATTATCCGCCATTTCGCGCATACCGTTTTCGGGATAGAGGTCTTTCAGTATGGAGCCTTTCAGCGGCATATACCATATGCCGTTCTTCTCAAGTTCCTCTGATATCGCTGTTCGCTCCACGTCCAGCATGATATTCTTGCGGACAGCCTTATTGTATGCCTGTTCAAATTCATGATCGGTCACGCCTGCCGACTTTAAGGCTGTATGCACTGCAGCTCTGAGAGTATGCCACTTGCAGAACTCATAGAGCTTCTCCATGTCCATAGCCAGGACTCTCTCCTTATCGGGAGAAATACCGTTCACGGCACAGGCGAGGAGGTATATGACGTCTTTTGCTGTATTATTCATTTATCACAGCTCCAATATCGCGGAGCTTGCCAATGATATCGGCAACGTCCTTTTCGGCTGTGGTACGGTCTACATCGTACTTTGCAAGGAGCTTGTCAACGATAGCGCTTTCGGTAGTATCTGTTTTCAGAGCTTCAATAATAAAAGCGGCTGTGGGATTGCTCCTAATGAGACCGTTGAAGTCTGTTCCTGTTGTTGATACGGTGATATGCTCACCCTTAGTTTCGTGTGTCAAGAATTTCGGATTGAGTTTCATACTATTCCTCCAAAGTCATTTTTTAGTATTATACCACATAATTACAAAAACAGCAATAGGCAGATCGAAGCCGTCATAATTTCCCTTTGCACTGCTATTGCTGTGGTGATAAGGTCCTCCGCTGTAAATTCAGATTTAACTCCGTGAAAGATTTTTTTGAATATCTGTCACAGTTGTGTTACTTTGAACGTTTAGATATATAGAGGCTGAAACAGTATTATCAGCCGTTAAGCTATTTCGGAAAGGAACTAAAAAATGAAAAGATCAACATTGAAATTAACACTGGCTTTTATGCTTGCTGTATGCACACTGACCGGCTGCGGAAAAGACAGCTCAGAGTCCAAAAATGACAACAGGAACAACAGCTCTTCTGCTGCTGTAACAACTGCTTCGGAAGTATCGGGGAGCGCTTTGGCAGCAGCGACGACTGCTGATGATAAAACAGAAGCTGAAACAACTCAGACCGAGACTGCTCTGCCTGAAAAGACAGAAGCTCCTCAGTCGGATAAAACAGATGTCACATCAGCCGATCAGAGTGAGGGCAGCTCAGATGCTGTTACAGAGGCGCAGGCACTGGAGGCTGTAAAAAACTATTGCTTCACTAAAAATCCCAATCTGAAAAACATGGTGGATTCGGATGAATACACTATCTATTGGAATGCTTCCGTGAATGATGCCAATGAAATAGTTGTTCTGTTCAGATCTTATACTGCCGCACAAATACGCTATTATATCGATCCGATCTCAGGAGAGACCTATGTTACCGAGCTTGTCCCCGGAATAATAGATGAGGAACAGCGCACGGAAGAAAGCTTTAATATCAGAGACTACTTAGGGTAACAATAGCCCTGGCAGTTGAAATACAGACATGATAGCTCTGTATTATGTTCTCCGAGGAGTTCATCCTCGGATATTACAAATACACAATTATCAAAGGACGGCTTTGCACCGTCCTTTGATTTTAATAATTTTTAAGGTAGTCCTCTATGGGCATGATATCTTCCTTTGCGGTGGAAGTATATGCGTAGTACGAAAGGATATGGGAGGCATCGACTGCGTTGATGGTGTCATTCTTATCTATATCCGCAGCCTTTACCTGTGCATCGGTAAAGCCGCCCTCCTTGTTGGTGGAGACGTTTGCGTAATATGTGAGGACTGTAGAAGCGTCCACAGCATTTATCCTGCCGTCGCTGTTCACATCTCCGAGGGGATCGTTCTTTTTCAGCTTTATAACAAGGTCTTCATTCTGTCCGTATTCCGTGAATGAGAACTCATAGCTCTGGTCGGAGTATTCATAGCCCTCGGGAGCGCCTTTTACAGATACCTTGTACTTGCTGTTGAGATACAGAAGATTATCGTACTTCATAACGGGTACGTCGGTGGTGTTCCACGAATAGGAGTAGCTGCTGTTTTTGGAGCACACAAATTTGAGCTTTACATCGTTTACGGGTTCTCCGCTTGCTTCGTCAACTACTGATATATTGGCAGAGCAGGCTGTCTCCGCAGTGGGAGCTTCTTCAATAAGGATAATGACCTTTTCTTTGAGCAAGCCGTTCTCTACCTTGAACCTGATACCGTTAACGCTCTTTTCGTAGTTTTGTTCAAGGGCTTCAAGCGAGAATTTTTCGCGCAGTGATGAAACGCACATGTACTCGCTGCCCTTTTGAAGTATCCTGTAGCCGTCTTTGGGAGTTACCCTGAAAGTATACTCGCCGTCGGGCAGGGCTCCTAAGCCCAGCTGATATGATGCCAATCCCGAAGCGTAGCAGTATCTGTAGCCGTTATCGTCATAGATGCCGTAAGATGCAAGAGGGAAGTCCTTGCTGCTGTAGTTGTATACGCTTCCGTAGCTTGTGGCGCTGTCCTTCTGAGTGCAGATACAGCAGTCAGCGTCAACATTGCCGTACATATATGACTCATAAAGAGGGACAGCTATTTTATCTGTGTCGCCGCCCTTTTTGAAGTCAAGCTCTATACTGCCGTCATTATTGTAGGAATTCATTTCCATGGGGAAGCTCAAATAATATGTTGCATTGGGATCGAATTCTATATCAGTGAATGTCTTTACGGGCTCTTCGCCGACATTCCAGCTTGCAAGCTCGGTCTTGGTCTTGCTTTCGTCATTTGCACGCTTTATGAGAAGTGCCGTAAGCTTTTTGGGCGGCAGGAATGTGTTAAGGTCATAGGCTGCTATGGTAACGGCGCAGTGCTTACTGTCAACGGGCACAGGGTCTTCCTTGGGAAGCTCTGCCTTTTTCAGCTTTGCCGCTTCCTCCTCGGACACAGTGCGCTTTGCCTTTATGACAATATCCTTATGCTCTCCGAATTCGGAGAAGCTGAGGGAATGATCTGTTTCGGATTTATAGTAGGCGGGGAGATATTTCACATCTACCTCATAGGTCTTGTCAAGGCTGCGGAGATCGTCGAATTCCATTGGCTGCTCTCCTGTTATCCATGTTAAGGACGGAGATGAAAGGGAATCGTCCTTCAGTCTGATAACGCAGCCCTCAAGAGGCTTTCCCGTGTCCTCGTCAATGACGGATATGGCTGCGGAGCAGCTGTTTTCGGCAGTAGGAACCTTCTCAATGTAGAACTCGGTTCTTCTGTCTGACTCGCCGTCCTTTACATTGAATCCTATTCCCTTGGAAAAATCGTGATCGAAATAATCTGCTGCATGATCGGCGTACCAGTCAGACGTCATAGAAGAAAGGCTGATAACAGCTAATTCACCTTCGGAATTATGCTTCACAAAGCGGTAGCCGTTGGCGGGCTTTACGTAAGCGGTATAATGGCCGTCAGGCAGCACCAGTGAAGATTTGGAGTCTGAAAAGGCATTTATGTACCTGAAGCCCTTGTCGTCTTTTATATACGCTTCCTCTATGAGGTCCTTGTCAAAGGCACTTGACAGAGATTTGGAATTGCTTCCAAAGCTTAAAAGGCGTCTTGTAAACTGAGGTTCCTTTGTTTTTACGAAGCTTGAACCTGTCCCCGGATACGTTGAAATATCAAAGCCGCATATTACTATTTTGTCGGTATGCTCGCTGTTTTCAAGGATAATATCTGTCTCCTCGGGCAGGTAGTAATTCTTCGGGATATTCCCGATGATAAGCTTATAGCTGACATCGTCGCTCAGGCTCAGCTTGGAAATGGTCTGTATATCTGTTGATGCAGGGTCCCACTCGGATAAAACTGTCTTTTCCTCGCCTCTGACTTCCACAAGCTTTGCGTTCAACCCCTCGGGAAGCTTGCAGCCGGGCGCGATAACAGAGATCATCACGCCCCCTTCTGTGACCTGTTCCTCTGTTCCTGCGGCATAAGAACGGAATAAGCTGAACTGAACCCCGTTATAAGCCGCGGAAGTCCCCATAATTGCCACAGCTGACACTGCGGCTAAGATTTTTTTGATCATCATAGTGATACCTCCTTATATCATGATAAGGATATTATATATTATCGACCATGATAATACAAGAGGGAGCCGCAAATTTTACAATTCGTTAATGAATTAATAAAAAACAGTAAATATGTTGCTTTTATACTTTGGTTTTGTATAATAAAAAGGCAGCCTATTAAAGGCTGCCCTGTGGAGCTCAGCAACTGCAAAGCTGTTCCTGTCAGATTATCTTTGTGGACCATTCCTCGATATTCCAGATGTTATCGGCAATGTCCATATAGAACTCGGGTTCGTGGCTGACGATAAGAACCGTTCCCTTGTAGTCCTTTATGGCTTTTTTCAGGGACTCCTTAGCGTCAACGTCAAGGTGATTGGTGGGCTCGTCGAGTACAAGCAGATTGACCTCACGCAGCATTATGCGGCATATCCTCACCTTTGCATTCTCGCCGCCCGAGAGCACTCGCATCTGTGAGGTGATATGCTCGGTAGTCAGTCCGCACTGAGCAAGTGCCGCACGCACCTCCGCATTTGTCATGGAGGGATATTCCTCCCATATTACGTCGAGAGCGGTCTTGGAGGTGCTTTCCTCCTCCTGCTCGAAATAGCCGTATTCAACGAACTGATCGTGCTCAACATAGCCCGATATAGGCGGTATTATCTTCAGAAGGGTTTTCAGAAGAGTGGACTTGCCTATGCCGTTCACACCGCGGATAGCTATTTTCTGACCGTTCTCCACCTTTATTGATATGGGCTTTGTAAGGGGCTCGTCATAGCCGAGAACAACGTCCTTGCAGTCGATGACCACACGTCCCGGAGTACGCGCCTTGCGGAACGAGAATGTGGGCTTGGGCTTTTCGCGCATAAGAGTTATCTTGTCCATTTTGTCCAGCTTCTTCTGGCGAGATTTAGCCATGTTGGTGGTGGCAACGCGAGCCTTGTTGCGGGCGATGAAGTCCTCAAGGTCTGCGATCTCCTTCTGCTGCTTTTCGTAAGCCTGTTCGATCTGTTTCTTTTTCAGCTCATACATGCGGACGAAGTTGTCGTAATCGCCTGTATATCGCGTCATAACGGCATTCTCAACGTGATACACCACGTTTATGACGCTGTTCATGAAGGGTACATCGTGAGATACAAGAATGAACGCATTTTCGTAGTTCTGCAGGAAATTGGTCAGCCACCTGATGTGGTTCTCGTCAAGGAAATTGGTAGGCTCATCGAGAATGAGTATCATGGGATTTTCCAGCAGTACCTTTGCAAGAAGCACCTTTGCTCTCTGCCCCCCCGAAAGCTCCGCAACGTCCCTGTCAAGACCTATCTCGTTAAGTCCGAGACCGTTGGCGTATTCGGATATTTTCGCGTCGATAGTATAATAGCCGCTGTAATCCAGTATCCCCTGTATCTCGCCGACCTCCTCCATGAGCTCGTTCATCTCCTCATCGGAGCAGTCGGACATCTTGTCATAAAGGGAGAGCATTTCAGCTTCAAGCTCGCTGAGGTGATCAAAAGCCTCGCGCAGAACGTCACGGATAGTCTTTCCCTTTGCAAGGGTGCTGTACTGATCCAGATAACCTACGGTGATATGCCTGCACCATTCTATCTTTCCCTCATCGGGCTGGAGCTTGCCCATGATTATATTCAGGAACGTGGATTTGCCCTCTCCGTTGGCGCCCACAAGTCCCACGTGTTCACCTTTCAGCAGGCGGAAAGAGGCGTCGTTAAGTATCTGCCTCGCACCAAATCCGTGGGTAACGTGTTCAACATTAAGTATGCTCATATTTATCCTCCATTTTCGTTATGAAGTAATTATACTATACTTTTACGATATAATCAAGTGCAGCTTTAAAATGACAAACGGGGCTCAGTGAGCCCCGCTGTCTTTGATGATGTTTTTCCCGACATAGAGCTTTTGTCAGCCTTTCAGCATATTATAAAGCTCTTCATAGTGTTTGCCGTCGAATTGCTCCACATTATCCACTCTCCAGTCGTTGAACTCGGGATCAAGGATAAGCTTTAATTCTACACAAATGCAGTTATTGATATCTTCGACCTGAATATACCACAAAGGTATATAAGCAGTATACGATGTATCTGTCTTATCTGCAATAATAACGGGATAAAAATCCGAAAATACGGACGGAAGTTTTCCCCAGCCTCCTACATAGGCGAGCTCATATAGCTTTCCTCTGTATTCTATCCAGAATTTTGTATGCTCCTTATCTATAGTATCCATATATTCCAGATCGTCGATATCCTTTGCCATTTTGCCGCCAAAGAACTGTTCATATCGGTTTTCTGACATAGTGCGTCTTGCATAGTTCTTTATCTCTTCCAGACTGCTGAATTTGCTGTCGGTAACATGGCAGTAATATGCTATATCGTGTACAGCAGGATAACTGTCGCCCTCAACGCTGTAATCAAAGCACCATATGTCAAGCTCGGGATCGGCTGCAAATTTGATGCCGTCATGAATATCGCATTCAATACCTCCTCCCATTGGATAATAGCGGACCTCATCATCTTTCTTGAATAATTCAAGAGCTATACTGCCAAGCTCGTTATCCACGTAAAGCTTCTCAGCCGCAGGAGCTACAAAGGGTACAGTCGTGTACACTGTAGTCTCGGCAGTGGTTTCCGCAGCGGTCACAGTCTGAGTGGTGGCAGTGCTCATCGCGGCAGTACCTGTTGCTGTACCCGCAGATGTTGCAATTGTTGAAACCGCAGCAGTTACGGAAGTGGTGGTCGCAGTTACCGCAGGCTGCTCGATGCCGCCGCCGTTGTGACCGTGCCTGTTCAGGAGCATGACGCTGCCCAGCACGACTCCTGCCGTAAGAACTATTGAAGCCGCTGTCAGCAGAGGAGCGAGCCATGCAGGACGTCTGCTGTGCTCGACTCCGCTGACCTCATTTTCTGTCATATTTATATTGTTATCTTTCTCAGTTCCGTCTTTAGCTTTCTTTTTCGTTTTATATTTCTTTTCTGTTGCATCAATGAGCGCGTCAAGCTCTGCGTCTGTTATCTCGGGACATTTTTCGGTAAGGAATTCCATAGTATCCTCCTCTGCATTTCCGAGAATATCCAATATATTTCTCTCTTTCACAGCTGCTTCCCCCTTTACTCTGTAATACCTATCTCGGCAAGCTTTGTGCGGAGCTTTTCCATAGCTCTCGTACATCTCGATCTCACCGATGAGGCTGTCATGGAAACATTTTTTGCTATTTCCTCCGATTTTCGGTTATAATAGTATTTCTGTATGAGAATAGTGGAATCGGGCTCGCCAAGCTCTTTGATCTTACTGATAAGCAGCCTGCGGAGTTCCGAACTTTCAGCGTGAGCTTCAACGCTTATATCCGCGGGGATAAGCGCCATGTCATTCTCATCTGTATTTTCAATGTGCTTCTGAGCTGCACAAAGCCTTCTGAATCTGTCAATGGCTGTTCGCTTTGCAACTGTGCCTATCAGAGCTTTTATATCGGTCTCTAACAGCTTATCTTCGTCAAGCTTTATGAATATATCGGCAAAAACGTCGCTGAAACACTCCTCGATATCTTCTTTAGTACCGCAGAGCCGGAGCTTATTGAAAATGATAGAATAAACGTATCTGCCGTATTCCTTTATCAGAGCCCTGTGGCAGTCTGATACCGAGGTGCTGTAAAGCGTTCTCAGCTCGCTGCTTGTCATGTTCATTCCCCCTTTGATCTGTGTGATAAGATCGACCTTTCATAAACAACATTCGCATCAGGTGCGGAAAGTGCTGCAAGAAATGAGAAAAAATTTTTCGCCTCTGCATATCTGCGTGTGCTGAGGACGCATTTACTATATTTTATCATATTTTCGCAAAACTGCCAAATTTTTTCCGTTTGACAAAAGGGTACAGTTGTGAGCTCCGATTGTCTTAACGTACAAATTACGCTTTTGTTCTTTGTATGAAATGCTGATAATTTAATAAGATTTTGTGAATTTTTATAATTTTTGTTGAATAAGCTGTGCAAATGTAGTAAAATTATATTATAGTATAAAGTGGATTATCTATGCAATATTGTATCGGCATATATCAATGCCCGATCATTTTACATAAAAGGAGGTATTCTTATGGATCTTCGATCTTGGCTTGAAGGGGTAGACGGACTTGCAAGCTTATATTCCTTTGATATTCTCCCTGACGGAAGCTTCAGCGAGATAAGGCTCATGGGTGTAAATAAACAAAACGAAGGTATGCTTCACTTTCGTCCCGATACGCCTGAATTCTATCCCGGTATCCCTTACCGCAATTACTGGATGGATCTGAATTTTGAAAGCTTCCTTTACAGGAGCGGAAGTGAAAGAAAGTCGCTGTATTCATATGTGAACGCCCGAGGCTACTGGCTCAAGGGCTTTTATATCCCAATCGCAAATCCTGACGAAGCTCCCGCAGAGAACGGTACCAAAACCGTTTACTGTCTCTACATACTCGAATATGCCGACGACCTCGAGACCGAGTCCTTGTTACAGCATTCTGCCGATGTTGCGGATGCGGTCACAAATCTGAGCATAAAGCTTCATGAAGTGCAGGATTTTTATCAGGCAATGGCAGCAGCTGCTGCTGAGATACAGAGTGTATGCAGTGCGGAATTATGTTCTATATATCCCGTCAATATGATCACTCAGAAATGTGCCTTTATAAACAGTGACGGCGTTCAGGACAAGGCACTGGAGTATCTTGCCGACGAGATGCAGTGTACTCCTTTTGAAGTAGCTATGCGCTGGGAGAATATCCTTGCTATGAGCGATTGCCTTCTCCTTGAAGACCTTGATATCATTAGGGAGCGCGACCCTGTGTGGTACAGCTCTCTCTGCAAGCATCAGATAAGGAATATCGTCCTTTATGAGATACGATTCAAGCAGACTCTGGTAGGCTTTATATGGGCTGCCAATTATGACTCGTCAAAAATGATGCACATCAAAAAGATACTGGAGCTGTCATCGTTCCTGCTTGCGGCTGTAATCCGCAATCATCATCTGGTCTCACAGCTTGAACTGAAAAGTACTATCGACGGACTGACACAGCTGTTCAACCGCAATTCAATGAATGAACGTGTTGATAAGCTTGTATCCGATACGTCAGATAAGCCAAAGGAAATGGGAGTAGTTCTGGCTGATCTGAACGGACTGAAAACTGTTAATGATGATGAGGGACATGATGCAGGCGACAAGCTGCTGATGAGAGCAGCGGCTCTTCTGAAGCTTGCTTTCGGCGACTATGAGATATACCGTGCAGGCGGCGATGAGTTCTTTATCTTCTGTCCTGATGTTTCCGAGGAGGAACTGGCTCAGCAGGTGAAACAGCTCCGTACACTTGCCGACAGTACGCCTGATGTGAGCTTTGCAGTTGGTGCTGTCCATGTCACAGGTGAATATGATATCCGACAGGCGATGCATACGGCTGACGGGCGTATGTACAGGGACAAGCAGGAATACTACATGACGCACCCCGAAAAGGACAGACGCAGACAGAAGCGTACAGACAGCGAATGAAAAAACAGTATAAAAAACGCCCTCAGATTGCGTGCTATCCTTAACGGAACTTTATTAAATTCATATGTAACCCGAGGGCATAAGACAGATACCTATACAGAAGTTTTGCCCCTGAGTGTTACAAAGCACTCAGGGGCATTGTGCATATTTATGTTGCTAAGCTAAATCAGAATTTATTTGAAATAAGCGGTATCAAACTCCTCGCCGTTGTTCAGCTTATCCAGTAATTCAAGCAATCCTTTCTGACCATGAATCTCCATCCATTCGCTGACTTCATGTTTCGCATTCAGATAACGGAAACGCCTGTCCTAAACCGTTCCTGCATAGAATTCAGGACCTGTATCCATATCTTCAAGAGGTAGCGCGTTTTTTTCCGTTATCAGTCTGTTCAATCCATGCATCCAGCCCATATTGCTCACGATAATCATTTTGCGTGGCAAGTCCCTCATCAAACCATGTGGGAATCCCTTTCAGAGTATTTGTATTCAGGCGGGTATGCAGCTCCGCATGAGTGAGTTCATGTGCTAAAATGTCAATATTAAGGTATTCATCTGAAACAGAAATGTAGTTTTTCTTCGGATCAAATATTGAGGTTTTCGTATCATGATCTCCGCCGAGCTTTGAAAGGAGCTTATCATCATCGCAGATAATTATGATCGTTGTATTTGTTTCGGTGCATTGTAATTCTCCGAAAAATGCTCTGTCCCGTTCCAATGCTTCTTCCGTGAGCAGAATCGCATCTTTGATATTACCGGAATAGTTTTTATTCACATAGATATGATCTGCTGCTTTTTCAAAGGAACTGCGGTACGGAACTGACATTCGATAGCCTAAATCCGTAAATTGAAAAAAACAGACAGCCGCCAGCAACACCAGCAGTATCAAAGAAATACAACAGCATATTATGATTTTCTTCTTTGATTTCACTTTCATGTTCATTTCTCCTGTAAATTCCGATTTTTGTCAGTAACAATTATAGCACATCATCTCTGTACTGTCAATAGAAACGCCATAGTACTTCTGACCTTACATCAGAAATACTATGGCGTAAAACTTCTTTATGCGTACCGTTCTTAACGTCCTCGGGTTTCTTTATTTTAGCAAGCTGCCTGTGCAAATGTCTTGTTTTCGGACGGCTTTAGAATCGGCGCAGGCTCATGAATTGTCTGGAAGGTGTAGCGTATCAGTATGGTGTTACCGCAAGTCCGCGAATATTTCTCAGGCTTCTCATAGACTTCAATGCGAGATATGAAAGCCCTGAGAAGTTCGGGAGTAACCTCTTTCAGTTCGATGTTAGCCTTCGCCTTTTCAATGAAGTCAAGCACGTACTTCTCCTGTAAACTTACAGTGTCAAGCTGATCAGAGAGCTCAGCAAGTTCAGTTTTCAGTTGAACACTTGTTGAACAGCCAGCTTGGTATATTCTTTGCGCCGTCTGCAAAGGATGCCTTTTCAACACTGCTGTTCTCAAAGGGATAAACAGCTTCTCTAAGAGTTGTTGGGAGAGTTACCTCAGTAATGCCTGTGCCTGAGAATGCATAGCTGCCGAGATATTCAAATCCCTCGTTGAAGCTTACGCTTGTAAGGTTTGCACAGTGAGCGAAAGCAGAGCCCGCAAGATTTGATGTGTGGTTCAATATGTCGTTCATACCGCTGTCCCATGAAAAGGATAATTTATGCTACTGTCTGTATATAGTCGAGGTCACCCTGAAGGCTGATGCCAAAAGGCTTTCCACGGTGTCGGCTGACATAGCGTCGTATGTTCTCGAGACCTGTATCAAGCTCCAGAATCCCGATGACTTTAAGGAAGCCATGAAGGAGGTCTGCGCGGACGTCCGCGACCTTTGTGATTCGGAGCACTGCTGTATCCTGCTTATGGATACCGAAAAACGCAAATGCTCGGTGCTTTGTGAGGCTTTTTCCAAGGATACGAAGCTTCTTCCCATGGATAAATATGTGGACGACGCTTTTTACGATATTGCCTATTCGTGGCTGGATACCATAGGCGGAAGCAACTGCCTTATAGTAAAGAACGAGCAGGATATGGAACTGATAAAGGAGCGCAATCCCATATGGCATGATTCCATTACAAGTGCAGGCGGCAAGACTATCGTGCTCTTTCCGCTGGAGTTCAAGGACGAGCTGCTGGGCTTTATGTGGGCGATAAATTTCAGCGATGACAAAGCCCTTACCATTAAGGAGACCCTTGAGCTTACATCGTTTATCCTTGCGTCCGAGCTCTACAGCTACAAAATGATCGAACATCTCAGGTACATGAGCTATACCGACGCACTGACAAAGCTGCCCAACCGTTTTGCAAGCTCTGATTATCTTGCCGATCTCATTAAGCGCAATGAGAAGTTTACAGCTGTATCCATCGACCTCAACAACTTCAAGAGTGTAAACGATGCTCTTGGCTTCAAGGCGGGAAATCAGGTGCTTATTGAGATAGCAAGGCGCTGGAGGGCTGTTTCCGACGGTCAGTGCTCAGGCTCAAAGGCTTATATCACACGTATAAACGGCGATGAGTTTTTGCTTATCATCTACGGCTACGAAACCGATGAGGAGTTCAGGAGCATTATTGCGTCATATGTGGACGTACTTGCGGACAGTCTTACTGTGGACGGCTGCGACCTGTACATAACGGCAAGCTTCGGATATGCCGAGTTTCCAGCGGACGCAGCCACGGGAGATTCACTTATATCCTATGCCAATCTGGCGATGAATGAGATAAAAAAGGCAAGGAGCAGCGATCATATCCTGAAATTTACACCCAATCTCCTCAAAAACGAGCATAAGCTGGAGATCGAGAACATAGTGAGAAAGGCTCTGAAAAAGGATACCATATACTTCAATCTCCAGCCTCAGTATGATATGGAGCATAAGCTCCGCGGCTTTGAAGCCCTTGCCCGTATGAAGGATCCCGAGGGGAACTTCGTTTCTCCCGCTGACTTTATACCTATTGCGGAAAAGGTAGGTCTTATTGACAAGGTGGACAGTACGGTCTTCAAAAAAGCAACTGCTTTTTTCAGCCGTCTCATCAAAAAACAGGGCTTGACCTTACCCTTAGCCTCAATGTTTCGGCAAGACATCTGATGAAAAATGATTTTGTTGAAGAGATGCGCTCACTTATTGAAAGCAGCGGTATTGCTCCCGAGCAGTTTGAGATCGAGATCACAGAGTCTATCCTGATAGATTCGGCAGACAAGGCGCTGCAGTGCATAAATGAGCTGAGAGCTATGGGCGTCAAATTTGCCATAGACGATTTCGGTACAGGATATTCCTCACTCAGCTACCTTAACAGGATACCTGCAAATCTCCTGAAAATAGACAAGTCCTTTATTGACAAGATAAATGTGAACGAGTCGTCAAAGCAGTATGTTGCCGCCATAATCTCCATGGGGCATATTATGGGACTTGACGTTATCTCAGAGGGTGTTGAGGAAGACGCGCAGCTTGATGCGCTCCGCAGTATTGGCTGCGATTATGTTCAGGGCTATATCTGGGGACGTCCCATGTCCGCAGATGATGCCGAAAAGCTTGTAACCGGCATTGTGGAACAGACAACTTGATACTGAAAAAAAAGAGCCGTTTATGGCTCTTTTTTTATTCTGCATTTTTAAGTGCAAGCACCTTTGGTATCCTGCGTATGCGTATGAAATCCAGCACTGTTATGACAAGATATGCAGCTGTAACAAGCACAAACTCCTTGACAAAGCCGCTTGGCTTCATTATGAATGCGAAATATCCGCCGAGAGTCTGCAGCATTATCTCCCACATTATCTTCATTGCCAGATAGCCCAGTACGATCCCTGCAAGCTCCGTAACTATGACAATGAACGCAGTTGATATGAGATACAGCCTTGCGATCTCGCCGTCCTCATAGCCCAGTATCTTCACCATTGCAATAGGGCGCTCGTTCTTTTCGATGATGATCTTTGTGAGCAGATACAGGATAATTGCCGCAATGATCATGCAGACGTACTGGAAATAGACCATATAGCTGCCCATTGAGTGATCGAGCTGATTGGCGATCTTTATCATGTCGTCTGAGGTGATGCGCTTGACGATCTGCTTTTCGGGAATGTCGGTGATCGTTTTGTCGGAAAGATAACCGCTGAATGAGTCCGCGTCACGCTCAAACACCTGATTGAACCTGTCATTTGGCATGAACACGGCAAGAGCTGCATCATATCCGTAAATTCCTGCGACTGTCCATGTATACTGCTTGTTTTCGTATTTCTCATGCATGGTAAAGCTGTCGCCCGTATTGAGGTGATACTTGTCTGCAAAAGCAGTTGATATCCACATGCTGTCGGCATTTTTCGTGGGGGCAATATCTACATATGAGCTGTTTTCAACAATGCCGAAAACGGAGATCTCCTCGTTGTATTTGTCGGTCCTGTACTCCAGTGCGCCGATGGAAAAGGGCTCTGCACCCTCTGTATCCGTAATGATGTCATTGCCGTCCTCGTCCTTGCAGTCGGTCAGAATGACCTGTTCCTTTGCAAACATCATGTCGGGCATCTTCTCCTGATAGTATTCGAGAGTGGAGGGCATGCCCACTGCCATGGAAAGCAGCAGCATGACAAAGGTTACACCCACAAACAGCATAAGGTAATTGGGGATATTCTGGAGCAGCACACGAAGACGGAAGCGTCGGAAAAAGCTCCAGCGGGGCAGGCGTATGGCTTTGCTGCGGCGTGTGCGTTTCAGGTCGTGTCTCAGGAAACGCAGGGGAGAGAGCCTCAGCATGCGAACTATGACGATAAAATTGATTATCAGCATCAGCACAAAGGGTATTGCGGTAGTGCGGATAAATGCCTCGGGAGTCCAGAGAGTCTCATACGTGGGGAGACTGTATGAGTTGTAATACATATCCACCACCACGTTCTTGAACAGGGTGTATCCCAGAAGATTTCCGACTATGGCAGCAAGTATCACCACCACCAGCGGTGCACTCATATAGTATCGCAGCAGTTCGCCCTTGGTATATCCCGATGCACGGAGAGTGCCTATGACGGAGGCTTCCTTTTCGAGCATACTGCTTATGCTGACTGCGAAAATAAACGCCAGAACTACTGTAAGGACATACAGCAGCACTCCGCCCATGGACATATCCGAGCCCATATCCTCCGCAGCGAAGGTGATTGCGTGATTTGCGTAGGCAGGCACGTAGTCCCTGATCTCCACCTCGTTTTCAGAAACGGCGGTCTGTGTGATAAGCGCTTTCAGGAAGTGATCCGACAGCGTTTTTTCTTCGTACAGGTCGGAGGGAGCGTTTTTATATGTAAAGGCATAATTTGCGTGGAGGGGAGCGCTTATGCGTTCAAAGCCCTCATCTGTCACCATGCCCACGTCAAAGGTCAGGGCGTCGAACATGGTATCGTTGTTGTTCTCGTACAGCGTGATATAATCCGTAAAGGACACAAGTCCCACCACTTCAAATTCAGCGCCGTCTGCTTTTATCATGTCGCCGAGCTTTATTTCGGCGTTGTCAGCGTGCATGCGGTCAATGACTATCTCATTCTCATTCTGCGGAGCTCTGCCTGATAGGATATCATACAGATCGACCTCGTTCCTTTCACTGTAAACACGAATTTTTCCGCTGTATCCTGCGTTTTTGATGATGCACTCATCGGTATTCTTGAAGAACAGTTCGTAAACATTCACAGGCACAGGGTCAAAGGTCTGATCCAGCTCATAGCGCTCTGCAATGTCTGTATATTCATCGTCGATCTTGTCGTCAATTTCCTTGTGGGCTTTATCCTCGGCTTCGCTCAGCGCATTTTTATATATATCGGAATCCCATATTTCTTCGGGGATAGCTTCACGCACCGCTTTTTCTATCTCGGGCTCTGCTTCCTTGTATGCGCGGTCACGGAAGATGCTTTTCATATCAGCCTTCTCACCGCTTTCGATAGCCGATATTATCTCGGGCTCAGCTATACGGGACAGCTCAAAGTGTCCGTCCTCGCGGTGAAACTTTTCCGCATTGCCCTCCAGCGAGGTCATCATGCTGTGGTTGGCTACGTACATTCCCGACACAAAGCCGATAGTCACCACAAGCATCGCAAATATCATGAGATAGCGCTTCCAGTCGCGGAACAGATCACGCAGCACACGTCTGCGCAGGGGATTTTTCGGGCGCTTTCCTGACTTGATGTTCTGCATTATGCCGCCCCCCTTACCATTCCAGCTCTGCGGCTGTGATCTTCTCAGTGTTGCGGTCGTCGTGACGTATCTTGCCGTCGCGGAGCTTTATCACATGGTCTGCCATGCGCTTGATAGCCTCGTTGTGGGTGACCATAATGACTGTATTCCCGTACTTCTGATTGACCTCCTCGATGAGCTGCAATATCTCTTTCGATGTGGTGTAATCAAGTGCTCCCGTCGGCTCGTCACAGAGCAGGATATCGGGATTCTTGACTATGGCGCGTCCTATGGACACACGCTGCTGCTGACCGCCCGAAAGCTGATTCGGCAGCTTATAGCGGTGGTCAAACAGGCCGAGTATTTTCAGCAGCTCGTCAATATCCAGCGGGTCATCCGAAAGATATGCCCCTGATTCGATGTTCTCCTTGACATTTAGATTGGGTATAAGGTTGTAGGACTGGAACACATATCCCAGATGCTTGCGGCGGTAGCGTGTGAGATTTTTCTCGTTCATGTCCTCCAGCTTGTCGCCGTTTATGAGTATCTCTCCCTCGTCTGCGCTGTCAATGCCGCCGAGTATGTTCAGAAGTGTGGATTTGCCCGAGCCCGACGGTCCCAGCAGCACACAGAACTCACCCTTGCTGACCGTAAGGTCCAGTCCCCGAAGTACGTCCTGCTTTGTATCGCCGCTTCCGAAGCTCTTTTTCAGGCCGTGTACCTCTAAGAATTTTTTCTCTGCTTCGCTCATATTCAGATACCTCTCTTTTTTTAATACGGATATAGCTTTTCGGCAAAAACAAAACGGACACAGCCAGAAGCTATGTCCGTAAAAGTCGCATTATCAGACTCCATGCATAGCTTCAGGCTATAATTTGCCGTAAAAGTTACACATGAGTCTCGCAAATTAAAACAAGCCAGACCCTAAGGTCGGTATGTTGGCTTGTTACTCAAAAGAGCTTGCTACTCCCTCATTCCGTATATAATTTTAGTACATACTAACTTATTTGTCAAGGGTTAAGGCTGTTATCCGCTTCAAAATCCCGAATTCAGACAAAACATTATGGGGAAGGTTGTTGAGGATTTGCAGTATTATACAATTCTTATCTATGGCTGAGTCTGCTCACTCAGGGGAGCTTTGACGATTCAGAGGCTTATGATGTCTTCCATAACGCTTTCGTCGATTGGATACGGACACTGTGCTATCTTTGCTTTATTGCTCAGGACCGCCTTGGCTGACCTTTCCAGAAGCTCACGCGGTACGTATACAGGAGCAAGCTCCGCTATGTATTCGCCCAGCTCCTCTGTGTTCCTGAAGCCAAGAGCGCCGAGTATGGCGGCTTGTCTTTTCAGATCCGTATATTTCAGGTATCTGCTCTGGAATGCTCCCACAGCTGCGCCGTGAGGGATACCTGCTTCATAAGTGAGCATATAGCTTAGGGCATGGGGGATAGTGGTACCTGTCTGAGCAATGGAAATACCTGCAAGAGTTGAGGCGTTCATCAGCTTTTGAGCAGCATTTACGTCAAGCTCTTCATTCCCATCGATGTAAGGACGGCATTCTGCCCATTCTCTGAGGCCTGCAAAGATGCTCATATCGCAGTATGTATCTCTGATATTATTGGCACCGCTCTCGATAAGATGTGCAAGGGCGTCCACGGCGGTATTGACGATTATCTTTCGGGGAGCTGTCATAAGGTATTTTCCGTCGATAAGGGCAATAGCAGGGAACACCTTGTGCTTCATTGAGACCTTGGTCTTGAGGTCGTGTCGGGTGAGGACGGCAACTCCCGTTACCTCCGAGCCTGTGCCGCAGGTTGTGGGAACAGCGGCAACAGGAAGTGCTGATTCAGGTTGGAGCATATACATCAGATCCCATGAGGAGTCAGAGTTCTTTATCATCAGTGCAGCCGCCTTTGCAGCGTCCAGTGCAGAACCGCCGCCAATACCGATAACGAAGTCCGCATTGCGGCTGACGCCGAGCTCTCTTGCAGCCATTACTGTTTCCACGGAGGGATTTTCTTCCACCTCATCGAAGATCGTATATGCGGTGAGGTGCTGTTTCAATGCTGTTATAACGTCATCGAGAGCACCGTTAGCCTTTGAGGAGCTTCTTCCTGTGACGATAAGCGCGTGAGAGCCGAGAGCCGCAAGCTCGGAACCGTGATCCTGTACGCAGTTGTTTTCGCTGTATATTTTTGTTGGCAAATAAAATTTCATATCACACCTCGTTTCTTGTCTGTACATTGTCCTGACTGTATTTTTTATTGAAGTAATAATAAGCGGCAAAGCACATGATTATCTGCAATACTGTGGAGCAGGGAATGGACATTCCTATGAGGAACAGGGAGCCGCCGCCTATTTTCTGCATAAGGAATGCAACGGGAATCCTTACGAGGAAGGCTCCGCATATGCCCTGGAGCATGACGAATTTGGTCTTTTCAATGCCGTTGTAATAGCCGATGAAGCAGAACAGGAAGCAGGTGTTCAGACAGTCTATGGCGTAGGCTTTAAGGTAGTCCCACGCTGCTTTCACGGTGTCTGCGTCGTTTGAGAATACTCCCGCCAGCAGATCGCCGCGGAAGAAGGTCAGCAGGAACATTGCAACGCCAAAGGCAAAGGATACCGCAATGCCTGTTTTGAGAGCCTTCTGTGCTCTTTGCAGCTGTCCTGCGCCGTAGTTCTGAGCCACAAAGGCAGTCATGGACTGCATGAACGCCAGCGGTACCAGCATTATGAACACGCATACCTTTTCAGCAACTCCCACGCCTGCGGAAGCAGTAACGCCGAGACGGTTCACGATAGCCATGATGATAAGGAAGGACAGTCCCACAAGGAAGTCCTGCAAGCCAATTGGAGTTCCTATACGCAGGATAATGGCGGCATAATTCTTTTTCAGCTTCATATTGCTTCTGTGGAACTCAAAGGGCAGCTTTGCGCGGCGTATCATAATAAATGATATGACAACGCTGATAAGCTGCGCCATGACTGTGGCAAGAGCTGCTCCCGAAGCTCCAAGGTGGAAGACCGCAACGAATAAAAGGTCGCCGATTATATTGAACAGACAGGCGATACCCACTGCGATGAGGGGAGTTTTTGAGTCGCCCAGTCCGCGGAATATGCTGCCAAGCAGGTTATATGCCGTGATAACGAGAAATCCGCCGCCGCATATCTTTATGTAGTTGGAGGTAAGATAAAAGGCTGATTTGGGAGCCTGCATTATCCGTGCAAGGTGAACAGAGCCTGCAAAGCATATGAGCGTCAGAGCAGCGCCGATAATGCCGAAGATAATAAGTCCCGTGCCTATGGTCTGTGCGGCTTCGTCGGGACGCTTCTGACCGATACGCTGTCCCACGGCAACTGTTATGCCCATTGAGAAGCTAACCAGTATATTGGTGAGAGTCATTATTATCTGGGAGCCTGTTGATACTGCCGAAACATCGGCGGTTGTGCCGAACTGTCCCACCACCAGCAAGTCTACCGCGCCGTACATCGCCTGCAAAAACATTGCCAGCAGAACAGGCAGCATGAATTTCAGCAGCTTAGGAAGTATGGCACCGCTTGTGAAGTCATTGTTTTTCATTTTTATCTCCATGTTTTCATAGTTAAGACCGCCCCGAAGGACGGTCTTTTTATACATATTCGGGAGGATCAGATAAGCTCCTCGCTTATGAGCTTTTCGTTATCCCATTTCTGACGCACCCTGCGTCCGTCGGCAAGAGTGACAATGCCGGTTCCGCAGCGCATATCGTTCAGCCATTCGCCCTCGAAAACGTCGCCGCTTTTGGAGTAGAACACGCCGTGACCGTTCTTTAAGCTGCCGAGGAATTCTCCCTCGAAGCGGTCGCCGCTGCTGTAATAGAAAATGCCGTGGCCGTTTTTCAGGTTGTCCTTCCACTCGCCGTCGTACTTGTTGCCGTTCTGGCTGGTGTACACACCGTAGCCGTTGCGCAGGTCGTTTTCAAATTCACCGTCGTAAACGTCGCCGTTAGCCCATGTGAAAACACCGCTGCCGTCCTTGACGCCCTCCTTGAAGTGACCCTCGTACTTATTGCCGTTGGTGTAGGTGAATACGCCCTTGCCGTGCATTTTGCCCGTAAAGTCTACCTCGCCCTTGTAAATGCCCGTATCGAATTTCAGTGTTCTTGTGGCGTCGGGAGATGGCTTGGGAGTTCCGCTGATAAGCTTTTCGCTTATCATGTCGCCCTCCTTGTAGGTGCGCTTGTATACGCAGTTGTCGCGGTCGGTGAGGGTAGCTTCTCCCTCAAGTCTGCCGTCTATCCATTCACCCTCGATTATACTGCCGTTCTTGCAGAGAAAGACTCCTTTTCCGTGGTATCTGCTTCTGTTCCATGTACCTCTGAACTTTTCCCTGCCGTTTTCGTAGTATTCTATGCCTTCGCCGCACTTCCAGCCCTCAAGCCAGTCGCCGTCGTAGATTATCTTGCCTGTCTGACTGTATTCCTTGCCCTTGCCGTGAAACTTGTCATTCCAGAAATTTCCCGCATAAACAAGGGATTTGCTTGCCTCGTCATCGTCGCCGCCGCGGACGAAATCATAGTAGCCCTTGGCGTATTTCTTGCCGAAGCCGCAGAGCCTGCCCTTAGCCCATTCGCCCTCATATTCTATATCAAGGCTGTTGACGAACACTCCATGGCCGTTGGGCTTCCTTGACGAATCCACATGCCCCGAGTAAGTGCCCTCGCCGAGACTTTTGCTGACGAAGTGGATATTGTTTGCGATACCTTTGCTGACTTTTAGAAAATCCATCATTCCCATAATAACTTCTCCTTATCGTATCTATCTTGTTCAAATGGAGAATTTGCCGAGATAAAATGTCATGCTTTGATAAAAGCGAAATAAATCAAATACATTGTAACATATTCCGTGAATAAAGTCAATGTTAACGAAACATAAAGACCGCCAAAGGCGGTCATATGCATATATTACTGTTTGATAAACAAGAAGCTGCTGCCTGCGTCCTCCTTGTCGTCAGACCAGACGAGACCTGTTTTGGTGCCCTCTTCCGATATACGGACATAGCCTGTGCCGTCGGAGTATTCCTGCTCGCTTGAAACAGAGCCGTCCTCAGCCACAGTCATCAGGCTCTTGATGCAGCTATCATAGCTAAGCACCTGTCTGCCGTTGAATTCGCCTGTGAAGTACCACTCCTCGGTCTCAGTGTCAGATATTTTGCGCGAAACGCTTATCTTATAGAGCTTATCGTTTGTGCAGTCTATTGAAAGGGCAGCACTGCTGTTCTCATCAAGGTAATAGCCTGCGAAGAGGTCATTGTATACAGCGTCTGTCAGGCTTTCGATGACTGTAACGGATGTATCCTCGTAAGTGGCAGTTACAGTTGTAGCTGCTGCATTTTCATCTTCTGTATTTGCAGCTGAAGCAGTTGTTGTCGCAGGCTCGGCGGAAGCCGTTTCGGTAGTGGTGCTTTCAGCTGATGTGGTAACGGCTGTGGTAGTCTTTTCGGAAACTGTATCAGCCTTCTGCTCGTCAGAAGTTTCCCCGCAGCCGCAGAGAAGCATAGTAAAAGCCAGTGCAGCTATCATTTTTCTTTTCATGTTTATCTCTCCTGTGATAGGTATATCTGAGCGGTCAGAGCCTGTTGCCTGACCTGTTATAATATAGCACAATCACGTAGCCATTTCAACTACAAATCGGTAACATCAGAAAATTCAGCGTATTGACTACTTTTGACAAACATGGGTTTGCATATTTTAAGCGCTTTCCGAGAAAAAATCCCCGAACTGTTGAAGTTCGGGGATAAAATATGCTCATATCAGAGAGCTTTGCCGAGGTATTCCTCTAAGCTTATTTTCTCCTTGGTAGACCAGTATGCATAGTATGAAAGGATATACGAAGCGTCTACGGCGTTCATTTTGCCGTCCTTGTTTATGTCTCCCAGCTTTATCTGCTCGGCAGTTGCTTCCTTGTGGTTAGTGGAGTTCTCAGCATAAGCAGCAAGTATGTAGGAGGCATCAACAGCATTTACAGCTCCGTCGCCGTTGTAATCGCCGAATGTTTTCTTTGGCTCAGGCGGCTGTGTTGTGGTGGTTATTGGTGCAGTCGTTGTAACAGTTGTAGTAGTTACAGCAGAGGTCGTGGAAGTTGAAGTAGTTACTGGCTTTGTGGTAGTCGAGGTAGTTGCAGGATTTGTAGTAGTTGAAGTGGTAACAGGCTTTGTAGTAGTTGAAGTAGTTACGGGCTTTGTAGTAGTTGAAGTAGTTACAGCAGAGGTCGTGGAAGTTGAAGTAGTTACTGGCTTTGTGGTAGTCGAGGTAGTTGCAGGATTTGTAGTAGTTGAAGTGGTAACAGGTTTTGTGGTAGTCGAGGTAGTTGCGGGCTTTGTGGTAGTCGAGGTAGTTGCGGGATTTGTGGTAGTTGAAGTAGATACAGGTTTTGTGGTAGTCGAGGTAGTTGCGGGCTTTGTGGTAGTCGAGGTAGTTGCAGGTTTTGTGGTAGTTGAAGTAGATACAGGTTTTGTGGTAGTCGAGGTAGTTGCGGGCTGTGTAGTAGTTGATGTAGTAGCTGGATTTGCAGTAGTCGTGGCAGTAAGGTGAGTAGTGGTGGTAGTTGAAGATGTGGTGGTGGTAGTCGTTGCGGCGGCATCTATATGCACTGACTTGCTTGTGGGCTCGGCTTCAGTGCCTGCATAGCTTAAACAGCCGTTTCTGACTTCGACTTTGACGTCGGTATCTGCATTAAAGTCACCGCTCATATAGAAGGTATCGGTGACATCTTCGTTTGTCTCGTGGAGAACAGGTATTATCTTGATGTCATTGCCCGAGTCGAGGGATACTGTAATCAGGTTGATAGTATCGGGGAGCATATACTTGCTGAACTTGAGGACTATATCAGTTCCGTTGTAGGAAATATCCGTAATCTTTGGAGCTCCGCTGCTGACGAGCGAGAAGTCGATGCTGGTTTCCGAGGAGGGGAATGTTATCCATTCACTCTCCATAACGTCATAGCCCTCAGCCTTGCAGAGGATCTTCCAGTTGCCCTCGGGGATATCCCATGTGTAAGCTCCGAGATCATCTGTATAGAGCGGATTCTGCTGGTCAGAGTTCTTGCTGTCCCATGCGGCAGCCTTGCCGTCCTCACCCATATGGTAAAGAGTCATCTCAGCGCCGCTGACAGCGTTAGACGGAGCTCCCTCATATACGCGACCTGTGGGTGCAAGAGTGAATCTGATATTTCCCGAACGTGAGAAGTATCCCTTGGTAAAGTCGACCTCAGCCTTGGCAGCCTGTATTTTCTCATATTCGGACTTTGTCACCACAACAACGTTGAGTTCGCCCGGAGTATAGCTCTTGCTGTTGTCGAAATAGCCCTTAGCTGTCCATAAGCCTGTGTCCTTGTTGTATTCAGCTTCAAGCATTGCGGTCTTATCCTGCTTTGTGCTTGTGAAGCAGACCTTTTCAACAAGGTCGCTGTTGCTTATATCAGCTGTGAATGTTACGGCTTTGCTGGGGATATAGTACATTACAGGAGATTTGCACATGGTGAATACATCGGTAATGTCCGTATCGGCGTCCTTGCCGTTGATGCCAAGCTTTATGCTGTTTACGGCAGGCTGCTCCTTTGAGTATAAAACAGTGAAGTCTGAGGTAACTGTATCGCTGAACTTTGCTTTGAGCACATACTTTGAACCGTCTGCTCCGTCAGGCAGCTCTGCCGGTAAGGTGTATCTGCCTGTTACAGCGTCGGCAACAGGACTTCCGATGAGCTTGTCATCGAGGTATACCTCAATGGCTTTTCCCTTGGGACCTGTACCGTTTACGGTTATCTTAGTGCTGTTTGTTGTACTCGGAACGGAAAGACTGAGCACATCTGCTGTGAATCTTACTGAGTGTATCGGCTCAACTCTTTCGACCCTTTCGTTCTTGAAAATAAGGTCTGCGTCAATATCAAATGTACCTGACTCGGTCGCCATAGCAGAGAATGTGAGTTTGCCCTTTGGTGCCGAGAAAGTGATCTTTTTCGTTTCGGCTTCCTCAGCTGAAACAGGACCGTCCGCTGTTTTGAACGAATCGGGGATAAGTGTCACGCCGTCGGGGACCGTAAGGGCAATGGTAAAGCTGCTGTCCTCGTTGTAGTGTCCCGAGAGAGCTTCAAAGTCCACTGTGAGATCAACGATACCGCTTACAGCAGTATTCTCGGTTGTGATAGTCATGGTGGATGTCGGACGGTCAAGGTATATCAGGTCCATATCCTTCAGGGCGTAGCATTTTGAAAATGAAAGCCTGTCAAAGGTGAGGTCTGTATTTGAGTAGTCCACCTCTTTGAGACTGCGGCAGTTCAGAAAAGCATTTGCAAGCAGTTTGAGCTTGGGAGAGGTAAAAGTTACCTTTTCAAGTGAAGTACAGTTTGAAAAGGTACTTGTGTAGATAGTCGATATTCCAGAACCTAAAGTAACGGTTTTCAGATTTTTGCAGTTTGAAAAAATACTTGATGAGAGGTTCTTTACGCTGTCGGGGATAACAATGCCGGTGATACCCGAGTTCTTGAAGCAGGAGCCCTCAAGCTTTTCGACAGATGATGGCAGCTCGATCGAAGTGAGACTTGTGCAGTTTTCAAATGCAGATGAGTTTATCGCCTTTAATGAGTCGGGCAGTACGACTTCTTTGAGCATGCTGCAGTTTGTGAGGGCGTTGGACGGGATAGCCGTTATTCCGTTGGTAAATGTTACCTTTTCCAGCTTGCAGCCTGTGAAAGCAAAGCTTGCTGTCTTCAAAGTCGAGGGGAGAGTTATCTCGGTGATGGCTGTACCCGAAAAGGCGTTGCTGCCGATAGTTTCAAGTCCCTCGCTGAAGCTTATCTTTTCCAGTGACTTACAGTCATTGAAAGCGTGGATACCGATGTTCTTTATAGTCTTTGGCAGAGTTACATCAGTAAGGCTGTTGCAGTTCTTGAATATCCATGTAGGTACTTTTACGGCGCCCTCCGCAAAAGAAGCCTTTGTAATGCCGCAGCCGTTGAAGGGGTATACAGCGTCATTAAGAGTGGTAGGGAGAGCTACTTCTGTGAGAGCTGTGCCAGAGAAAGCGTAGTTTCCGAGAGTGGTGAGACCCTCATGGAATGTGAACTCTTTAAGTGACGAGCAGCTGTTGAAAGCGTGGCTTCCTATATTTGTGACTGTCTTGGGCAGAGTTACGTCTGTCAGCTTGGGGCAGTTCCTGAATATCCAGCTCGGTACCTTTTCGGTGCCCTCCGCGAAAGAAGCCTTTGTAATACCGCAGCCGTTGAAAGGGTAAACGGTATCGCTGAGAGTTGTGGGGAGACTTACCTCTGTAAGGGCTGTGCCCGAGAAAGAATAGTTTCCGAGAGTGGTGAGACCCTCATGGAATGTGAACTCTTTAAGCGAAGAACAGCCGTTGAAAGCATAGCTTCCGATATTTGTGACTGTTTCGGGCAGAGTTACATCTGTCAGCTTGGAGCAGTTTCTGAATATCCAGTTCGGTACCCTTACAGTTCCCTCTTCAAAGGAAGCCTTGGTGATACCGCAGCCGTTGAACGGATAAACTGTATCGGTGAGGGTCGTGGGGAGACTAACTTCTGTAAGGGCTGTGCCCGAGAAAGCGTAGCTTCCCATTGATTCGAGTCCCTCGTTGAAGGTAACGCTTTTAAGAGCCTTGCAGCTGTTGAAAGCACTGTCTCCGATCTTTTTGAGGCTGTCGGGGAATGTTACGGAGATTATGCTGTCGTTCTTCTGAAAAGCATACTCACTGATGGCATATACCTTGTTTCCGTCCAGCTCGGCAGGGACTTTGACCTCTGCTGCGGTTCCTGTGTATTTCTTGATAACAGCGCCTTTATCATCTGTGCAGTACTGATAATCGCCGCTTACGAGAGTGTCGGCAGCACTTGCTTCCATTACATTTATTGGAAGACTTACTCCCATATTTGCAAGGGGAGTGCAGCACACAGCGCTTATAGCTGCTGCGGCTGTAAGTGAAGCCAGAAATCTTGTTGCTTTTTTCTTCATCGATTTTCCACCGTCCTGTAATATTTGTGGTTTTATACCAATATACATTATATAATATTTACCCGAAAAATGGAATGTTTTTCCTGAAATTTGTGTGATGTTTTAATTCTTGACATTAATAATATGCCGTGTTTATGCATTTTTTTACGTATGCTCAGCAGCTGAGCAGATATAAAAAAACAAGGCCGCGGGAGTTTTTGTTCCCGTGACCTTTGTCAGTCTGTATACTATGTACTGCCGTATCTGAGGCAGATCATATAGGATATTTTTTTGCGTCCAGTCTTTTTTCAAATTCATCCAGAGGCAGGGGCTTGTCGAAGAGATAGCCCTGTGCCAGCTCGCAGTTGTTGCTGCGGAGAAGCTCAAGCTGTGCGGGAGTTTCAACGCCCTCCACGATACATTCGAGACCCAGCTCCTTTGCCATTGCCACAACATACTTGAACATGACGCTTCTTGTGCTCTCTGTGGACTCACCGTCCAGAGGCAGGAAGATCTTGTCAACTTTAAGAACGTTCCACGGAACGACTCTGATGAGGTTAAGTGAGGAGTAGCCCATGCCGAAGTCGTCAACAGATGTGCATATCTTCTGCTGCTGAAGTCCTTCAACAACACGGCGGAGATCTCTGAACTCAACGTCGGTGGTGGTCTCTGTAAGCTCTATCTCTATGTACTCATGTGGGATCCGGTACTTGTCTATGATGCCGATGATAGTTTCAAGAAGCTCGGGATTTGTCATATGACGCCTTGAAAGGTTTACTGACACGCGGACAACATTCCTGCCCTCGTCCATCCACTTGCGGATATGCTCGCAGACGCGGGTGAGCATATAGAAATCCAGCTTGCATATCTCGCTTGTCTCCTCAAGGACGGGGATAAACTCGATGGGCGGCATTATCTGACCCTTGTGGAACCAGCGGCAGAGCGCCTCTGCGCCGCATATCTCTCCTGTGACGATGTTGACCTTGGGCTGGTAGAACACCTTAAATTCGTTTTTGCTGAGAGCTATTGGAAACATATTGAGGATACGGCTTGAACGCTCCTTGTCCGACATGAGCGTTTCCGAGAAAAACACGATATTTCCCTGTTTATTGGCTCTTGCTATCTGATATGCGTGCATTATCTTTCCCATAATATCATTGGGAACTCTTATCTCGTATCCGTCGGGGATATAGAATACGCCTGCATATGATGAAAGCCTTGCAGTCCTGCCCTCATCGTCTATGACGACGATGGCTTCATTGAGGTAGTCCAGAAGATCGGGGAGATCCCGCTGGTCGCATATGCACACAAAAGCGTCTCCGCCGAGACGTGCCACCATGCCGTTCTCGCCTATGAGGTTCTCGATATATCTGTAGTGGTTGGTAAGGGCTGTATCGCCGCATTTTCTGCCGAATTTCTCATTGATGAGGGAGAAGTGGCGGAGATTGTAGTTTAAGGCAGCCTTGCCGTTGAATTTGCCGGGAGTATTTCCCCACATCATGTACTTGAAGAAGCTGCGGATATTGCGGAAGCCCATATCATCGAAGAAAGCCAGCTCTTCAGCTATGTACTGGAGACGGTTTCGGCTTATAAAGGCTACGGCAGTCCTCATGGTAAGGTCTACCTTGAACATCTCGTCATCTGTCAGGGGCTCTTCGTCCTCTGACATATAAACGGTCATAGTAGTTATGGACATGAGCCTTGTTACGAAGCGCACCGTATGTACAGGCTTGCCCTCCTTGCCCGTGTCATAGCTGCACATGATTTCGCCGCGGTCCAGCTGTTCATCTGCGGGACTGCGGAAAAAACGGGTAACGCCTTTTGAAAGGCGAAACATTGCTGCTATTTCATTAAGGATTGCTTCTATCTGCTCGGTAGCAGGTTTCTGGGTGACGGTCTGTGTCAGAGAAGAAAGCTGTGAATACAAATGATAGAATCTAAGCTCAAGCTCATTATTCATTTACAGCTACCTCCAATCTGTCGTAATAAACATATGAATTCTATAGTTATAAATATTATACTATTTTTTGGACTATATTTCAAGAGGAAAATTGTAAATTCTGTAAAAACACAAGCTTATTGACAAAAAATGCCTGAACAGCTTTATTTTACGTGTCTGAGTAAAGCTGTTCAGGCGCATTTGTTTTTTAAGCGTTCAGTTCTGCCATTACTAAATCCTCTGCGTCCTCGGGAAGCATGGGGCGTCCCCATATGTAGCCCTGAATGAAGTCACAGCCGATATCATTGAGTGCTTCCAGCTGTTCGGGATCTTCGACTCCCTCGGAGATGACCTCAAAGCCGATGATATGTCCGAGGGAAATGATACCCTCAACGTACTGCTTTGAGGAGGTACCCGAATTTATCTTGTCGATAAAGGATTTGTCTATTTTCAGCAGATTAGCGGGGAAGCTGCTCAGGTAGCTCAGAGACGAATAGCCTGTGCCGAAGTCGTCGATAGCCAGTTTTACGCCCATGCTGCGCAGTTCCTTTATGCACTGGATGGCTTTTTCGGGCGAATCGATCATAATGGACTCGGTAATCTCGATCTCCAGCTGCTCGGCGGGGAGACCGCTTTTTTGCAGTATATCACAGACCTCGCTGATGAAGTCGTTTTTCATCAGATGCCTCACGGAAGCGTTCATGCTGAGTATGATATCCGTGCCGGTCTTTTTGCGGAGCTCGCCGAAGAAATTGGCGGCTTTTCTGAAAACAGCGCCGTCAACCTTGTCGATAAGACCCACCTTTTCGGCAACGGGAATGAAATCTGACGGGTAGATCATCTCGCCGTCGGCGTCCCTCATACGTGCCAGAGCCTCAAAGCCGCGGAGCTTATGGGACATATTGAACTGTGGCTGCAGATAGAAGAAGATAGTATCTTTTTCAAGAGCGTCCCTGATCTTGCTCTCTATCTCGATGATACGGTCGATACTGAGCAGCTCGGGAGTGAAATGCATGATATGGTTGCTGTTCTTCAGGCGCTTTACCTCGTTCATGGCAGCGTCCGCATAGGAGAACAGTGAGTCTGCGCTCTTTGCGTCAGAGGGGTATTCCGCATATCCGAAGCTTGCTGTTATGAACAGATCGCAGCCGTCGATAGTCAGGCGGTCAGCCAGTGCGGAATCGTATTTGGAGATGGTCTTTGCTATCTCGGTCTTGGAGTGGTAACCGCGGATAATAAGGACAAATTCATCACCGCTGATGCGGGCAGCGAAGTCAAGAGTGCCCGAGCTTCCCGTATCGGCAATATTCTTGAAGCGCTGGGCTATCTCAATGAGCACCTGATTGCCTGTTTCGTAGCCCATGGTGCTGTTGAAGCCCTTGAAGCCGTTGATATCCGCATGGACAAGAGCAAACTTCTCGCCCCGCCTGATGAGCTCGTTGATAAGCTCGGAGCAGGCGAATCTGTTGGGAAGTCCCGTAAGTCTGTCCGTAACAGCCTGATCGCGCATTCGCGTCTGGTATTCGTTCACCTTGGTGTTCTTGAAGTAGATGATGATAATGGCGATGATTATGAGGATATTGCCGAAAACACCCGGGATATTGGTGAATGCGTGATGCTTTATGATAGCCGACAGCACCAGCGGAAACTGGAGCAGCAGTATGAACAGGGAAGTGAAGAATCCGGGCTTCCCGAAAAATACCACCAGCATGATTATACAGATATTTGCCAGCGACGTCAGAGCTCCCGTAAATGTGCCCCATGGGATAGCATGTCCTGACAGCATTATGGGCGGCAGGTCGGCTTTGAGAGATATATGACGTGCAATTATAGAAACGACTATATAAAGCAGAAGCAGCGCAGCAAACCCGACCTTGGAATGCTTCTGAGCCGAAAGGAGACTGTCCAGAGTTTTCTGGATATTTTTTTTATCATTTTTGCTTTTCAATTAATATTCCCCCTATATTTTTCGGAAATATTCATGATGTATTGAAAGAATGAAATAAAAAGTGCATATTTACATTATTATACAATTATACTATACACTAAAATGGAATGAAAAGCAATAGATAAAATGTAAAATTCTGCATTTTTATGCAAAATAATGATATTACTGTGGAAAACGGGCTGCCGAGGCAGCCCGTATCGGATATGTTTATTTTGTTCTGTTATCGGCAAGCTTATCGTAAAAGTCCTCAAAGTCGCTGACTGGCATGGGCTTTGCGAAGTAGTAACCCTGGAACAGGTTGCAGCCCATCTGCTCAAGTACTTCGTACTGTTCCTGAGTCTCAACGCCCTCTGTCAGTGAGATTATGCCCAGCTCCTTTGTGAGGTTGATGATATTCTTGACGATGGTCCTTGCCTTTTGCTTTTCACTGGTCTTGCCCAGGAATTTCATGTCTATCTTTACCACGTCAACAGGCATGTCCTTCAGCATATTCAGCGATGAATAGCCGCTTCCGAAGTCGTCCATCTCAACGATGAAGCCTGATTTCCTGAATTCGTCCAGAAGCTTCATGCGGTTCTCGGCGTCGTTCATCATGACTGTTTCGGTTATCTCGATGCGGAGCTTTGACGGCTCCAGACTGTATTCCTCCACCAGCTTCTTTATCTCAGCCACAACATCTACGAAGTAGAAGTCCTTGGGGGAGATGTTCACCGAGATGAAAAGGTCGATGTTTTCTTTCTGCCAGCGTGAAAGTATCTCGCAGGCGCAGCGCCACATATGCTTGTCTACCTCCACTATCATGCCGTTTTTCTCGAAAACAGGGATAAAGGAGATAGGCGAGAGGAAGCCCTTGTCGGGGTGTATCCACCTTACCAGCGCCTCGGCACCCACTATCCTGCCCGATTTGTCAGCTATGGGCTGGAGATATGGGCGGAGCTGATCTGTTGATATAGCGTTGTAGACCTGTGAGGATATCTCCTGGTTCCACAGGAGCTTTTCGCGTATCTCGTTATCGTAGTAAGCGATATGGGTGTTGTATTCGTCGCGGATATTTGACAGTGCAAGGTGTGCGCGGTCGAACATCACTGATATGTCTTTGGTATCGTCCGTATCTGTGGCGTAAACGCCAAGGTGTATCAGCAGATGATAGCCGTTCTCGGCAAGCTCGCTCTTTATGGTGAAGTGGGAGAGCTTGTCCTCGAGAAACTCGGCGTTGAACTGGGATTTGGGCATACAAACGCCGAAGGTGTCACCTGCAAGTCTGCCGTAGCAGCAGTAAGCAGTGACGTTTTTGCGTATCCAGTTGGCTATGTACATTATAGCATCGTCGCCGAATTTTGTTCCGAAGATCTCATTGACCACCTTGAAGTTCTTCACGTCAACGTAGATTATGTAGTATTCTGTGTCGGGATTTGCGGACATAGTCTCGTAAATGCGCTGATACAGGTATTCGCGGGTATAGAGCCCCGTCATAAGATCGTGAGTGGCGTCATACATCTCACGCTTCAGTCTCTGCTGTTCCTCGGTATTATCGCGTACTATCAGGTATGTTCCGGAAAGCTTCTGATTGTCAATGGCACGGCGTTCCTCGAGGGTATAGTATCTTGCATCGAGACCGCTGCCTATGACGCGCTGATTGCTGCCTGATTCTACATAGGAATCGGGATTTCCGAACATTGCTTTGAGCTTGTCTGTTATATCATCAAGCTTTAAAGTATCATTACCTACAAGGGCATAGCCGTTCTTGTTTGCCCATATACAGCTTCCCGAGGCGTCGAACATGAATACCGCGTCTGATATTTCCGAGACGAGGCCCGAAAGCATGCGGTCGAGAAGCTTCATCGGTCTGTAGTACAGTGAGAAGTAGAAAAAGAGTATGCCTAAAACTCCGAAGCCCAGCATTGAAGTGTCTATAGGAGTTCTGGACATGATGTAGAATGTCTGCCATATGCCCTCACCTATGAGAGAGAGCAGTATTATCAGGTACTTTTCGGAATAGATACGGGGAGTGTTTTTGATCGCCAGAATGAATATGAGAAGAACTGCCCCGAAAATGCCGTAGTCCACTATGCGGTGGAAGCTCTGTCCGATAAGCGGGATAAAGCGGTAGTAATCCATACCATCGACCATTATCCTTTCAAGCTTGAAGGCGTGACCGAAGAGGGGATTGAGCAGCAGCTGTACCGCGTCTATGACAAGCAGTGCATATATGAACTTAGGCGGCTTCTGACCTTTTCCTACGCCCTTGCAGTACTTCATGGTAAAATTGATGAGTGCGAACATTACCATATCGAAGCCGAGGAAAAACAGATAACAGCCAATGAATGACACAGTTCTGCTGACTGAGCTAATAATGAGCAGATTTCCCAGAACAGGGGGGATAAAGGCTGCTTCAAACAGTGCTACTGTCCTGCCCATTGGCTTCTGAGTACGCCTTGCAATGTAGGTACATATCATCAGCGCAATAATGAGCACAGCAAATATAACAGAAAAAATATTTCTCACAGCCTCACCGCCTCTCGTTTAAGAATGATCAAGTATTTTCGTATCAGCTTTCACGCATGACCTTGCATTGCTTTTTATTATCGTACATAAGATTGTCGGCGCGTTCAAAAACGTCCTGTACACGCATATCCGTATCTGGCTCGTACTCGGACATTCCTGCCGCCATAACCACCATTCCGTTATGTTTATTCTCTTCAAGGAGCTCATACAGCTCCTTCAGGAGATATTGGCGTCTGACGTAGTCCCAGCCTTTCAGTATAACAGCGAATTCATCGCCGCCGATGCGAAAAACCGGACTGCGCTTGAAGATATTGCATATTATGGAGCAGGAATCCTTTATATATTCATCTCCTGCCTTGTGACCCTGTGTATCGTTTACCAGTTTAAGACCGTTCAGATCGCATACAACTATGGCAAAATCAAACTGTTCGTTTTTTGAGATAAGATCGTCCAGCTCAGCCTCTGCCTGAACGTATGCACGCTTATTCTTTACGCCTGTGAGCTCGTCACGGGTAGCCATAGCAGCGGCGTTCTTTGCTCTGTCAAGAGCGTCGTTATAGTCCAGCTCCATGCGCTTTACGGCGTCGATATTTGCCACGGCAACGATGATATGCTCGGAGTCCTCCTGGGGACGTACAGCGTACAGGGCTACATACTGCGGTATGCCGTCAAGTATGAGCCTGTAGGTGAGCATGACCTTTCCGTATGTGGAGAGATTGTTCAGCAGGTTTTCCTTTTTCATGGAAAGAGCCATCATGGGAAGATCATCAGGGTAGATATCCCGCTTCATGTTCTCCTGCGTCTCTGCGAAGAAGTCCTCTCCCGTAGTACCTACTTTCAGGCGGGTATACTTGTCGCTTGCACTGTACTCGGCATACTCGTTGGTAACGATATTGACATGGTAAATTACCTCGTAGCGCTTTGCCAGAGCCAGAGAGATGTCGCTGAATGTACGGCTTTCGGATTCACGCTTCTTTTCCGCGTCGATATTGCGGACGCCCACAACGAGGTGCTCCTTGTCGGAGCTCTGTATGAAAGCAAGCAGGTTCATGTACTGGTATTCGTCGTCTACAAGCTGTCTGTATGTCAGTGAGACAGTACCCGTCTTATGGAGATTATCTAACAGAGTATCCCGCTCCAGCTCGTGGATTATCCTTTCGCGGTCATCAGGGTGGAGCACTCGCTTTGTGTCTGCTATTGCACGTGAGAAGAAGTCATCACCGTTTCTGCCGAAGCCCAGCTTAGAGAATATCTCACTGGAACTGTACTCCGTATATGCGCTTGTTTCAATATCTATATGATAGATTATCTCGAAAAGGCTTGCCAGTGACTTGGCTATCTCGGAGTAGGCGATGCTGTTCTTTTCAGCTTCCAGCTCCTTGATCTTTTCCTCATGTATATCGCGGACGCCGATGATGATGCTGCGGTCGTCGGAGCGTATGGACTTCAGGAAATAATACCGCGGCTCACCGTTGAAATCAAGTCGGTAGGTCAGAGAAAACGAGCGCCCGTTTTCAAGAGCCTGTGTGAAAGTGCTTTTCTTGAAGGCGTTGAGGAAAAACTCCTGATCCTCCTCCCAGACCAGCTCGCGCACGTTCTGCGGGACGTCCTCAAAGAATCTTTCGCCGCTGGATACCTGTATGAGCTCCTTATCGGCTCCGTTGGGAGAATATTCCACATAGCTGTCGGTCTCGGCATCTATGACATAGATGCTGAGATAATCGTTGGCAAGGGCAAGAGCAAGGCTTGCAAATGATATAGGAGACTTGTCATTCGTTCTCATATCTTCAGCTCCTTTGATTGGGATCAATAATATGATAATAAAACTTTATGTTGATATCAAAATATTTTTGTTTAATTATAACATAGAAGTCTGATTATTTCAATACTAAACCTGCATATGTTTACATATAATTAACAAATCAAAAGGTGATCTTTCCTTGCTTTTTTTCATAAAATGTGGTATACTACTTATAAATTACGAAAGCGGGGGGCTGAGCAACGATGTTAAAACTTATAAACAAAATAAAAGGGCTCAGCCGCAGAGAACTTGTCATCAAGGGGCTGTGCCTGTTCGCAATTCTCATATATGTGTACTGTGTTCTCAGCATTACTCTTATCGACAGGACCGCAGGTATGCGCCGCCATGTGCTGAGACCTATGTGGGAGCTTAGTACCATGCTGCAAAGCGGCGATTACAGCTACTGGTCGGGACAGATAGGCGGCAACCTCATAATGCTGCTGCCCCTGGGATTTCTTCTGCCCATAATGTCCGACAGATTCGGAAATATAAAGGCGGCTGCCGCGGCAGGTCTTGTGTTCTCGCTGTTCATTGAGTTTTCTCAGTATTACACGGGCAGGGGACTGTTCGAGGTGGACGATATCATCCACAACACCATGGGTGCCTGCATAGGCTGTATCATCTATGTTTTTATGATCGAGAAGCTCATAGGCAGAGAGTCGGATATGGAATAAATACTGTAAAGCTGTCCCGAAACGGCATATATTGTGCCGTTTCGGGGCTTTTCGCTGCCCTATGGGCTGTAAATATTGACAATGTGCTTGAAAATAGTATATAATAAGTCTGTATGAGCCTCTGCACTCTGATTATATGACAGGCTCATATATGGTCAATTAAAGGAGAAAACATACATGATAATTACAAAAACACCGTTCCGTATGTCGTTTTTCGGCGGCGGAACTGATATGGAAAGCTTTTTCAGCGAAAACGGCGGAGCAGTCCTGTCAACCACCTTTGACAAGTACTGCTATGTGAATGTGAGACATCTGCCCCGATTTTTCGACTATACCACGGAGCTTTCCTACTCAAAGACGGAGCGCGTGAACAATGTTGAAGATATAATGCACCCCCTTATCCGCAATGCCATGAAAATGCTGGATATGCATGAGATAAGGCTTACCTACGAGGCTGATCTGCCTGCCCGCTCGGGACTTGGCACAAGCTCCTCATTTGCGGTAGGTCTGCTGAACGCATTCTACGCATTAAAGGGCAAATACGCCGACAAGAAGCGCCTTGCCGAGGAGGCTATCCACCTTGAAAGAGTGCTCTGCAATGAGGCAGGGGGCTGGCAGGATCAGATAGCGGCTTCATACGGCGGTTTCAACCGCATAAACTTTAGTGACGACGGCTTTGAGGTGCTCCCTGTTATCATAAGTCCTGAGAGAAAGCATCAGCTAAACAATAACCTGATGATGTTCTTCACGGGCTTTACCCGTTTCTCTGCTGAGGTGCAGCAGGCAAACAAGCTGGATGCGGCTGGGAAAAAGGCTCAGCTCAAGGAAATGTACAGCCTTGTGGACGATGCGGAGCGTGTTCTCACGGATAAGACTATTGACCTTGACGAGTTCGGCAGGCTTCTTGACCACACATGGAGACTGAAAAGACAGGTGGGCGCAGCAGTCAGCACCAACAGCATAGACGCCCTATATCAGAAAGGTCTTGACGCGGGAGCTCTCGGCGGAAAGCTTCTCGGAGCAGGCGGCGGCGGATTCCTTGTGTTCTACGTTCAGCCCGAAAAGCAGGAGAGCGTCAGAAAGGCTATGAAAGACCTTATGTACATTCCATTTGAGTTTGAAAACGGCGGTACACAGGTGATACACTATACTCCCGAGATATACGTGCCAAAGGAAGAGGAGTAAGATGAAAACAGTTATAATGGCAGGCGGAAAGGGCACGAGGATATCCTCTGTGGCTTCCGACATACCAAAGCCAATGATAAAAATAGAGGGCGTCCCCGTCCTTGAAAGGGAGATATGCTGTCTCAGGGAGCAGGGCTTCACCGATATGATACTGACCGTGTCTCATATGTCAGAGCAGATAATGGACTATTTCGGTGACGGCAGCCGTCTCGGCGTAAATATCGAGTATTTCGTTGAGGAGCAGCCCCTTGGCAATGCGGGTGCCCTTTTTAAGCTCCGTGACAAGCTCACCGAGGACTTTCTGCTGCTCAATGCAGACGCGGTATTCGATATCGACTTCAACCGCTTTGTGGACTACCACAGGCAAAAGGGCGGACTGGTCACACTGTTCACTCATCCCAACAGCCACCCCTACGACAGCGGTCTGCTCATTGCAGGCAGTGACGGCACGGTGGAGAAATGGCTTGCCAAGGAGGACGACCGTCCTCAGTGGTACAGGAACAGAGTCAATGCAGGACTTCACGTAATATCGCCTAAAGCACTTGATATGTGCGGGATCGATGCTGATATCATAGGTGCTGAGCGTGACGGTAAAACTGTAAAGGTCGATCTTGACCGACAGATACTGAAGCCTCTTTGCGGTACGGGAAAGATGTTCTGCTACGACAGTCCCGAATACGTAAAGGACATGGGAACTCCCGACAGATACGAGGCGGTGTGCGCAGATTTTGCAAACGGCGTAGTTCAGGCGAAAAATCTCCGCAGCAGGCAGAGAGCCATTTTCCTCGACAGGGACGGCACACTCAATAAATATGTGGGATTTCTGCGCAATATAGACGAATTCGAGCTTGCAGACGATGCGGCAGAGTCTGTTAAGCTCATAAACGCATCGGGCTGCCTTGCCATAGTTGCCACAAATCAGCCCGTTATCGCAAGAGGCGAGGTCACATTCGATGAACTTGCCGAGATACACAACAAAATGGAGACTCTCCTCGGTCATGAGGGAGCCTACCTTGACGGCATATACTTCTGTCCTCACCACCCTCACAAGGGCTATGAGGGAGAGGTGCCCGAGCTTAAATTCGACTGCGAATGCCGCAAGCCCAAGGCAGGAATGCTCTTCAAAGCCGCCGAGGACTTCAACATAGACCTGTCACAGTCATGGATGATAGGCGACGGCGAGAACGATATCCTTGCAGGAAAAGCGGCAGGGTGCAGGACTGCCCTCATAGGAAACGAAAGCTTCGGACAGGACATTACCGCTGATACTTTAAGCGAAGCGGTAAAGCTCATAATGAAGCAGTAAGAAAAGGGGAATATTAATGTTAGAGCCTCGGCTTGAAAAACACGTTGATTTTTTGATCGAGAGATATCCTGTGCTTGAAAAGTGCAGAGAGGATATCATTAAGGCTTATCTTGTCATGGAGGAGTGCTATCTCCGCGACGGTAAGCTGATGATAGCAGGAAACGGCGGTTCAGCTGCCGACAGCGAGCACATCGCGGGCGAGCTCATGAAGCGCTTCAAGATAGCCCGTACAGTTCCTGCGGAGTTCGCTGAAAAGCTGAAAAGCGTAGACCCTGTCCGCGGTAAGAATCTTGCGGAGAACCTTGAGCGCGGACTTATGGCGATACCGCTGGTAGCCCACGAAGCCCTTACCACAGCCTATATCAACGACGTGGACGGTCTGGGAGTATTTGCTCAGCAGCTCTACGGCTTCGGAAGAGAGGGCGATGTGTTCCTCGGTATATCCACATCGGGAAACAGCCGCAACGTCATGTCCGCAACAGTAGTTGCAAGAGCTCTCGGCATAAAGGTCATAGGACTTACAGGAGAAAAGGGCGGCGAGCTTGCACAGGTGGCAGACGTAGCTGTAAGAGTTCCCTCGTCGGAGACCTACATGATACAGGAGCTCCATCTGCCCGTGTATCACTGCTGGTGCCTTATGCTGGAGGACAAGTTCTTCGGAAAGGCTGATTAACAGCCATTAGTTCTTAATAAAAGAAACAAGCCCGAAAGCTTTGAGCTTTCGGGCTGTTTTTATTCCCCTGAAAAGGCTTTATTCTATTCCAAGCAGTCTGTTCTGCATAGCCTGTGCGTCCATGAGTGTTATTCCGTCGCCTGTATCGTGGATATCGGCGTTGAATCTTCCGATAGCGGACAGCTTATACTTGTTGGGATTGGCCATTGCCTGCATTATGAATACCACATCAGCCATATCCCTGCTGCCGTCTGCATTTGAATCGCCTGTGCGCTCGATATCATTGCTGAGAGCAACGGGAGAGGAGTACTTCTCGGGACTGTACTTCACGGCAGGTATACCTCTTTCATTTGAAAGCCTGCCGATGTAGGTCTTCAGCTTTTCGCTGTAGTTGTCGTACATATCCATTAGCTCCTCATCTTCCATTCTGTCGATGATGAAGAGGTCAAGTATACTGAGGTCGTGGGCGTCTCCGCTGAGACCGTTTTCGTTGATGTCGCAGTCCTCCGCAAAGAATGTCCATACATCTTCGGGAAGTACTGTAGTCTCGGCATCTGCTCCCGAATGGAGGTCCTCCAGATAGATGCATATATTGAAGGTGTCGCAGATATCGAGGACTCCGTCACCGTTGGTGTCGGGGAGATACGACGCATCGTCTTCCTTTTCCTTTACAAATCTGAGGTACTGCCTGTTGAAGAGGGCACCGTTGAAGCTCAGGTACTCGTTCTTGTTGAGCCATTCCTCATAGCACTGCTGAGCGTACTGTCCGAATTTGTACTTTCCCGAGCCCGGGAAGATGTTCTCGTAATACTCATTGGTGAAGTATTCGGGCTTGACCTCGTAATTCTCGAAGCAGTACATAAGAGCGTACTCCCATATCCACGTCATGCCCAAGTCGTCGTGGAGCTGTTCGTATATCAGCTGGCAGGGATAGTAGGCATTCCCCGGAGGATATGCGGCTTCTGCCATGGTAAAGTCCATGTACTGGCAGTTGTTCTTGTTTTTGTTGTATACCCACATGTAGTTTACATCGTCGAAGAACACCTTGCCGTCGCCGTCGATATCGTAATTCACCTCACCGCTTTCAAGCATATCGAGGAAAACGGGGTAGCCTGCCATGAGGTAATCCGTCTGACGCAGGAGCTCATCTGTGAATGCCCTGGCGTGAGACAGGTCGTAGGAGTAGCCCGACAGAGCTCCGCTGCCGCCTGCATTTGAGGAATACAGCTTGTTGACGCTGCTGTAGTATGCAAGCTTGGTAGTGCTGCGGGACAGGCGGTTATTGACGATATAGTACCTGATAAGGTGCTCAGCGTCCTTTTCATCAACAGTACCGCTGCCGTTGTAGTCGGCTGCCGAATCGGCGTAAGCTGCAAAAGACTTATCGGTTTCAAATCCGTGTGTATAGCCGTACAGTGTATAGCAGTCCGTGAGGGTGAAGCTGCCGTCTCCGTCGATATCGGTCACGGCAGAGCCGCTGTCCATGGCGTCGAAGATCTCGAATTCCTCATCCCATATTCGTGTAGACGGGATATTTTCAAACATTGCTCCTGCGGATACAGCGGTACTGCTCAGGACAGTCGCCATTGCCGCAGCAATGGATATGATCTTTTTCATAGAGATACTCCTTTCAGTATAGAATGTGAACGAAAAGGATAATACTTCCACGATTATATTATACACTTTTTATTGTATAAAATCAATAATTATATGCAAATTAAATAAAAAATAAGCTAATTTCACAATGAAACTAAGGGGTCATTGTTTATGTTGTATACTGAGCAAAAGCTGTCAAAGCACAAATCAATACTGATAGTATTATCGCCCTCTGATTTGACATTTTTCACTGTATATATTATAATGTACTGGATATGAGTTTTTCGGAAAGGAGCTTACAATGAGCAGCACGATACGCAGAAAGGGCAAGAGCAGGATAGCCTTTCCCGAGGACTACTGTGTGGTGGATATTGAAACTACGGGACTTTCCCCCGAGGAGTGCGAGATAATCGAAATAGCGGCTGTACGCTACAGAAACGGCGAGAAATCAGACGTTTTCACCACGCTTATCAAGCCCGACAGGGCTATAAGTCCCTTTATCACCGAGCTTACGGGCATAACCAATGAAATGGTGGCTGACGCACCTGATATTTCCCAAGCTGTAATGGAGTTCTATAAATTCGCGGGAAACGATATGCTCATGGGCTACAACGTAAACTTCGATATCAATTTCCTTTACGATAATCTGCTGCGCTGTCACGGTATCTACCTTGAAAACGATTTTGTGGACGTGCTGCGCTTTGCGCGGAAGGTGCTCCCCCTTATGCCCGACCGCAAGCAGACCTCCGTTGCCGACCACTACGGCATTTCCATAACGGGAGCTCACCGTGCGGAAAAGGACTGCGAGATATGCAACGCCTGCTACAAGTGTCTCCGCGATGAGATGCGCAGACAGGACGCGGAGAGCTGATATGGCACCAAAGACCATGCGTGAAAAGCTGTTTGAGTACGCCGCCGAGCGCTACGGAGCTCAGCCAGAGTATCTGTGGGAAAGGACACCTCAGCACGGAGTGCTCCGCCGCAGGGACAATGAGAAGTGGTTCGCGGTGATAATGCTGGTGGACGGCTCGAAAATAGGACGTGAAAAGGGCGTAATATACGATATCGTCAATATAAAGTGCAGTCCGCTGATGACGGGCTCGCTGCTTGCGATGAAAGGGATAGTTCCCGCTTATCACATGAATAAGGAGAACTGGGTATCAGTGCTGCTGGACGGCTCCGTGGACGATGCTCAGGTAATGTCTCTCCTTGATATGAGCTATGAGTTGGCAGGACAGAGCGGTAAAGCTGTTCGCCGTTAGCCTTTAGCCGCTAGCTGTAAAAACTGCTCATTTGCA
The DNA here is from genome assembly GCF_000526795.1 of Ruminococcus flavefaciens AE3010. Lineage (NCBI taxonomy): Bacteria > Bacillati > Bacillota > Clostridia > Eubacteriales > Oscillospiraceae > Ruminococcus > Ruminococcus flavefaciens. The sequence goes on from NZ_JAGT01000001.1 coordinate 3,489,604, forward strand.
TTTTACTTGAAAATATGCTATAATAAATATTACACTTGATATTTCCCCGATATTTTGACAGGAGGAACTTTATGCTTAATGCTGATCTGAAGGAATTCCAATTTGCTTCTGATTTTGACGAGCTTGTGATCTCGGCTGTGCTGGCAGTGCCCTCGGGCGACATTAACGGCATTGTACAGATAGTTCACGGCATGAACGAGCACAAGGAACGGTACTACCCGTTTATGGATTATCTTGCGGAGCAGGGCTTCATCACCGTTATCCACGATAACCGCGGACACGGAAAAAGTATCGTTGAGCCCGACGACCTTGGCTATATGTTCAGAAAGGGCGGAGAGGGCTTCATAAGCGATATAGCTCAGCTCAACGCAAAGATAAGAGCTGCTTATCCAAATGTGCCCATATTTATGGCGGCAAGCGGTCTGGGAGCAGCAGGCGCAAGGTGCTTCCTGAAAGAACACGACGGCGATATAAACGGACTTGTTCTTCTCGGTACTATATGCCACTGTCCGTTCTCGCCCGGGGCAAGGGCAATAAGCTCTGTGGCTTCAAAGCGCCCCGGCAGCCGTTTCAGAAGCGAGAAGATATTCGAAACTATAGACGACAGCTTTGGAAAATTCTTCGAGTCTCCCATAAACTCATGGCGTTGCAGCGACGAGGACACAGTTCTTGCGTACAACGAGGATCCGCTGTGCAACTTCAAGCTCACCCTCAACGGCTATATGGAGCTTGTATGGCTGGTAAGGCAGTCCGAATCGGGACGGGGCTGGAAGGTGACTCAGCCCTCACTGCCCATAAGATTCGTTTCGGGCAAGGAGGACTCGGCTATGGTCTCGGAGAAGCGCTTCATGCGCTCCGTGAAAAAGCTGGAAAAGCTGGGCTATGAGAGCATATCCCACCGACTTTTCGAGGGCATGCGCCATGACGTTCTCATGGAAAAGGGCTCCGTAAACGTATATAAGGACATTGCCAAGACCCTGTTTTCGTGGCTCGACCGCTGGAACGACAAACGTGCGGAGGAAATGCCTGCCGAGCCCGCAGCGGCTGAAACAGCGGCAGAAACAGCCGAAACTGAGGAATAATTACATTATATACAGCGAACGGGAGCGCGGCATAGTCTACGCTCTCTGTATCGTTTAATGAAAGGAAATACTATGGATATCAACAAGGAACTTGCAAAAGAATTCGGACTTAAACAGGAACAGGTGGATAATACCGTAGCTCTTATCGACGACGACAAGACTATCCCTTTTATCGCCCGTTACCGTAAGGAGCTCACAGGCTCCCTCGACGACCAGATACTCCGTGAGCTCTACGACAGGCTCATGTATCTCCGCAACCTTGAAAAGCGCAAGGAGGAGGTAACTGCCGCTATTACAGAGCAGGAGAAGATGACTCCCGAGATAGAGGCTGCTATCAGCGCCGCTGTTACTCTCGTTGAGGTAGAGGACATCTACCGTCCCTTCAAGCCAAAGCGCCGTACCCGTGCAAGCATTGCCCGTGAGAACGGTCTCGAGCCCCTTGCAGTCATGCTCATGGCTCAGGAGAACTCCACAGACCCCGAAAAGGAAGCAGAGGCTTTCATCGACGAGGAGAAAAAGATCACCGACGCTCAGACTGCATTGCAGGGCGCTATGGATATCATCGCGGAGGATATCTCCGACGACGCGGATATCAGAAAGAAGCTCCGTACCCTTGCAGGCGAAAAGGGCGAGCTTGTATCCAAGGCTTCAGACCCCGAGGCTGAGAGCGTATACATGAACTACTATGAGTACTCAGAGGCTATCCCAAAGGTTGCCAACCACCGTGTTCTCGCCCTTGACAGAGGCGAGAAGGAGGGCTTCCTCAAAGTGGCTGTAACTCTCGACGAGACCATGGCTACAGACGTTATCTTCGGCAAGTACATCAAGGCTAACAATGCCTGCGGCGAGCTTGTGAGAGCAGCTGCGGCTGACAGCTACAAGAGACTTATATTCCCCTCTATCGAGCGTGAGATACGCTCCGAGATGAGCGCAAAGGCTGCTGAGGAGTCCATAAAGGTATTCGCAGCAAATCTCCGCCAGATGCTTCTCCAGCCCCCGCTCAAAAGCAGCGTTATCCTCGGACTTGACCCCGGATACGCACACGGCTGCAAGACTGCTGTTATCGACGGCACAGGCAAGGTGCTTGACACAGCTATCATTTACCCCGTTGGCTCTGCAGGAGCAGTTGAAGCTGCAAAGCGCAAGGTCAAGGAGTTTATCCAGAAATACAACGTAAATGTAATATCTATCGGAAACGGCACAGCTTCCCGTGAGACTGAGAGCTTTGCTGCCGAGATTACCAAGGAAGTGCCCCAGGACGTAAGCTACATGGTAGTCAGCGAAGCAGGAGCTTCCGTATACTCGGCTTCAAAGGTTGCAGCAGAGGAGTTCCCCGAGTACGACGTATCTATCAGAGGAGCTATCTCCATTGCGCGCCGTTTGCAGGATCCCCTTGCAGAGCTTGTAAAGATAGACCCCAAGGCTATCGGCGTTGGACAGTATCAGCATGATATGCCTCAGGCACGTATGAGTGAAGCTCTGGGCGGCGTTGTTGAGGACTGTGTTAACTCTGTCGGTGTTGACCTTAATACAGCATCACATTCACTTCTCTCATATATCGCAGGCATAAACGCCACAGTTGCAAAGAATATCGTTACCTATCGTGAGGAAAACGGCAGATTCAACGACCGCAAGGAGCTTCTCAAGGTGCCGAAGCTGGGCAAAAAGGCTTTCGAGCAGTGCGCAGGCTTCCTGAGAGTCCGTGACGGCAAGAATCCTCTTGACAATACAGCAGTTCACCCCGAGAGCTATGAGGCAGCTTCCTCACTTCTCAGTGAGTGCGGCTTCACCATTGCCGATATTGCAGGCAGCGGAGCTGAGGGCATCACCGAAAAGGCAGACAGCATAGGTCTGGAGAACATAAGCAAGTCTCTCGGCATAGGCGTTCCCACTCTCACCGACATCATCGGCGAGCTTAAAAAGCCGGGACGCGACCTCCGTGACGAGCTCCCCGCACCTCTTCTCAGAAGCGGTGACGTTATGGAGATAAAGGACTTGAAGCCGGGCATGGAGCTTGTGGGTACAGTCCGCAACATCATCGACTTCGGCTGCTTCGTTGATATCGGTGTTCACGAGGACGGACTTGTTCATATCTCCCAGATATGCAGCAAATACATCAAGCACCCTCTCGAAGCCGTAAAGGTGGGTGAGGTCGTAAAGGTAAGAGTTCTTGACGTTGACCTGAAGAGAAACCGTATATCCCTTACAATGCGCCTTAACGACGAGGAAGAGAAGAAGCAGCAGAGGTCCGAGCGCAGACCAAACAATAACAACAGAAAGCGCGAGGAGCGCAAGCCCAAGGGCTTTGACGCATCACAGCTCCACAACAGCAGCTTCCGTATAAAGCAGAAATAAGGAGTAGACAATGATATTCAGAACTGAGGAAAAAGAGTTCAAGTGCGCAGTATGCGGCGAGACATCTGTCCATGAGGTCATAGCCGAGCAGGAGAGACCCACAGGAGCTCCCGACCTTGACATGAGACCTGACGAGCCTGTGCGCTCGGGCATAAAGTACTGGGTAAGCAAATGCCCCAACTGCGGATACTGCAATTCTTCCATAGCAATACCCGTGAAGTTCACTAAGGAGTACCTTGACAGCGACAATTACAACAAGTCGGGGGACGACCTTGCAGGCAGGTTCATGAAGAAGTCCCTTGCCTGCGAGAAGAACAAGGAGTTTGAGGAAGCCCTCAAAAGCTGTATGTACGCCGCATGGGCATGCGACGACGAGGGCGACGGTGAAAGAGCTGTGGAGTGCCGCAGAGCAGCCGTCAGGATATACGATACCCACGGCGCAGCGTTCAAGGACAATGCGGATATAAAGCTCCTTGTAGCCGACCTCCTCAGACGCAGCGGTGCTTATGACAGAGTTATCCGCGATTATAAGGACGCCCGCTATGGTTCTGAGCTTATTATGACCATAAATGCTTTTCAGGTAAGTCTTGCAGAGCAGGGCGACTCAGCCTGTCATAAGGCTACGGAAGTCCCGGGAGTAAGGGCAAAATAATACATCATGCGGCAGAGCTTAGTCAGCTTTCATTAACGAAAAATGGATTACCGAGCCTGAATTATGGGCTCGGTAATTTTATACTGCGATCTCGGCGGAGGGGACTTCCCTCTGCCGATTTTTATAGCCGTCTGATGAAGTGCAATAGAGCTTTTTCGTCAGTGACGTTTTTTATGCAAACCGCTGAAAAATGTGCATATTAGACTAAAATCAATAGTTTTGCTTGACATAAAAAGGAAATATGTGTTAAAATATTATCTGTAATATTATTTGTTATGGAGGTTTTTTTATGGCATTTTGTAAATTCTGCGGAAAGCAGCTCCCTGATGGCGGAGCCTGTGACTGCGAAGCATCCAAGAAAGCTGCCGAGACTGCCGAAAAGACTGAGAATGCAGCTGAGACTGTAAAGGAAGAGGCTGCAAATGCTGTTGAAACAGTCAAGGAAGAAGCAGCAAAGGCTGTAGAAAAGGTGGAAGAGAAGGCTTCCGAGACAGTTGAAAAGGCTGAGCAGAAGGCTGAGCAGGTCGTTAACGAAGCAAGAAGCGACGCAGCAGAGGCTGCACAGAACGTTCAGCAGGGCGCTGAAAATGCAGCACAGCAGGCAAGCGGCGGCTTCAAGCAGCTCAGCGGAGCTGACATCGCCAAGAAGGTAGAGGGTATCACAAACAGCATCAATGAAAAGCTGCCCGAGAACGTAAAGAAGAACAAGAGCCTTGTTTACGTAGCAGCATGTGCATGTGCCGCTCTTCTTCTTTTGCTTATCGTTTGCGTATGTTCACTTGGCGGCGGTGCAAAGGGCACAGCAAAGAAATACATCAATAATACTTATAGTAAGAATGGCGGAAAGACCTTCTATTCACTCATGCTTCCGAAGGCTGCTATCAAGGAGCTCAAGGACGAGGATGAGTTTGATGATCTTGTAGATGACTACAACGACAAGATCGAAGATCTTATAGACGATCTGGACGGAAAGGCTACTGTGCCTAAGTTTGAGAAGATCACACGCAAGGAAAAGATGAAGAAGTCCGAGATCAACAAGGCAGAGGACTACTTTGAGAGCATCTGCGAATTGTTTGACGCAGACGATGACGATATAAAGATCACTCAGGGCTATGAGCTCAAGGTCAAGACAAGAAGCAAGGACGAGGACGGCGATGTACAGCACGACAAGGATACCATCTGCGTTGTCAAGGTAAAGGGCGACGGCTGGAAGGTCATCCCTGCACCCGCAGACAGCATATCATCATCTTCAAGCCTGCTGCGCAGCATACTGGGCTCAAGCTTCTTCAAGAGCAAGAGCGACGACACTATCGATTTCAGCGATCTTTTTGATTGATGATCAGGATCCGAAGCAGAAATGCTTCGGATCTTTTTTTGTTGACTAAAAGACATTTATGTGCTAAAATGAGTGTATTGTATTATGTTTTGGAGGTCATATAATGTCATATTGTAAGAACTGCGGCAAAAAGGTACCGCTTTTTAAAAAGTGTGACTGCACAGTCACTGAAAAGACTGCAAATAATGGCTTAAAGCGCGGATTTGCTCTTATCGTCTTTCTGGTGTTCTTTATTATCGGTCTGATACTTGGATTGAATCTTGCAGGCTTTGGCACTAAGGGCACCGTCAAAAAGTACGTCAAGGCAGCTTCAAACAAAAAGGGCGGAAAGGAATTCTACTCCCTCACTATGCCTGATGAAGCTATAAAGGCGCTGAAGGACATGGATAAGTACGACGACAAGGTGGACGCATACAATGACATGATCAAGGATATGATCAAGGATATGGAGAAAAAGGAGACCGTTCCGAAGTTCGATAAGATCCTGAGAGAAAAAAAGCTCAAGAACGTCGATCTCAGAAATGCTGAGGATTATCTTGAGAAAATAGCCGAAAAGTACGGCGCAGAGAGTCCTGAGATCAAGGTGTCAAGGGGTACTGAGGTAAGGTTCAGGACAAAGAAAAAGGACGAGTACGGCGACTATAAGCACGAAAAGATAACGGTATGCGTTGTAAATGTAAAAGGCGAGGGGCGGAAGATAATCCCTATGGGTGCAGATGCTCTTGGATAATATTACTGAAAATCCGAAGTAAAAGGCTTCGGATTTTTTATTGACTATTTCCGCGATATATGGTAAAATGATTTGGTTACTGCAATGGCAGCAGCCGAGAGATCATGCATTTTGAAAGCGGAGAGAGATAATGGCATCAACAATATTGTATAAAACGGTGATAATGCTCATTCTTATCGGAGCGGGCGTAATATGTGCCAAAACAAAGCTTATAAGCGAGGCTTCCAACAAGGACCTGTCGAAATTCGTGTTGCAGGTGGTGAATCCTGCTGTAATATTCATGTCCTATCAGACGGAATACCGCGTGGAGCTGGTGAAAAATCTGCTGCTGACCTTTGTTATATCTGCTGCAGTCCTTGGAGCGGTGATACTGCTGTCCTACGGCTTGGTTCGGAAAAAGCAGGGCAGGGAAACGGAGATAGAGCGGTTTTCATCAGTGTATTCCAACTGCGGATTCATGGGTATCCCACTTGTGGACGCCATCTACCATGAGGAGGGCGTTTTCTACCTGACAGCCTTTATAACTGTGTTCAACCTGATAGTCTGGACTCACGGAGTTATCCTTATATCGGGCAAAAAGGACTTCAGGCAGGTGGTAAAGGTGTTCTATTCGCCGACTATCATAGCCATACTCCTCGGACTTGTGACCTTTTTCCTGCAAATAAAGCTGCCTGTGGTATTAGCGGACTCACTCGGCTTCATCAAGGAGATAAATACCCCTATGGCGATGATAGTATCGGGAGTCACCATAGCAGGCACAAATATCCCGAAAATGCTGAAAAACTTCAGGATATACTACGTATGTCTGCTGAAGCTGCTGGTGATACCCGTGCTTATAGCGGTCCCGCTGGTGCTTATGGGCGGCATAGACGAAAAGGTGCGCATGACTATCCTCATCGCATCGGCAGCTCCTCCTGCGGCAATGTGTACCCTCCTCAGCATCAGATACGGACGAAATTCTGTGTACGCTTCCGAGATTTTTACGGCAGGAACTATACTCTCTGTTGTCACTTTACCCCTTGTAGTTAAAGCTACGGAATATTTAACAAAAATACTATAAGTACTTTGGCAAAAACGCTGATTTTATAAAATTTTGCCCTAAAATGTTTGAAATTTAATAATAGTGTGTTATAATATAATTACGTTAAAAGAGATTGACTTTACAATAAAAAGAAAAAATTATACGGGCAGTTATAATAAATTTCAACGCCCAAAATACCTGCGGGGATATGCAGTTTGTACATAGTGGACTTCGTTCCAAACACTGAAATTTTGAAGAAATGGAGTTGTTGTTGTATGGAAAAAAGAGGAATCAGTAAACTTGACCTGAAAAGACGCAACAGGATGCAGATACTCAGAGTCATCAGAGAATCAGGCCCTATTTCCCGTGTTGATGTGGCAAGTGCTCTCGAGATAACAAGAGCAGCTGTTACTATAATCACAAACGAAATGATTGAAGAGGGCGTTCTCGTTGAGATAGGTGAGGCTCCTGTAAATACCGAAAAGCTCCAGAAAGGCAGAAGAAAAATTCTCATCGATATCAACGTAAACAGCCGTTTTGCTCTTGGTGCAACAGTTGATGAAAAGGAAGTAAGCATCGGTCTTACGAACCTCAATTCCGAAGTTCTCGACAAGGCAAGCATGGTGATCGACGACAGAACTACCAGCAAGGATATCATCAACTATATCATCAAGACCAGCAATGAAATGGTTGAGAACAGCGCACTTACCAAGGATAAGATACTGGGTCTGGGCGTTGGCGTTGTGCCTTCAATGTGGGGCAAGCTGAAAATATTCTATAAGGACGGAATCCTTGATTTTACAAACTTCATAGATAAGCTGTCGGGCGGACTTAATTTTGAGATACACTGCGGAAATGCCATTGGACTTATGGCGCTTGCAAGCAATGATTTCAGGACCCTTAACGGCTATCAGACCAATCAGGCATTTATCCATAACGGCAATCAGGTAAATCTTGCTATCATCAACAAGAATGAGCTTTCTGCCGATTATGTATCCTATACCTCCACTATCGAGAGATACATCGTTTGTCCTAACGGAAAGTCCTATGAGGGCTATCCCAACGGCTCCGTAAAGGCTGAGCTCTCAAGAACAGCTATGCTCAATGCCTTCTACGAGATATATTCCAAGGACAAGACACCTGTGCTCTACGAGCTCACAGAGGGCGACAAGAATGCTATCAACACAGATAATGTATTCATGGCTCTTATGAGAGGTGAGGAGGCAGTTAAGAACGTAGTTGACGATATCATCGCCAAGTACACAGTGCTCATAAACAATCTGGCTATAAGCCACTTCGCAAAGAAGATAGTTCTGCATAATTTCAAGCTCAACGAGAAGCAGTTCGACTACTGCAAGCGTGAGATGATACGCCTTGTAAGCGAGGAGATCGCTGACAGAGTAGTACTCAGCAGACTTGACGGAAAGAACAATTTCCTTGGCGGCTGTGCTCTTATCATACAGGATAACTTCTATGTAAGAGGCGGTATGCAGTAAATCAAAGCCCGTAAGAAGCTTAGCTTCTTACGGGCTTCTTAGTTATTAGTGAGCAGAGAGTAGAAAGTAGAGAGTAGTAGGGGGGATGCCCACATCGCCCCGTCAATAGCGCAATAAATATCATGAATGCACTGTAGGGGCTGCCTTTGGCAGTCCGAGTCGTTAGCCATTAGCCGTTAGCTTGTAGGGACGGATACTATCCGCCAGAAAAAAAACGGACGCCCAATGGGCGTCCTTACTACTTTCTACTCACTACTCTCTGCTTATTCGACCGCTTGCGGACGATATGAGCTATTATGCCAATAAGTGCCAGCGATATTACTATACCACAAGTGACTCCGCAGGTATCTATCATCATATCTCTGAACTCGCAGGAGCGCCCCGGGACGAAGCTCTGGTGGATCTCGTCGGACATGGCATAACAAAAGCCGAAGATAATAACGCCCAGACTTTTCAGCGTAAAGAGCCTGCGCTTTCCCACGGTGAGCGACGCGCAGAAGCCAAGAGCAGAATAAATGGTGAAATGTGCGATCTTCCTCACTATGAATTCAGTCTTTTCCCATAATTCCTGCTGTATCTCAGGGAACTCGTTTTTGTAATTGCTGTGGAATATCTTCATAGCCAGCGTTGTGAGGAAGCTGCTTGTCTGACCTGATTCGTTTCTGTTCTCATTTGAAAGACAAAAGATCGTACACATCAGCGCCAGTGTGAGTATCAGGAACAGTATCTGTATCCTGTTGAGCTTTGGGAGTTTTTTTGCCATTTTTACTATCCTTTCAGATCTTGCTTTACTATAATATTATACATTTTTTGCGGACTTTTGTAAAGCATAAGTTTTTTCGGAAAAAATTTCAAAAAAACCTTGTAAAATCGGAATGGAAATGCTATAATATACTGTGTGCGACTTTTGCACACTTTATATATAGATCATATTTCGGAGGCAACAATGAGTAAATTTTTTGCAAATGTCTGGACAAAGCGAGTAGTAGCCTTGCTCAGCATCGTCTATATGCTGTTTGTATGCAGGCTCTGCTATTTTTCAATATTCTACGATATGCAGATAAATGACCGCGTTTCCACATGCCTTGCGGTTTCGGGAGTATCCCTCGCAGCGTTGATAGTCATGCTCTATACACGCCGTCAGATACTGACGCGAATAGCCAGCTTTATCATTCTTCCCGCCATGCTGCCCGTTGTACTGCTGTATTTCGGCGAGTGGGGACTTATAATACCGATAATAGTAGTGGGTATCGTCATACTTCTGCTCTCGGGCGCAGGAGAGGGCGTAAAGACAGCTCTTGCGACTATAATACTCCTTTTGTATATATTCGGAGCACTTGGCTACTTCCTGTTCACTACGTTCTTCGTATCGGCAGTTAAGGAACAGGTGGTAGAAACGGGCGTTTCTCCCTCGGGTACATACCGCTACAGGGTAGTCAATACCGAGGACACCTCCAACGGAAGCACAGCTGTTTACGTGGAGCCCAACTACGCCGATGTTAAGAACGATTTCGCAGTATTCACCCTGAAAAATCAGGAGCACGTAGTATACATGGAGCGTCCTGTTCAGAGCAAGGTAGAGATAAAGTGGGATACCAAGACAAGACAGGAGATAACCGATTATCTCAATTCCATATCCGATGAGATAGAGGTGACACTGACAGACGCAGAGCTGAAAGCTCTGGGCTATACCTATGATAATAAGCTCATGCTCACAACTCTCTCTGCAAGCCGTAAGTTTGCTTTAGGCCTTACAGCGTCAGACGTTGATCCTGTTCCGATAGACACCCTTACTCCCGAACAGCTGGACTTCTTCGGCATCGGCAAGGAGCCCGACGGCAGATACTATATCCTTGATCCCGATCCTTCGGTCGTTGAGAAGAACGGCAGCGAGCCCGGAGCAAGAATATACTTTGACGAGATTAAGCCCAAGGCACTGAAGCTCTATAACAGCCTGAACGTTGACCCGCCTACGGGCATAACCTACTTCAAGGTCGCAAAGAGCCATACAGTTCTGCTGAATACTCTTACGGACGCACAGCTTGCTGATCTGGGAGTGTCTGACAGCGGTGATGTAATGATCCTTTCCGCTTCACAAATGGTAGTTCCCGAAGAGGATAAGGACAAGGAGGACGCAGAGGCTACTGAGGAAATAGTCACTTCCGATAATAAGGTGGTGTTCCGCTACTATGTTGCGGAGCTTGAGGACTACTACGACGTTGATTCAAGACGTCTGTCACTTGATCTTCTGAACTGAAAATGATATAAGGGCGCTGTGAGCGGTCATTCGTATATTGATAGCTCTCAGTGCCGTTCTTTTTATATTGATATGCACAAGTCCGCAAAAGAAGCGCAGTATGTAAAAAAATGAGCAAAAAAGGTCTTGCAAAAATTGCTGAATTAAGATATTATAAAAATACAGAATAACAATTACAGGTAAGGAACCTGCAATATAATAAAAAGGAGTTGTAAATTATGGCATATTTAATAGGCGTGGACTGTGGTACAAGCGGTACAAAGACAGTTCTTTTTGACGAAAAGGGGAGCGTTATCGCTTCAAAAACAATCGAATATCCAATGTATCAGCCCAAGAACGGCTATGCAGAGCAGGAGCCCGCTGACTGGGCAAATGCAATGATAGAGACTATCAAGGCTGTAATGGCTAAGAGCGGCGTCAAGAAAGAGGACGTAAAGGGTATCGGTATCTCGGGACAGATGCACGGTCTGGTAATGCTGGACAAGGACAACAACGTGCTTCGCCGTTCTATCATCTGGTGCGACCAGAGAACAGCTGCCGAGGTAGAGGAAATGAACCGCATCGTGGGCAGAGACAAGCTTGTTGAGATAACAGCTAACCCTGCACTTACAGGCTGGACAGCTGCAAAGATACTCTGGGTCAAGAACAACGAGCCTGACGTATACTCAAAGGTTGCTCATATCCTGCTTCCCAAGGACTACCTGAGACTTATCCTCACAGGCGAGTACGCAACAGAGGTATCCGACGCTTCGGGTATGCAGCTCCTTGATGTTCCAAACCGCAAGTGGTCTGACGAGCTCCTCAGCGCATTTGAGATAGACAAGAGCTGGCTGGGCAAGGTTCACGAGAGCTGTGAGGTAACAGGTACTCTCACAAAGAAAATGGCTGAGACACTTGGTCTCTGCGAGGGTACTATCGTTGTGGGCGGCGCAGGCGACAACGCAGCAGCTGCTGTTGGTACAGGCGTTGTTGAGGACGGCAAGGCTTTCACAACTATCGGTACATCGGGCGTTGTATTCGCTCACACATCTAATATTTCTATCGACAAGAAGGGCAGAGTTCACACCTGCTGTGCTGCTGTTCCGAATACATGGCACGTAATGGGCGTTACACAGGGCGCAGGTCTTTCATTGAAGTGGTTCAGAGACAACTTCTGCATGACTGAGAAGGAAACTGCAAAGCTCATGGGCGTTGACGAGTACTACCTCATGGACAAGCAGGCTGAGACTGTTCCCGTAGGCGCAAACAGACTTCTCTATCTCCCATACCTCATGGGCGAGAGAACTCCTCACCTTGACCCTGATGCAAGAGGCGTATTCTTCGGACTTTCGGCTATCCACACCAGAAAGGATATGCTCCGCGCTGTTATGGAGGGCGTTACATATTCTCTCCGCGACTGCGTTGAGGTATTCCGTGAGATGAACGTAAACGTAAGCGACATGATGGCTTGCGGCGGCGGCGGTTCTTCACCGCTTTGGAGAAGCATGCTTGCTGACCTCTACAACTGCAACGTTAAGACTGTTGCTTCCAAGGAAGGTCCCGCACTTGGCGTTGCTATCCTTGCAAGCGTAGGCGCTGGCATCTACAGCAGTGTATCCGAGGCTTGCGGCGCTATCATCAAGACCGACAAGGTACAGGCTCCAAAGGCTGAGAACGTTCCAGAGTATGAGAAGTACTACCAGCTCTACAGGGAGATCTATCCTGCACTGAAGGCTCAGTACGCAAAGCTTGCAACACTGTGATAGATACTAAAAGACTGATTATCCGACCATTTTTGCTGACCGACGCTGAGGACGTTTTTGAATGGCGCTCCGATGCGGAGGTGAACAAATTCATGCCTTACCCCTGCGATGAAAGCGTCGGGGAGGTTCGGCAGAGGTTAGAGGAATGGATAGCGGATAATGACAAGTATGCTATAGAGCTGAAAGAGAACGGCAAAGTCATCGGCGATATCACTCTTGAATGGTCCGAGGAGGACAATGCCCACGAGATAGGGTACAATATAAACCGCAGCTTCTGGCGCAATGGCTATGCCACAGAAGCTGTTCGCGGACTTCTTGACTGGGCTCGCAGGGAACTTGGAGTACATGATTTTACGGCATTTTATGCCAAGGATAACGGTGCTTCGGGCAGAGTTCTTGAAAAATGCGGCTTTGTAATTGAGCATACAGGTCAGTATTCGCGGTTTGACGGCAGCGAGTTTTTTGAAGCCGTCTACGTAAGACTTCATATTGAATAGCTAAGGGCGGACGTATGTCCGCCTTTGGAAATTGTGGGGTGAGGATTTGGAGAATTCACAGCTGAAAAAATATGCCGCAAGACAGCGAGAGCTGCTGCTTGCCGACAACGACGAGGAAACGGCGTACTTCGGCTTTATGCGGCTGTGTGCAGCGTTTGCTGCCGACTATGACAGCATTGCAGATATGGTGTCAAAGCCCTCGGAGCGCCCCTGCGCACTTTTCAAGGAAAAGTGCAGGCAGCTCGCGGCAAGATATGGCGGTATATTCAGTCTCCATGCCGAGCTGCCCGTTCCGCCGCAGCTTTTCGCTGAGGGCGGAACTGCAGGGGCGCTCCGAGGGCTGCCGCGTGAGATATGGAGTGAGCCTGATATTCTCGGACGTATGCACCAGTACTTCAACGAGCCCTACAGAAGTGAGATAGCGGTGGGCTTGAAGCGGAGCAAACGTCTTGATTCGGACAAAATTGCGGCAGCAACTCAGCTCTTCACCCCATGGTGGGTGGTTAAGTACATGGTGCAGAACACCCTCGGCAGATATCTCCGCGAGCATGGCTTCAAGCTTGATAAAGGAGAGCTTGAATTTGCTGAAATAAAGGCAGGCACGCAGGATATTGCTCCCGAGGAGATAACATTTATCGACCCATGTATGGGCAGCGGAAATGTGCTGCTCTATGCTTTTGATATGTTCATGGAGTTTTACCGCAGTCTTGGCTTTTCGGACCATATTGCAGCGGAGAAGATACTCCGCCATAATCTGTACGGTTTGGAGCTTGATGAACGCGCCTGTGCTGCGGCGGAGACCGCCCTGCGGCTGAAAGCCGCAAAATACGGCGCCCTTGTTAAGCCGCAGGTCTATGATTTTTCGGGAGTCAACGAAGTTGCAGGATCACTTATAAATGGTTCTGAGCTTGATGCGGCAGAACCAAGGACAGCAAAAATCGGTCAGCTTTTAGAGAAGAAGTATACCATTATTGTTACAAATCCTCCCTATCTTGGCAAAGCAGCTATGAACACAGAATTATCGGGATTTGTGCTGGAGCGCTTTGCAGATTACAGCGCTGACCTGTTTTCAGTGTTTGTGGCACGGTGTCTGGACATGGCGGACGATAACGGCTATCTTGGCTTCCTTACGCCAACTACGTGGCTGTTTCTTCAGTCCTATGAAAAGCTGAGACGGCGCATCTACAGTGAGTGTGATCTTCAAACCCTGATACATTTTGAGTACTCCGCCTTTGAGGACGCCACAGTACCTCTGTGCGCCTTTACAATGCAGCGCGGACAAGAAAAAGAAAAGGGAGTCTATATCAGGCTTACCGATTTTAAGGGAGATATGGACTATCAGAGGCAAAAGGTAAGGGAAGCGCTTGCAGACAAGAACTGCTCCTACCTATATAGAGCCTCCGCGGCTGATTTTGGCAGAATACCCTCTGCTCCTGTGGCGTACTGGCTGGGAGAGGCTATGTTTCAGGCGTTTGACGGTGTAACTCTCGGAGAGCTGGTGCCTGTGCGTGAGGGAGTGATAACGGGAGATAATGACCGATTCCTGCGGCGGTGGTATGAAGTTTCAGCTGACAAAACAGTATTTTCGGTCAGCCATAAGCGTAAGTGGTACCTGCTCAACAAGGGCGGCGACTACCGCAAGTGGTACGGCAACCGTGAGTTCGTCATCAACTGGGAGAACGACGGCGCCGAGATAAAAAGCTTCCGCGACGAAAAGGGGAAGCTTCGCTCCCGCCCACAGGGACTTGCCTATAATTTTCGTCCGTCGGTAAGCTGGTCCCAGATAACCAGCGGCGCCCTTTCGGTACGGTATTTCGACGAAAACTTCATGTTCAACGTTGCAGGCACAAGCGCATTTCCGCAGGACGAGCGGCTGCTCACACTGCTTCTGGGGCTGTTGAACAGCAAGGCTGCCGAGGCGTTTGCGAGAGTTCTGAACCCCACCATGAACATGAACCCGGGTGATCTTGCACGCCTGCCTGTGCCTGAATTTCCCCACGATACCGAGGAATATGAGCTCCTAATAAAAGAGAATACGGACATCTGCCGTGAGGACTGGGACAGCTTCGAGACCTCATACGACTTTCGCCGACACCCACTGATTTAGTACTTGACATGACCTGCCTGATGTGCTATAATGGTGCTTATTATTACATCGGAGGTTTTGATATGAATGTGCTTGTGGTAAATTGCAGTCCCGTGAGAAACGGCGCTACTGCGGAGATAGTTCACATTGTAGCTGAGCAGCTTTCGGATAGCTTTACTGTGAAGTCTGTCTGCATTGACGACTATAATTTCAGCTTTTGCAGGGGCTGTCGAAGCTGCCATGCCACTGCAAAATGTGTTCAGCATGACGATATAGACCTTATTATGGACGAGTTTGAACGGGCAGACGTTATTGTCTGTGTTGCGCCCTCATACTGGGCGGATATCCCGGGGCAGTTCAAAGCCTTCATCGACAGGTGCACTCCATGGTGCAATACTCATGAGCCTCACGCCAGCCTGAGCAGCGGCAAGAAAGGCTACGCCATAGCTTTGCGGACAGGTCCAAGCATGGGGGAGTGTCAGCGTATCATCGGCAGCATCGAGCATTTCTACGGACATCTTGAAATAGAGTGCTGCGGCAGTCTCGGACTGTGCTCCATTGAATACAAAGAAGCCCTTGAGCCGCATATGAATGAACTCAAGGACTTCTGCACAAAAATAAAAAGCCCAAGGAAATGAATCCTCGGGCAATTTTTTTATCTTTGTGGGAGAAATGTATTCAGGGTCTCTATGAATTTATACACGTTTTTCTGGTTTCTTGACTTTGCGGTAATTTCCGTGCCAAGATTTGAAACACTTGCAATATTGATGCCTGTTCTGCCGTCAGGGAGCACACCCAGAGCGATATGTATCTTTTCGCCCCATGTAGTCAGTGATATGCCGTTGCTGAAAATAACTCTGTAGGCATTTCTGTCTGCGGCTTTGACGTTAAGCTTTAACTGCGCACCTGTACGCATAACAGCGTCGAGGCAGGCGTTTATATCGTAGTTGTAAACGTAATTTTGTTCAAATCTACCCCATGACATAATAGTATTCCTCTTTAGATCAAGCCTTGTTTACGCTTCCGAAGAGCTCCATCTTCTCCTTGACCTTAGCCTTGATAGCATCAACACCGGGAGCGAGAAGCTTTCTTGGGTCGAAGCCCTTGCCCTGCTTGTCCTTACCTGCTTCAACGTAGCCTCTTGTTGCCTCAGCAAATACGAGCTGGCACTCAGTATTTACGTTGATCTTAGCAACGCCGAGAGAGATAGCCTTTGTGATCATATCATCAGGGATACCTGTACCGCCGTGGAGAACGAGAGGCATATCGCCAACAGTCTTGTTGATAGCCTCGAGAGTCTCAAAGCTGAGACCTTCCCAGTTTGCAGGATATACGCCGTGGATGTTACCGATACCTGCTGCAAGGAAGTCAACGCCGAGATCAGCGATCATCTTGCACTCAGCAGGATCAGCGCACTCGCCCTTACCGATAACGCCGTCCTCTTCACCGCCGATAGCGCCTACTTCAGCCTCGATTGAGAGACCAAGATTGTGAGCAGCGTTTACGAGCTCAGTTGTCTTAGCAACGTTCTCGTCGATGGGGAAGTGTGAACCGTCAAACATAATAGATGTGAAACCGGCCTTGATGCACTTGTAGCAAGCACCGTATGAGCCGTGGTCGAGGTGAAGTGCAACAGGAACTGTGATGCCGAGAGACTTGTCCATAGCTGCAACCATAGCTGCAACAGTCTCGAAACCGCACATATACTTGCCTGCGCCCTCAGAAACACCGAGGATAACAGGAGAATTGCACTCCTGAGCTGTCTGAAGGATAGCCTTAGTCCACTCAAGGTTGTTGATATTGAACTGACCTACTGCGTATTTGCCTGCTCTTGCTTTCTGGAGCATTTCTGTAGCTGAAGTTAACATAAAAATAATTCCTCCTGAGAATTCATTTACGGGGATCTTGACCCCATCGTTAATATTATATCATAGCTTGCTGTGAATTGCAAGAGTTTCCTTAAAATTTAGCAATAAAAGCCCAGAGCGGGCGGATTTTATCCGCCCGCGAGCCCTTAGCCGTCAGCTTGTAGTGGCGGCGTCCCGCCGCCCGCATCTTATGAATGAATTTCAAATGACACACTGTAGGGGACGGCGTCCTCGACGTCCCGCGAGTGAGTAGTGTAGGGAACGGCGCCCTCGCCGTTCCGCGCCTTACAATACAACTAACATGAAACAAAACGTAGGGGCGGATATTATCCGCCCGTAAATTGATCATTATTCTTCAATAGGATTTGTTTCTTTGTTGTCAGTGTCGTCATCAGCTTTATCACCTGGGTCTTCCTCAGCCAAGTCAGGAAAGCGTTTTTCCATCACGGTGGTTACTGTGTACATATTTGAACGCAGCAGATCAATATTCTCACACAGGTCTCCAAAGGCGTACAACACTAAGCTTGTGACCCAAGCCGAAACTATTGCAATGGGTATCATCAATAAACCATATGCATTTGATTGAGAAGCGATATAAATGCCATTGATGGTGCCGAACACAGCTATGACCCAGAAAAGTGCTTTTGCTGTGATCTTTATTTTTTCTCCTGCATTTTTAAACATAAATAGTACCTCCGATGTTATTAGTAATAGTATAGTTGGATAAATGCTGAAAAAGGAAGTTGTGCAGTTATTGAAAAGGGCGGATAGTATCCGCCCCTACTTAGTTCTTAGCTCTTAGTTCTTAGTTCTAAGCTCGGCAACCAGCTTCTTGAAGGCGTCGCCGCGCTCCTCAAAGTTCTTGAAGATACCGTAGCTTGCTGCCGCAGGGGACATAACGCAGCTCATACCCTCGGGAGTTATGTCCGCAGCAAGCTTGACAGCTCCTTCAAGGTGGTCAGCGTAGTGAACGCGCTCCTTTTTCTTGAAGCCGTCACTGGCAAGTATCATATCGTAGACCCTCTTGCCCGAAGCTTCCATGCATATGACGCGGATATCGAAGCCTGCAAGGAAGTCAACAAGGGGAGCATAGTCTATACCTCTGTCCATACCGCCGATGAGGACAGTACCTGCATCGGGAACGCTCTGCACAGCTGAAATAGCCGTAGCGCAGGCGGTTGAGATAGAGTCGTCATACCAGCGTATACCCCGTACCGTGTCCACATATTCCAGTCTGTGAGCCAGCGGAGAGAATGTACACAGCGCCTTTGTGAAGTCCTCCTCACGAATGAAGAGGGTGGTGATATAGTAAGCCACAGCGATGTTGTAGTGGTTGTGAACGCCCAGGAGCTTTACCTTATCGGTGGGGATAACGTAGGGCTCGACGCAGTGCACCGTGCCATTGCTGACATAAACGTCGGCGTCGCAGTCCTTATCCGAGATAGTATAAGTGTTCCATGAGATAGGCTCACCGGGAGCGATATCCGAATTTATCAGCAGAACATCGTTCTCCTGCTGGTGGAGGTAAATGTTCTTCTTGGCGTTGTAGTAGTTCTCCATAGTGCCGTAGTGGTCCAGGTGCTCCTCGTAGAGATTGAGGAATACAGCGTATTTGGGAGATACGGTCATATATTCAAGCTGGTGGCAGGAGAGCTCGCAGACCACGATAGTCTCCTCTTTCATGTCGTCGGCGATATCGAAAACAGGGATACCGATATTGCCTGCGATACGGCAGTCCACGCCGCTTTCGCTGAGAACATGGTAAATAAGGGAAGTGACTGTGCTTTTGCCCTTTGTACCCGTGATACCGATAATCTGCTCGCGGAAGCACTCAAAGAACACCTGAGTTTCGCAGGTTATCATGCATTTCAGCTCAGAAGCGGGCTTTTCAAGAACGATGCCGGGACTCTTGAACACCATATCGAATCGGTCAAGGCAGTCCTGATAGTCCTTTCCGCAGATAAGCTCAACATTTTCGGGAAGCTCGTTTGCTTTACGGTCAACGGGATTGAGGTCAGCAATGGCTACAGCCTTTGGCGAGCAGTACTTTTGCAGCATTTTATATGTGGACTTGCCCTCTCTGCCGAAGCCGAGAATGCATACAGTCTTGTTTTCAGTGTATGTTTTTAAATATTCACCGAATGACATCATAAAAGGTTCTCCATTTCTTTTCTGAGTATGGCTTTGAATTCGTCGGGAAGCAGATTCTGCTCGTTGAACGAGCTGCAGCACTCATTGTTGAGGGCGTCGATAGATTCGGGATAGTAAAGTCCGCGTTCCTTGTATTCTCTGAACAGGAGAGGGAGCTCCTCACCGTTCTGCTCAAGCCTTCTTATAGCCAGAGATACAGCCAGATTCACTTCGTCGATACTGCCCACGCACTCAAATGGCTTGTGCTCGGACTGTCCTATGAGCTCGATGAAGTACTCCATCATTTTGCTGTCATTGAGCATATCCCTGCCGAATATCTTTATGAGCTCCTCCATAGTGAGGAATGGGGAGAGTATCAGGCACACGAACAGGCACTTGGGGCATTCGCCGCACCATATATCGGGAGATACCTTGCTGCCCAGGTTACAGCTCCTGAATACGGGAAGATACTTGCGGTGGGATACGAACATCTTTGCTATCTGGAACTCTGCAAGAGGGCGCAGGAAGCTGAAATAGTACTGACCCGTGCGGAGGTATTTCTCCTCATAATCATGGAAGTCCTGCTCAAACTCGAAGCTCTTGGAGTACTGATGATTGACGTCCTGACCGACAACAGTGCTCTCATTGGCACTGGATTCGTTGGAGAGAACGATGTATTTCAGCTCGTTGAGGTAGGCTGTTATCTCTGCTGAGAAAGCAACTATAGCCGAAAAGGGCGTATGGCCGTTGATAAAGCCCTTGTCGTTGAGAGCCACCAGCGAGCGGTCAAAGTGGCGCTGAGCTATGATAAGGGCATCGTCGTCAAGACCTGCCTTTCTGACGGTCTCGGTTATGGAACGGCGCTTGTTTATGGAGTAGCACAGGCACTTCATGCCTGATTTTACCAGTGTCTCCAGCGTAAGTGCCGAGTCCTTTCCGCCGCCTATAGGCACAAGACAGCCTCTTGGCTGACGTGCTGTCTCCGTTAGGGAGCTGTTGTAGCTGCCTGCCGAAACTATATTCACAAAGGTATCGGGATCGGCTGATATGCCGTTTACGAAAAAGAGCTCGCCCAGTCCCATGAACCACAGCTTCTTCCACCATTGCTTCTGCTCCTCATTTAGCTCGCCGCACTCTGCGCGGAACTGGGGAGAGCAGGTGGCTTTCCAGTAGCTTACAGCCTCAGCCATACCCAGTGAGAAAGCAAGTCTCTCAAAGGTGAGATCTCCCTTTACGGAGAAGTTCTCGGGCTTGCGGAAGCTCCAGCTGGGGCGGAACTCCGCCAGATCCGTAATGGAAAACTCGTAGCCGATCTCAACAGTGTTTTTTGTTTCATTCACATGATATGCTTTATATACGAAAGAGGGGTATTTCTCTCGGTATTCTTCATATTTACCCATAGTTCATCTCCGTAGCTTCTGTATTATTTTTTCTCTGAAAGCTTTCTGTAATGTGATTTGAGCATAGCAAAGGTCTCGTCGGATATGTCGTGCTCCACCTTGCAGGCGTCCTCGGAAGCAACATCGCGGCTTACGCCGAGAAGAATGAACAGCTCGGTGAGAACATTATGTCTGTCGTAGATGCGTTCTGCAACATGTCTGCCTGCGTCGGTGAGACGAATGTGGTTATCGTCGTCAACTGTGACAAGTCCCTCGTCCTTCATCTTTTTAAGTATTATAGACACAGTAGGACGGGAATATCCCAGATAAGAGCAGATATCTATAGCATGGACATCGGGCTGTTTCTGTGAGAGGATAAGTATAGTTTCAAGGTAATTTTCAACTGCTTCTGTAATAGCCATTTTAAGTCTCCTTTACAAGAAAAATAGAAACCGTAAACAAATATATATACTATATTATATCATAAAAGAGGGAAAATAGCAACACTAACGGAAATAATTTACCGTGATTATTATCTCAGCCGCCATAAAGGCGGCGCGGCTCCGCGCAAAAAAACACTTCCGCAGCTGATCGGAAGTGTTGTCAGAGTATAATATCATTTGAAAACTGTCATTGGATCGACAAAGGCTCCGTTGTGAGTTATCTCTATATGCAGATGAGGAGCTTCCGCGCTTTCGATATCGGCAGTCTGTCCTACAGCTCCGATGATATCTCCGCGGCTTACTGTATCGCCCTGCTGTACGGCGAGGTCGGCTCCAAGACCGCAGTATCTGGTGAAGAAGCCGTTTTTGTGGTCGAGGACTACTGTCACGCCCCACAGGGGATCGTTGGTCACAGAGGAAATCTCTCCATTTTCAACTGCCATGACGTCGCTCCCGACCTCAGCTGCGATATCCGTGCCGTTATGGGTCTGCCATGTGCCTGTGGTGGCGTTTTTCACAAGCTCACCGCTGCTGAAGGGCTCAATTACACCCGATATATCGCTCAGCGGAGCGCAGGCGTTGTCCAGTCCCTTTGCAGCCGCCGCAGGCTGTACCTTTTCCGTGAAGCTGTCCGCCACCTCGAATGGAGCGTCAACGGTTATCTCCGCGGCAGGGATAGTCTCCATAATGGGCGGAGCTGTCACGATAGCCGAGGTTATGCTGTAGGCGGGGGAAGTTGCCTTTGGTATGTCGGTGACGCGCCTGCCCACGGGAGTCTCCGCAGCTATGGGAGTTTTGACGGCAGATGTTTTGACATTGGGTATAGCGTCACCCTGCTTATGGGCGAAAAGGCAGGCGGCAGCTACCATGACGGCACTTATGCCGAGAGCTGCATAAAAGCCTTTAGAGCCTTTTCCGTAATGCTTGTCGGTCAGTTCGTTTTTTTTCAACACTAACACCTCCGACCATATTATTGACAGGCAAACGGAAAATATACATTTTTTTCAATTATCAGTGCAGGAGAGTCTGCAAAAAATAAAGGGACATTTTTATGTCCCTTTAAATATTCAGTATGTCACAGGCTCCTGCTGCGGCTCCGTAGCGTATGCATTGGGGTCAAACGGGGGAGTAGCAGGCTCTGTGGGTATTACGGCAGAATAATCCGTCCACGGCTCTGTGGGCTGAGTCCACGGCTCATAGGGAGCTTCTGTTACTGGCTCGGTATATGGCTCTGTGACGTTCTCTGCCATTGTCACTGTGGATACAGTAGTAGTTGTTGTGGTCGTTGTTGTTGTAGCTGTTGTGGTGAGCTCGGGGCGGTATTCCTCGGGGAGCTTCTGCTTGGTGGGCTTAACGCCGTTAAGTCCGTAGCACTCCTGATAAGCGAGTATAAGGTCGCGTATCATATATTTGGAGTATTCACCGCTCTCGATAACGCCTGCAAAGGCTATCTCGGGGTCATTTGCGGGAGCAAAGCCGATGAAGAAGGAGTTCTGCTCGTTAAGGTTGCGTCCTGTCTGAGGAGTACCTGTCTTGATAGCCACATCAAAGCCAAGGTCGCTGAGAGAGTATCTGGCAGGCATATTTCTTGAAGCGTCTATCATACCGCCTACGATATAGTCGTAGAGGTCGGGAGTTTTTATCTCTATCTTGTTTGCGATAACGGGCTCGGTCTTTTTGATAAGGCTTCCCGAGCCGTAGGAGTAGTAGCTGTCAACAAGGTAGGGCTGGTATCTTACGCCGCGGTTGCCGATAGTATTGGCAACTACCGCCATTTGCAGGGGAGTCATGCCGCAGTCCTGGTTACCGATACCTGCCTGTATAACATAACCGATATACCATTCCTGACCGTGCTCCTTGAAGGTCTCGGGGTTACAGAGGTATCCCTCTGCGTCGCCTGTTTCGATGCCTGTATGAGAGCCCAGACCGTACATCTTGGAGTACTCGGTTATCTTGTCGATACCCAGCATACGGGACAGCTCATAGAAGTATGAGTTACATGATACCTCGATAGCGTGTCTTACGGTGATATTGCCGTGAAGTCCCGTACAGGAGTAATGCGTGCCGTAGAATTCGTAGCCCATGTTGCAGACAAGGGGAGTGCCGCCTGTTACAACGCCCTCGTTGAGACCTGCCGTAGCGGTAATGGTCTTGAATGTGGAGCCCGGTCTGTAAAGACCGTATGAGCAGCGGTTTACAAGGGGAGTATCCTTTGCTTCAAGGAAGTATTCGTAGTTCTCAACGTAGTCCTTGAGGTTATAGGTGGGGGCTGTAGCCATACCCTTTACAGCGCCTGTTTTAGCATCAAGAACGCATATAGCGCCGCAGTTTCCCTTTAGCACACCTGGGTTTGGATTTATTCCGGGGAAGGTGTAGTTGAGGAAGTTGTCGAGTATATTCTGGAGCTTTATCTGGTAAGCGCCGTTGACGGTGAGCTTAACAGTTTCGCCCGAGGTAGCCTCGGTGATAGTCTTTACGTCGCGGACAACGCCGTCCTTGACGGCTATCTGCTCCTCACCGTTGACACCGCGGAGGGGAGTTTCCATAGCGGCTTCGATACCGCTTTTTCCGAGGATGTCGTTGTAGCTGTAGCCCTTGGATTTCAGCTCGTCGTACTCCTCCGCATATATAGGACCTACCGTGCCTATCTCATGGGGGAGTATATCGCCGCGGACTATTTTTCTTTCTGAGGCGTCAACAGCCTCGATGCCGCGGTAGAAGTTGCCAAGCTCCTTCATGTCGATGACGGTCTGCTCGTCAACGCCCTTTGCAAGGAGCAGGTCATTGCTGTATGAGAAGTCCTTGTCTATCATCTGATAGCGCATACCTGCGATGATACGCTTTTCCTCGTCGGTATACTTCTCGTCTATCTCATAGTCCGAGATGAGCTTGTCTATGCAGTTTTCAGCAGTAGCGTACACATTGAGGTTAAGGTCGGAGATGAGCTCAGAGGTATCGTTTGATATGAAGCTGTAGGGCTTGCTGAACGATACGGGGATACTCTCCTTGAATTTGTACCCGTGCTTTTCAAGCTCTCTGTATATGCCCAGCAGAGCTTTGTTTCCCTCCTGCAAGTCAGTGGGGAAGAAAGCCATCTGGAGCACAAGGTCTGTACGTGAATCATTGGTGACGATAACGTTGTCGTCGTAGTCGATTATTTCTCCGCGGGTAGCCTTGATGCCCTTTTTGTATGTGAGGGTACCGGGCTCATAGAGCTGCGGAGTGCCTATATCCTTATCGCCGACTACCTGTATCTTCATAAGTCTTAACGAGCTGAGCAGAGCTAAAAGCACTACCAGCAGAATGATAATGATAGATTTCAGGTTTTCTGCAAATCCTTTCAAAAAGACTGCCTCCTTTAATATTATGACCGCACTTTTCGGGTGCGGTCGGTAAGGTCATTGTCTGTTTTCTGACTGAATATTGGTGTTTATGGCTTCTTCGATAGTGAGATGTTCCCTCGGCATGAGGAAGCGGTTCACAAGCTTCAGCACAAGATACACAAAGACCGCTGATATTACAGTGTATACCCAGACTCTCAGCGAAACTCTCACAAAGATGCGTCCCACGTTTTCGTACTCCCATATCTGGTAGTAGAATTTATAGTCCAGCCAGCACTGTATGTATGACACTGCGGTAGTGATTATCATGTAATTGATGAATCTGTCCTTTAGATAGAGTTCAAAGAGCAGATTTGCAACGATACAGAAGAATGTGAGCACCACGGCGTTGTAGCCGAAGAGCTTTCCGCAGCATATGTCGGTAAGAAAGCCGCATACAGCTCCCGTGACAGCCGAGCCGTACATATTGTTGTTGACGGCAATGCCTATACTCAGGGGAACGAGTATTATGGGCTTATACAGAGTACCCGAGGTCATGATGATGAAGCTTACAAAAATGAGCAGATAGTACAGTATCCAGCGCAGAGTGGTCTTGAAGCGCAGGATATGCTGCTCACGGGTAGTTCTAATCCTCATTATCGTCGTCCTCCTTCTTGCCGCTGAAATCGGTGATAACGATGACAGAGGTAAGACGGTTAACGTCCACACATGGCTGTATATCGGCACATACGGAGAGGCCGTTTGAATCAAAGCCTATTTCGAGGATAGTGCCTATGGGGTAATCCTTTGGGAAGAGACCGCTGTTTCCTGCGGTTATCATAAGGTCGCCCCGTTTGAGCTTGTTCTTCTTGGGGACGTGAATGAGCTTGGTCTGTCCGCTCTCGGAGGAGAGCACATTTCCCTCGATTATGCCCTGATCGGCATTTGACGAGGAAGCCACAGCGGCTACGGAAAGGTCGGGGGAGAGTATGGTCCTCACGGTGGATACGTGGTCGGAGACCTCAACTGTGATACCCACGAGTCCCTCGGAGGTAACAACGGGACAGTTCACAAGTATGCCGTCCTTGGAGCCCTTGTCGATAGTGAAGGACTTGAAGGGGTCGTTGGTCACATAGCCCAGTACCTTGCAGGGCTGAGAGAGCATATAGTCCTCATGCTCTTCCTTTATGGAAACGAACTTGCGGAGCTCCTCCACTTCTGCCTTTATGGCGTCGTATTCGGTGAGCTGGGCATTGAGTTCGCCTATCTGCTTTTTGAGCCTTTCGTTTTCTTCAAGGTACTTATCCGCATTGGCAAGCTTATCCACGGTATGCTCCATTTTACGGCTAATGCTGTTGGAGGCTGCGCGGAATGGCTTTGTCAGTGTATTGATGAAAGAAGCTCCCGAAACGGAATAGCCGCCTCTTGTGACGGCATATATCATCATGCCCACAAGAAACGCAAGAAGCCCGAGCATGACCTTAAATCTGGTGCTTTTCAAAAAATCACGCATGGAGCCTCTCCTTAATAGTACTTGACGTTTTCAGTGAGAGCGTCCTGATAATCGCTGATATTCTCCAGTATCTTGCCCGTGCCCTCGGCAACGCAGTCGAGGGGATATTCCGCGATATACACAGGCATACCTGTTTCGCGGTTTATGAGCTTGTCAAGACCGCGGAGCAGAGCGCCGCCGCCTGCAAGAGTTATGCCGTGGTCGATGATGTCTGCGGAAAGCTCGGGAGGAGTTTCCTCAAGAGTGGACTTTATGGCGTCGATTACTCTTGAAAGAGGCTCAACGAGAGCGTCGCGTATCTCCGCAGAGGTAACGGTTATATTCTCGGGGAGACCGTTGAGAAGATTTCTTCCCTTTATCTCCTGAGACTCCTCCTTTTCGCTTGGGAAAGCAGAGCCGATATCAAGCTTGATATTTTCGGCAGTGCGCTCTCCTATAAGGAGGTTGTACTTTTTCTTGATATAATTGATGATAGCAGCGTCGAATTCGTCGCCTGCACATCTTACCGAGCGTGAAGCAACGATGCCGCCCATAGATATAACGGCTACTTCACTGGTACCGCCGCCGATGTCAACTATCATGCTGCCTGCGGGATCGTTTGTGGGGAGACCTGCGCCGATAGCGGCAGCCATAGGCTCTTCTATAATGAGGACGTTGTTTGCGCCTGCCTTTTTGCAGGATTCGCGTACAGCACGTCTTTCAACGGCAGTAACGCCCGACGGTATGCATATAATGACATTTGCCTTGGTAAGAAAAGTACCCTTCAGAGCTTTTCTTATGAATTCCTGAAGCATTGTGGTGGCAATGTCAAAATCGGCTATAACGCCGTCCTTCAGCGGTCTTACGGCAACTATAGAGCCCGGGGTACGACCGATGACGTCCTTTGCCTCTTTACCTACATAGCGGCATTTATCTGTTCTGGTATTTACTGCAACTACTGAGGGCTCTCTTATTATTATACCCTTTCCCCTCATATATACGAGGGTATTAGCAGTGCCGAGATCAATGCCAATATCTTTTGTAAACATTTTGCAGCTCCTTAATCTTTTGCATTATTTCTTTAATACACTTATTTACATTCAAAGTATATTATATCACCAACGGGAAATATGTACAAGATTTTTTTGTCTGTAAATCCCCGAATTCGCCGTTTTTAGTGTAATACGGAAACATAAGCGGGACGAGGTGATAAAAAACTGTCGAAAAGGACGATAAACAGCGATTATTTATCCGGGACTACCTTTGGAGCAGTTTTGATATAAGCATAGATAGCTATAGCTATGAAGATGACCTGTGCAACGCTGATGCTCATTGATACGCCGAATGTGAGTACAAGGATATCGGTGTCGATGAACTTGTCAAGGTTGAGTGCGAAGCTTCTTGAATAGCCCAGCCATGCGAATGAGCCTGAGGCAACATTGCCGAGGACTCCGCCGAGAACACAGGCGCAGATGAGAAGAAGCAAAAAGTAGAGTGTCTTTTTCATAATAATATCTCCATTCTTTTGTTATTCATATTCAAATGCCTGACGAGCCGAAGCCGCCTGCACCGCGCTCTGTTTCCGAGAGCTGGTCGCTGACTTCGATCTCAGGCATCAATATACTTGTTGGTATCAGCTGAGCGATACGCATACCGTGCTCGACTGTAAATGGCTCTTTCCCGTGGTTTATGAGGGGCACGAACCATGCTCCGCGGTAGTCGCTGTCCACCACGCCCACGCAGTTTGCAAGGGAAACGCCGTATTTTGACGAAAGTCCCGAGCGCGGGTAGATAAGCAGGGCAATGTCCTCACGGTCGGGCTCTGCGGTGATACCGAGGGGGATCATTTTTATCTCTCCTGCTTCGATAGTCACGGGAGCGTCCAGACAGGCGCAAAGGTCAAGACCTGCACTGCCGCTTGTTGCCCGAGATGGGATAACAGCCTTTGGGTCAAGCTTTTTGAAGGTAAGTTTCATTATTGTATACCTCTGTAGTATAGTCCGCGGGTGATAGTTCCCTGCGGCTTGCGTCCGCTGAGTGCGGCGCGTATCTCGTCGTCGGTCTCGTCCGAAAGATAAACGACGCCGAAGCTTATATTGCGAAGCTCGTCAGACCTGTCGGTCATGCAGAGCTTATCTGCGTTGAGCACCTCTGCGTAGTCCTTTGTACAGACAACGGGGAGCTCTCTGCCTGTGCGGTCAATGAGCTTTTTTGTACATTTTCCGCAGCCTACTTCATTTTTTATTGGGCAGTTCCTTGTGAGCATAAGGGGAAGTCTGCCGTAAACTACAGCTCCCAGCGGCAGTTCGGTACGAACAGCGGATATCTGCGGGAGAGTAGCCTCCACCGAGAAAATGCAGTCCTCAAGTCCGAGACCGCGGAGATATTCCGCACTGAAGGAGTTGAAAACATTGAGAGTAAAGCTGCCGTGGAGCTTGAATCCCAGCTCCTTTCCAATAGCGATACAGTCGGGAGTGTGGCAGTAAAGCCTGCTTATTCCCATGGTTTTCAGCTGTGTCAGTCTGTCTTTCAGCCCGTCCTCGTCAGTCATGAAGCGTGGCGGCGCGATGATTATCTTGTCACTATCCACGCTGCCGAGCATTTCCTCATTGATGATATTTTCGGGCACTATTATGAACTCCGACATATCCCCAGCGACAAGCGCCTGCTGACGGGTACGGCAGTAGGTCCTCAGGGGCAGCTTCTCTTTTTCAGAGAGTGCCGCTGCCGCAAGCTTTGGAACATAGTCGGAAATAGTATATTTCGGGGTATTCTTTTTGATAATCAGCTCCGTGAGCTTTTCGGTAACAGTTCTGCGGAGCTCGTTGAGCTTTCCTGCGGGGACAATAAGTCCATCGTCCATATCAGCGGTCAGCTTTCCGAAGCTGAACACCGTATCCCCAAGCTTTGAGAGCTGCTTGGCGAGAGTGTCACAGTCAGTGGGGCGGTTAAGCGCCTTTTCGGGGATAGCTCCCTGAGCAGAAGCCGAAACACCGCCGCATACAGCGGTTATGACCACAGGCTGTCCCTCTTTTATGACAGCGTGAAAATCGACTGTATATGCCTTGCCCTCGAAGCGGTAGAGCTCATGTATCTTCGGGATAAGCTCATGGGCGGAGATAACGTCGTCCTTTTCACGGACTCCGAACATATCCTGCCTTTTTTCCGTGAAATAGCCGTCTGTAAAGCCACCGCGGGAGAATACGCCGCGTAGGAGCTTCATATCGGGAGATTCGCCCTCAAGAGCAGCTTTCAGCTCATGTACTGCGGAAGCCACATACTCGGGGCGCTTCATGCGTCCCTCAATTTTGAAGGAGTCAACGCCCATGTCCGCAAGCTCCCGTGCATAGGGGAGCAGGGAAAGGTCTTTCAGCGATAATGCAGCCTTTTCCTTATTGCCAACAGCAGAAAAGGGCAGTCTGCAAGCCTGTCCGCAGCCGCCGCGGTTAGCGGAGCGCGAGCCTATCATCGCCGACATATAGCACTGTCCCGAAACGGACATACACAGCGCACCGTGTACAAAGATCTCTGTTTCTATACCCACACCGCAGATATGGGAAATAGTCTCCCTGTCAAGCTCACGGGCGGGAACAACTCTTGCGTAGCCCAGACCTTTGAGCATAGCAGCACCTGCGGCAGTATGCACTGACATCTGGGTAGAGCCGTGGAGCACAGCGTCGGGAACACAGCGGCGTATAAGCTCCGCACAGCCCCAGTCCTGCACTATAAAGGCGTCAACACCGCATTTTGCGGCAGCCTTTATGTACTCGCAGAAGTCCTGTGCCTCATCGTCTGAGATTATTGTATTCACGGCTAAGTCCAGTTTAGCGCCGTATTTATGGCATAGTTTAGCAGCCTCATCTATCTCCTCGATAGAGAAGTTAGCGGCACTGCTTCGCGCCGAAAAGCGCTTTCCGCCTATGTATACAGCCTGTGCGCCTGCTCTGAGAGCCGCACGGAGAGTTTCCATGCTGCCTGCTGGAGCAAGTATCTCGGTTTGATTCATTAAATGCTGTCGCTGAGCTGCTTGAGCTTGACCATATTCTCAAGCTGGATTATCTTGGATTTGAGCACCTCAATCTCCTTCTGAGCAGCGTCGCGCTCGATGCGTGTCCTGCCAGCCTCGTCAACGTACTCCTTTGTCTGGTCGCGGATATTATCAAGGCGCTGGTTAGCCTTGTTGAGGTCGTCGAGGAGAGCCAGCGACACCATTATGGAAGCAGCATATGGCGAAGAGCCGCTTGCTGCGGTGATCTCATTGATCTTGGTCTCAAGTGCTCTTGCAAGAGCAAAAACGTAGTTAGGAGCTTCTGCGGTCTTGATCTTGTACTCCTTACCGCAGATGATTACTTTTACTTCATTAAGCATTTGTATCGTCCTTTCCGTGGTATATTTTGAACCAACTTACATTATACACTATTTTTCGCAAAAAGGGAAGTGTTTTTTGAAAAATATTTATTTTTAGTGGTTAGTTGCCGGTGATCAGTGTAGGGGCGGTGACTCCCTGTAGTACAGGGAGATGTCAGCAAAGCTGACAGAGGGTCGCGGCTCCTGTTGGGAGATTATCCGCCCGAGGTGTAGGGAACGCCGCCTCGACGTCCCAAGAGTTGCGAGTTGAGAGTTATTGTTGCTGAGATAAATCAGAATTTGTGGCTTTTCGTATAGCAAATATGACACACGCCCCAATCATAACACCGCTCGTATTTAATATTATGTCATCAATATCTGTATGCCTTTCGGGACATAGCAGTTGGGACAGCTCAATAAAGATAATAAAACAAATCCCTGCGAACACTGTTTTTTTGATATTATCAAGCTTGCGAAAACAGATAGGCCATACTATTCCTACTGGTATAAACATTGCTATGTTCCCTATAATATTGATAAGCCATCCATCATATCTGTCAAAGAGAAAAAAGAACGGGATTAAACTTATCATGTCAGACGGTGTCTCTGAAAATCCAATCGTTAGTGTACCTATTTTTCCATCAACAAAATGTAACGGGAAGTATACAAATCTTGCAATAACTACAAGACATATGTATACAAGAAGCATCTGTAGTTCTCGTTTTACCGAAAACTTCTTGAATCTGATCGCAATTATGAATCGCACAATTATCCAAATGAGAGTTATAAAAATAAACATCTGTAGATAGGAAATCTCAATCATAGTCACTGCCTCATCCTTTCTTTAGCAGATAGCTTGATAAATTCCGATTTATCTCAGCAATGTCTGTTATTTACGGGCGGATATTATCCGCCCCTACAAGCTAACGGCTAAAGGCTAATGGCTCAATAGTAGCGTTTCAAGCCGATGACCTTGCCGAGGACTTCCACCTCGTCCACGATGATAGGCTCCATAGTGGGATTCTCGGGCTGGAGACGGTAGTGTCCCTTTTCCTTGAAGAAGCGCTTTACGGTAGCCTCCTCGCGGTCAATGAAAGCAACGACTATATCGCCGTTTTCAGCGTAGTTCACACGCTTGACGATGACAATATCCCCGTCAAGGATACCTGCGTCTATCATGCTCTCGCCGCGTATTTTCAGGGCAAAGAGCTCCTGAGGGTCAATGCCCGGGGCTTCAAAGCCGATGTAGCCTGTGATGTCCTCAACGGCTGTGATAGGCTGTCCTGCGGTAACTGTACCCATTACGGGAACTGATGTAGTGCCGCTGTTTGGCAGACGCAGGGTGCGGTTGAGGTTGCCTGTTTTCTCGATAAGTCCCTCGCGGACGAGAGTTTCTATGTAGCGGTGAGCAGTGGACGTGGACTTGAAGCCCATAGCGTCCATAATCTCCCTGACAGAGGGAGACATACCGTCGCTGAGACGGGATTTTATATAGTTGAATACTGCTATTTCCTTATCCTTGAGCATATTATTTCTCCTCCGAAAGCTTTTTCAGTACCATTTTTGCTATTTTGTAGGCGTCACCGCAGCCGAGAGTGATAACCAGGTCGCCCTCCTGTGCGTTCTCGCAGATATAGTCGCATATCTGCTCAAAGTTAGCGTACTTGCGCTCGTCCGTCCACTCTGCGGACTCGTCCTGTGGGAACCAGATACAGTCGGGTATCTTCTCGGCAAGGTGGCGTGTGAAGATACCGTAGGTGTTCTTTTCGCGGCTTCCCATGATATCAGTGAGAACAGCGTGGTCGGGTATCTGTAATACTCTTGCAAAGTCGTCCAGCAGCAGCTTTGTACGGGAGAATGTGAATGGCTGGAACACAGCCCATACATGTTTGAAGTTCATTTCCATAGCCGCGTTGAGAGTAGCTTCAAGCTCTGTGGGGTGGTGAGCGTAGTCGTCCACGACGGTTATGCCCTTTTCAAAGCCCAGCTTCTCGAAGCGGCGCTTAGCTCCGCGGAAGTCCTCCAGCCCTTTCTGAATGAACTTGAAGTCCACGCCAACGTAACGTGCAGCAGCAACGGCAGCCAGTGAATTGAGCACGTTGTGTATGCCTGCCACATGGAGAGTTATGGTTCCAAGCTTCTCGCCCTTGTACATAGCGTCATATGTGGTAAGGAGACCGTTCTCGTGCTTTACGTTCTCGGGGTAGTAGTCGCAGGAGCTGTCCCTGCCGAAGGTGATTATCTCCTTGCCTGTGATGCCTTCCAGTGACTTCATGGAGTTTGCGTCAGAGCCGTTGACGATAATGCACTTTGAGGTGTTCTCATTGAATTTATGGAAGGACTTGATGATATTTTCAAGTGTACCGAAGTAGTCAAGGTGATCGGCGTCGATATTGAGAATAACGGATATATCGGGGAAGAATTTAAGGAAGTGATCCTCAAATTCGCAGGACTCGCATACCATTATATCGCTTTTGCCTGCAACGCCGCTTCCGCCTATGCAGGGGAGCTTTCCGCCGATATATGCGGACAGGTCAACGCCTGCGGTAAAGAGTATCTGAGTGATCATTGAGGTAGTGGAGGTCTTGCCGTGAGTGCCCGAAACGCAGATAGCGTTGTCGTACCAGCTGGTAACGATACCGAGAAGGTCTGCACGTTCAAGGACGGGAACTCCGCTGGCTCTTGCAGCAACAAGCTCAGGATTGTCAGCCATGATAGCGGCAGTGTGTACGATAAGGTCTGCGCCCTCGATATTTTCAGCTCTCTGACCGATGAAAACGGGGATACCCATTTTTCTTACTGCGTCGAGAGTTTCAGTCTCGTTGTTGTCCGAGCCTGTCAGGTAGTAGCCCTGAGAGTGGAGTATCTGAGCGAGGGGGTACATGCCCGAGCCGCCTATGCCGATGAAGTGAATGTGCTTTTTGCCGTTTAAGATATTGATATCCAAAATGATCACCTTTCTTAAATAAATGATATACTGACGGGAGCGAAAGGGCTTCCGAATGTTGACGCTGAGGATAGAGTATGCGATTTTTATCGCATATACACATATAAATATTTAATTCCTGCCTTTAAAGTTGCAAAACAGCTTGCATTTTTACAAAAAACGAGTTATAATAGTTTATAGGTTTACTTACAGTTCGAGTTTATTGTCATAACAATAAACTTATTGACGTTCAATTCCGACATTTTTATCGAACATAAAGATAATACAAACAAGGAGAATAGCTTATGGAAATTACAGATGTAAAGATCAGGAAGATCATGTCCGAGGGCAGGCTTCGCGCGGTAGTATCACTTACTATCGACGAATTGCTTGCAGTCCATGACATCAAGGTGGTTCAGGGCGACGAAAGACTTTTCGTGGCAATGCCCAGCCGCAAGGACGAAAACGGAGTTTTCCGCGATATCGTTCACCCCATTTCACCATCAGCAAGGAAGCTCTTTGAGGAGACTATCCTCGACACTTATGAGAGACAGCTTGCTGTCATGGAAACCGAGGAAGCAGAGAATGCTACTGCCGGAGCTGACGAATAAAACAGAAGATTTCCGCGACCTGCCGAAAGGCAGGTCTTTTTTTATATGCCGAGGATACGTGCGGCTTTGAGGATAGTCACCTGAGTTTTTCCGTCGCGTATAGTGCCGTCCATGACCTGTTTTACAGCCTCTGCAAGTGGGATACGTTCCACGTCGAGGAATTCGTCGGGGTCAAGGTTCTGGCTGCTGAATGTAAGTCCCT
Source organism: Ruminococcus flavefaciens AE3010 (assembly GCF_000526795.1). Lineage (NCBI taxonomy): Bacteria > Bacillati > Bacillota > Clostridia > Eubacteriales > Oscillospiraceae > Ruminococcus > Ruminococcus flavefaciens. The sequence goes on from NZ_JAGT01000001.1 coordinate 3,523,576, forward strand.
TTGCAAGGTACATGTATGTTACCTCGCTGTTGTATGCGGGAGTTGGCAGCATTTCGCCCAGATATACGTACTCCGAGCAGGTATAGCCTGTTTCCTCAAGGAGCTCACGTCTGCCGCAAACAGCGTGGTCCTCGCCCTTTTCAAGCTTTCCTGCGGGAACTTCGCGGGTAACTGTCTGGAACGGATAGCGGAACTGCTTTACGAGAAATATCTCGTTGTTCTCTGTTATAGGTATGACGCATACTCCGCCGTGGTGGTGGAGAACGTCGCGGACAGCGGTCTTGCCGTTTTCAAGCTCCGCTGTGTCGTGAGTTATAGTGAAGATAGGTCCCTCATATATTGAGTCGCTTGTGATGGTTTTTTCCTGTAAATGCATTATTTTCTCTCCTTTTTGAAAAGGCTGTCGCAGTAGTCCTGAGCTGCCTTTATTTTTTCACATGATGTGTAATCGTAGTAATGCTTTATATCAATGATATCGCCCTTGCGCTTACGTCCCGGCAGAAGCACATATACCGCAAGTACAGCTGCGGCACAAAGGCTTATTATTATACCTATGCGCAGGTAGGGCGTTTCGTAGCTGAAAACGATAATGTTCTCGCCTGAGTCGGCTCTTACAGCCATGAAGCCCTCGTCCACACGCTCAACATCGGCAGGAGCGCCGTTCACTGTGGCTGTCCAGCCCTCACTGTAGGGTACGCTGAAAAATACCAGCTGAGGCTTTGCAAGGTCGATGACCGAGGTGAAGCCATGGGAATCAAAGGTGAAGCTCTTTGAGCAGCACTTGCGCTTCTCATTGCAGAATACAGAGTAGGTATTCCGCGATAATGTTGAAGCATTTCCCATATCGTACTCCGTGAGGATATCACTGTATTTTTCAGCCTGCTCGTCGCTGAGCACAAGTGCTTTCAGCATGACGTTCTGGCGCTGGAGCTTTGACTTGTTTTCGGCGTCGGACTTCTTCACGTATTTGTCGTAGCCGAAGCCCATAGGTATGAACAGCTCGTTCTCGTATATCTCAAAGTGTTCGTTTTCGCCGATATACTTGAAGTTCGGAAGCTCGTCGGGAATTATGACCCTGCTGGTGTCCTCATCGTCCTTAGCCGAATTCTTTGAGGACGCAGATGAGGCAGAGGAGCTGTCCATGCTTGATGACACCAGTTCATCATAGCTGCACCCCTCGGTCTTTTCCTTGTAGTAGTACTTCACGGAGAAAAGTCCGCGGAGAGGGTAGTTGCTCAGCTCGGGACGTGAAGCCACGTCGCGCTGTATACCGATGAAGCTGTAAAAATCCATGATAGAGGTGCATACAACGCTCTGGAAAGCCCTCATTGTTGGCAGTCCCCATATCATGGGGTAGTTGTCGCAGTCCTCGGAAATATCTATGCGGAAGAAATTATCGCTTGTGACCTGTTCGCAGACGCCGTCGCCGCCCTCAATGGCGGAGCTGATGTATTTGCGGGCGTCGCCTATGGTGTTTGCTCCGTAGAGTGAGGTGGTCAGGATACATATAACGGAAGCGGCAGCTGTGGCGAACACCATGAATCTTGTGCTGAGAGTGCCTTTTTTCTTTCGGCGGAGCACGAAAAACGTACATATGAGGAATACCACTGCCACGCATATGGTCAGCCAGAAGTACAGCGGGTCATCGGGCATTGAGAAGAGCCTTGCCTTTTTGCCGTCCTCGGGCTTTGCGGGGAAAACTCCTATAACTGCCAGTGCTGCCAGCATAACGGCGCAGAACCGCAGTCCGAACTTGCAGTCGCAGTTCTCGTCGTCAAGGGTATGAGCTGTCATCATAGCCATAATGAGTATGGGCATGTAGAACCACCGTGCGTAGTAGTAGGAATTAGCAGCCTGAAAAAGACTGTTCAGAACGGGGATAACTGCGAATATGCCGCAGCATGCGAGAAGCCTTGCCGCCCAGTGCTTCTTGTGCATACGCAGGAAAGTGAGAACTCCCACCATGGAGAAAAGTGGCAGATATCCGCCGATAGAAGCCCATTTTTCAAAGTCTGATTTGAGCAGATTGGGATATGCGGGCGGATCCGACGGCATAAAGAAGCTCTGGATTATTCTCGGGATAAGGGTCTTATCATTATAAGCGACCATATCCGCACCGTAGGCGTGCTCGCTTATCCTGTAGTTTCCCATGAGCGCCATAGCCGAGGGCAGTATGATAAAGGCTGCCATAAGCGTACCGATGATCGCTTCGAGAATGAGCAGAAAGAACTTTTTCCATGATGTGTGGAAGTCCGCACACCTCATTCTGAATAGATAGTACAGCACTAGAAATACCGCCTGACCTGCAAAGAAATAGTAGTTTATGCATGCCATGAGCGCAACTGAAAGTGCGAAAACGCCCTTGCGCCGGCAGTTGATGTTCTCCTCCATAGCGATGAGCATAAGAGGGAAAAAAGCGGTAACGTCCTGAAAGTGATTGAAGAATATATTGTAGACCTGAAAGCCCGAAAATGCGTAGAGCAGAGCTCCTGTGAGAGCGGCGTTCTTGCCGCGGACGAATCTTCGTATATAGACGTAGGCTGTCAGGGAAGCCATACCGTGCTTTATAGCCAGCAGAAAGGGCAGGGAATAGAGCACCAGTCCCCGCGGGAGCAGGGTGGACAGCCAGAAAAAGGGGCTTCCGAAGAGGTAGAACGAATAGGACGTCATGAAGTCCGAGCCCAGATCGGTAAACCAGTTCCAGCCGAAGCTGCCGCTGCGTACAGTGTCATTTGCAAGACTGTAGAATGGTATCTGCTGTGCATTGAAATCGCCGAAGTATATGAAATATCCGCGTTCGGTCAGCATCATCGGCAGTGTGGTCACCAGCAGGGTGAAGAAGCCTATGAGGAACGCAGACAGGTATTTTTCCTTGTAAGAGCATATATTGCCGCAGCTCTTTTTCACTGTATTTTCCTCCGTAAAATTAGATATACAAATTCATTATAGCACACCGTCAGGAAAAAAGCAACAAAAATCGAATATATTTTCTATTTCCGTGCGGTTGCTTTATCTTATAAAATATGTTATAAGCGCGGAGCCCGCGCCGCCGTGTTCGCGTTAAAGAATTGAAAATGCGGCAGTTTACGTCCGCGAGTGTTGCTATTTCTGTAATTATATGTTATAATATAAGTTACGTTACTAAATCAACAAACGAAGGGAACATAAAATGGAAGTTTACCTTGATAACGCGGCGACAACAAAGCCCTGCCCAGAAGCAGTTGAGGCGGCTGTGGCAGCCATGACCGAGAATTACGGAAATCCCTCCTCCCTCCACAGAGCAGGACTAAACGCACAGCTTGTGGTGGACGGCGCAAGAAAAGCCATTGCCGACAGCATCGGCGGGGACAGGGACTGTATATACTTCACCTCGGGAGCTACCGAGAGCAACAACCTCGCTCTCCGCGGAGCTTCTGCGGCTTACGGAAGAAAAAATAAGAAGATAGTAATATCCGCAGTGGAACACGCCTCCGTTGAGGAGACTGCCGCTGACCTTGAAAAAAAGGGATTTGAGGTGGTGAGAGTTTCTCCCCGTGAGGACGGGCGCTATTATGCAGCGGACTTCGTAAATGCCTGCGATGACAGCACCTGCCTTATCAGCATGATGTACGTCAACAATGAGACAGGCTACATACTCCCCGTCAAGGAGACCTTTTCGGCTGTGAAACGCCGTTATCCCCACATAATCACCCATACGGACTGCGTGCAGGCTTACATGAAGCTTCCCATAAAGGCAGGCACACTCTGCGCAGACCTTATCTCCCTCAGCGGTCACAAGATACACGGCGGCAAGGGTGTTGGAGCTCTTTACATCAAAAAGGGAGTACGTGTGCTGCCCGTAGTTACAGGCGGTAAGCAGGAAAAGGGCATACGCTCGGGTACTGAGAGCGTTCCCATGATAGCGGCTTTCGGAGCTGCGGTAAAGAAGCTTTCTCCCACTGTTTCGGAGCGCTGGGATAAGGTCAGCGGGCTTAAAGCGTATCTGCTGAGCAAGCTGAGGGATATGGAGAACGTTACGGTAAATTCTCCTGAGGACGGCTCACCATATGTGGTGAATATCTCGGCAGTTGGCAAGCGCTCGGAGATAATGCTCCACTTCCTTGAAAGCAAGGGTATATACGTGTCAAGCGGCTCGGCTTGTTCAAAGGGACAGCAGAGCGGAGTTCTGGGGCAGTTCGGCATAAGGGACAAGCGTGCGGACAGTGCTCTTCGCATAAGCATGACTGCTGAGACTATAGAAGCGGAGCTTGATATGTTCTGCGAGGCTCTCAGCGAGGGCATGGAAAAGGTAAGAGGCTGAATTTATGGATTGGTTTGGTCTTATTGCTTTTTCGGTAATTTGGACGCTGATATGGATAGCTTGTTACTATGCGTCGGCAAGTGCGAGGATCAAAAAAGCAAAAAAAGAGGGAAAGTCACCTAAATTATCTGCGTGTCGGATTTTTTATGCCGTAACATGGATCATTGGGCAGATTTTTTATTGGAATATGTGCTTTGCTCTTCGGGAATTTGCCCAAAATAAGTAAGAAGATAATATTATTTATAATAGTATAGGAGAATTTGAATGAAAGAGTTAATACTTGTAAAATACGGTGAAATGGCACTGAAAGGTCTCAATAAAAAGACCTTTGAGGATATGCTCATAAAGAACATAAAGCGCAGACTGAAGCCTCTCGGTCACTTTCAGATGACCAGCGCTCAGTCCACAACATACATAACTCCTCTTGACGAGGACATCGACCTTAACGAGGTGGCTGACAGAGTGGGCAAGATTTTCGGTATCGCCACATACTGCCGTGCCTGCGTATGCGAAAAGGACTTCGAGGACATCTGCAATAAGAGCTATGAGTACCTTGAAGATGTACTGAGCTGCGCAAAGACCTTCAAGGTCAACGCAAAGCGCTCGGACAAGGCATTCCCCATGAAGTCTCCCGAGATCTGCATGGAGCTGGGCGGAAAGCTGCTGGAGAAGTTCCCGCACCTTTCTGTTGACGTCAAGAACCCCGAGGTAACTGTTACTGTTGAGATACGCGACGAGAACGCATTCGTTCACGCAGAGAATATCAAGGGAGCAGGCGGACTTCCCGTGGGAAGCAGCGGCAAGGCTATGCTTCTCCTCTCAGGCGGTATAGACAGCCCTGTTGCAGGCTATATGATGGCAAAGCGCGGTATCCACATCGCCGCTATCCACTATGTGAGCCCTCCCTACACCTCAGACCGCGCACAGCTCAAGGTCGAGGAGCTCTGCCGGAAGCTGACTGACTACTGCGGCGGTATCGCTTTCTACTGCGTGCCGTTCACAGAGTTGCAGGAGGCTATCAAGGACCACTGCCCAGAGGAGTTCTTTACTATTATAATGAGAAGACTCATGATGGAGATAGCTCAGCGCATTGCCGCAAAGGACAACTGCCTTGCCCTTATCACAGGCGAGAGCGTGGGACAGGTGGCAAGCCAGACAATGGCGGCTATGGTATGCACAGCCGCAGTATGCCGCATACCCGTGTTCCGTCCCTGCGTCGGCATGGACAAGACCGAGATAATTGAGATCGCACGTAAAATAGACACATTTGATATATCCGTACAGCCCTACGAGGACTGCTGTACAGTATTTACCCCACGTCACCCAAAGGTAAGACCTCAGCTTGCTGACATCGAAAAAGCACAGAACAGCTTCGACTTTGAACCCCTCATACAGAAGGCTGTTGAAAATACCGAGATGAAAACCTTTAATTTTGGTGAATGATTTTTTAAGTTTTTTACAAATCAATCACTTTATTTTTGTGAAATGTGGACTAAAGAAAGGGTGGGGATTTAGTGGTAAGCAGTAAATTTTCTGAATGTGACACCGAAAAACTTGACAAGACCGTTGAAAATGTTGTAAAATTATTAGAACGGAAGAGGTTTACCATAGCTACAGCGGAGAGCTGTACGGGAGGACTTCTTTCGGAGCTTATAACATCAGTATCGGGCGCGTCTGCGGTCTTTGAGCTTGGGATATGCACATATTCTCAGCGGATAAAGACAGAGTTTCTGGGTGTCCCCACCGAGGTCATACAGGATCACGGCGTGGTGAGCGAGGAAACAGCACTGAGCATGGTCAAGGGACTTAAAATACGCTCGGGAGCAGATGTGTGCGTTTCCATAACGGGCATTGCAGGTCCATCGGGCGGAACTGCAGAGACTCCTGTGGGAACGGTGTATATCGGTTTCGATATTTGCGGCAGTCAGTTTGTAAGGCTGCCCGAGCTTTGGAAGCTGAGCGATATGAGCAGAACGAATATCAGACGATGTGCGGCTGCTTATGCGTTTGGCACGATTGAAAAAATACTGATGGAGGCGAGTAAAGACTGATGAGCGAAAAAATAACCGACGGAAGCTCAGAAGCTCAGCGCAGAGCTGAGAAGATAAAGGCTATCAGAAGGTCTATCCGCAGTGAAGCGGAAGTCGCTCCGATGACTTATGAAAATAAATCAGAAAGCGAACGCTCGGAGAGCATAGCCGACCGCATTGCAAAGGTCAAGGAAAAACGCAATGCAACAGCGGCGGATATACTTGAAGAGCTCGACAAGGCAATAGCAAGAGAAAAGGCAGACGCAGAAAGAATTGCTGCCGATAAGGCGGAAGCTGACGCAAAGGCTAAGGAAAATGCTTCTCCCGATATCTCTGATATACTCCCTGCACTGGAAACTCCCGCACATGAGGAACTCCAGGAGCTGGCGGAGGAAGTAGCCGAGGACTTCACAGAGGTCAGCGGTGATATCACGGGATATACGGAGGACTTTACCGAGGCGGAGGCAGAGGCTGAAACCCAGACGCAGTCAATAAGCACAGCGTATGCACATGCGGCAGAGGCTGAAAGTGTGATTGAGGAGAAGGACGATGAGACCATGGTCTTTACTCCTGTGAGCCATACTGCCGAACCAAAGGAAGAGCCGATTCGCCCTGTACACAGAGCTGTACATGAGGACAAAGCTCCTGAGCCAATTATTCGGGCGGCTGCGGAGACGACCTCTGAGGAAGTGAAGAAGCCTTCCAAAAAGAAGAAGAAAAAAAAGAAGAAATCATTTAAACAGCGTTTGCTGGACCTGTTTCCCAAAAAGGGAGACAGGCTCGGTGAGCGCATAAGAAAAATCGTTTTCCTGGGTTCTGTTGTGGCTATCGTTGTCTGCGGATACATAGTGGGTGACTACTACTATGACCTGTGGACAAGCAAGCGCAAGACAAAGAACCTTATGGAAATTTATGAGGTATACGGAGATCAGGAAGCTCCCAAGGAAGAGGAGCCTGCCGATGACCGTGTCAGATATCTCGATATGCTGCCGGGTGCACGCAAGCTCTGGGAGCAGAACCACGATATCGTCGGCGTCATCTCTGTTCCCAATACCCCTATAAATAACCCTGTCATGCAGGCAGAGGACAATGAAAAATATCTGAACAGGAAGTTTGACCTGACTGAAAACATAGCAGGAGAGCTTTTCCTTGATTACAGAAACCATTTCGACGAGGTCGGCGAGGACGGTTACTTAAAGTGCAAGAACTCGGATAACCTTGTCATATACGGTCATAATATGTACGACGACCAGATGTTTGGCTGTCTCAAGTATTATAACTGGAGAGACGATTATTACGGACTTCACCCTGTAATAGATCTCAGATCAAATTACGAAAACTACAAATATAAGATATTCGCATTCTTTATTATTGACTCCAAGGACGAAACGGATACCAAGTTCGAGTGCTGGAACAAGCTTGACTTTGACAATGAAGATGACTTCTACAACTTTGTCAATGAAGCCAAGAGAAGAACTATCCGCCTTAACAATGTTGACGTTAAGTACGGCGATCCGCTTCTCACCCTTTCGACCTGCAATACTACTCTCGCAGATGAAGACAGAGGCCGTATCATAATAATGGCAAGACGTGTGCGCGACGGCGAGGACCCGATAGAGGGAACTCAGGACAGCGTGCGCAACCCCAATATAAAGTGGCCGAATTTCTATTATGAGAACCATTCGGACGAAAGGTATGATCCCAACGCTCCATTTGAGCCGTACGGACCGACGGAGGCGAATAAGAAGCAATGAACAAACCTGCAAAGATAATCACCGCCTGTGCTACCTGCGCGGCGGCATTGGGACTTGGTGTGCTGGCTGTAATGATAAACAAGGACAAAAAAGCAGTCCCCATATACAGCGATGTGATCGAAACTACAGTTCCTGTGGAAGTAACTACCAAGGAGCTTCCCGATGATCTTGCCGAAAAGTACGGATTCGTACCGTCACAGCTCGGTATGACAGACAGGGCAAAGTCGCTGCTGCACGTCAATAAGGACGTCATCGGCTGGATAAAGGTAGACGGTCTCCAGATCGATTACCCTATCGTCAGGGATCCGGGTGAGATACATTCGGATCAGGCTTTTTACGGCGGCAGGGATTACTACCCCAACTTCTTTTATCTGGATAACGATCTTTACAGACAGTACGACGAAAAGGGCAGCCTGTTCCTTGACTACCGTGATAATTTCGGCAGCATTGAAAGCGAACAGTCCACCAATCAGGTCATATACGGTCATGCGTGGTGGAACGGCGAGATGCTGGGCTGCACAAGAGAGTACAGACTGAATCCCGATTTCTACTGGAATAATCCGTTCATACATGTCAGCTCCAATTACAAGGATTACGATTACGTTATTTTCGCTATCCTTGTTACAAGCGGAACCTATGACGAAACGGACTTCCACTACTGGGATATGGAAGACCTTTCTTCGGAAGAAGATTTCAATTTCTATATCGACAAGTGCAAGAGCCGCTGGCTCTATGACACGGGAGTCGATGTAAAGTACGGCGACAAGCTCATTACCCTGTCTACCTGCTATTCGGACGTGGATAATTCACGCTTCCTCGTAGTGGGAAGAAGACTCAGGGACGGCGAGGTCGCAGGGGATACAAATTCTATCCAGCGTACTGAAGCCTGGTTACAGGCAAAAAAGCAGGAAGCCGAACAGGCTGCTGAGGAACAGCCCCAGCAGTAAGCGAACTCTTATATTTTTTCAATAAAGGAGAGCGTTATGAAGGTACAGACAATGCTTAAACGAGCGGCAGCTGTGGCTTCGGGAGTACTTGTGCTCTCGGCAACTGTTAGCATGAACACCGCGGACAGCTCAACTTCAGCCGAGGAAACTGCGGCTGCGGAAACCACTGCGGAGGTAAGCGAAACAGCTGCGGAAACCGAAAACACTTCCGAGAAAGCTTCGGAAAGTGCGGAGGAAGAGTCAAAGATGCCAGAGGATTGGGAGAAAGCTGATGTCAGCGATTATGATTCCAGCCTCACTCTTATAAGCTATGAGCTCGCAACGCCTGAAATGGCGAAGGTGGGCGAAGCTGTTGATCCATATGCAGGACTTTCGGAAGAAGAGCGTAAGGCTCGTGAGGAAGAGATTGCAAAGAAAAAGAGCGCGTTGAAAAAAGCAACGCCTACTTTATCAAAGAATGCGGCAAAGAGCCGCAGCATAGCACCTACAGCGGTGGAGCTCAAGACCTCCGGCGCGTCGGTAGGTGATATACCGCAGTCACAGTCGGATCCGGATGTGGAAGCCAAGCCCGGCGAATTCGCATTCGTTACCTACGGCTGGGGACACGGCGTCGGTATGAGCCAGAACGGCGCAAACTTCTATGCAAGCTGCGCAGGCTGGACATATCAGGATATCCTGTTCCACTATTACCCCGGAACAGAGCTTATGAATACAGGAATGACTGACGAGGAGGAGCTTACCATAGCTCATGAGCCTGCTGGCGATACCCTCAAGGTCGTATCTGAGATAGTCAACCGTGAGGTCGGCGGAAGCTTCTCTTACGAAGCTATCAAGGCTCAGGCAGTTGCGGTTTATACTTATATAAAGTATAACGGCGACGATTCAAAGGACCTGAGAGGTAAGGCTGACCCGCCCCAGGTAGTCATTGACGCTTGTCAGGAAGTACTGGGCGAGGCACTTTACTACGACAACAGTTACGCGCTGACAGTATTCTCCGCTTCAAGCGGCGGCTGCTCGGCAAACTGCCGTGACGTATTCTATGCGGATTATCCGTACCTCAGAAGCGTGCCCAGCGACTATGATGCCGCTTACGACCCGCACTGGGGAACAGTTACATATATGACTGCCGAGGCAGTGAAGAAAAAGCTTGAAACAGCTTACCACATCACTCTTTCGGACGATCCCGCAAACTGGATACAGCCCGTTTACTCAGAGGAGACAGGCTACGTCATCTCTGTAAACATAGACGGACAGACAACCGCTAAGGGTTATCCGTTCTCAATGATGATGGGACTTAAATCATCAAAATTCAATCTGAAATATACATATGATTGATATGGCTCAAAGCCAAAGGATACATGGAACAAAAGGAATAAGTCTTTGGATGTGTGGGACACAGTCTCATTATATCCGAAGGCTTATTTCTCCTTTTGGGTGATGAAAGGTGAAGCCGAGAGGTGAAAAAAACCTGAAAATGATCCCAAAAGGTGATAAAAGGTGAAAACAACGTAAAAAATTTAACAAAGATAAAAACGTTTGTTTCGTTTCTTTCTAACCAATGGTTAAACATTAAACAAAATCCACAAAAAATCGCCGATTTTTGGGGATAATATTGTCGGAAACTCCATATTGATTTTCACACTGAATAATGGTAAAATATGTTTAGGGTGAAAAAAGGTGATTGGATGTGAAATTTTCCAAATTAGGGTGAATCAATCCTAAAGGTTAGAAAGAAAGTGAGGCGAAGTTCTATGGCAGATCTGTTATGCGGTACCTACTACCCAAGTATAGATCAGAAAGGCCGTATGAGCTTCCCGACCAAGCTCCGAGAGATACTCGGACCCGAATTCTACCTTTGCCAGGGACATGATGACTCCTATATCGCCGTTTACTCGCCGGAAGCATTTCAGGCATACTGTGATGTGCTTGGCAATATCCCGGGACGTGACGGAGCTCTCGCAAGACGTAAGCTCCTCGCAGGTGCTGATAAGCAGATCCCCGATAAGCAGGGACGTATCTTTATCACACAGCAGCTCAGAGACCACGCAGGTATTACTGACGAAGTCGTAGTTATCGGCGCTGATAAAAGAGCTGAGATCTGGAATAAGTCCAAGTGGGAGGAAGTCAACAACAGTATCACTCAGGACAAGATCAACGACATTCTTGCAGGTCTTGTTATCTGATACAGACGTTTTTATCTTTGTTGCCGATCAATATCGGAATAAGGAGAGTTTTGTTTGATGGAATTCAGCCATATACCTGTTATGCTTGAGGAATGTATCGATGGACTAAACATTCGTCCCGACGGTATCTATGTTGACGGTACCGCAGGCGGTGCAGGTCACTCCTCTGCAATTGCCTCACGTTTGAATGAAAATGGAAGGCTCATCGCTCTTGACAGAGACCCCGACGCAGTCGCAGCTGCGACAGAGCGCCTCTCAGTCTACAAAAATGCGACGGTAGTTCACAGGAACTATTCCGAGATAAGAGCGGTCCTCAATGAACTTGATATAGACTATGCCGATGGTATCCTTATGGACCTTGGCGTTTCGTCATTTCAGCTCGATGAGGGAAGCAGAGGCTTCTCATATCACTCCGACGCTCCTCTTGATATGAGAATGAGCAAGGAGGGAATGAGTGCAGCCGATGTGGTCAATACTTATTCCGAGCAGGAACTGGCAAGGATAATCTTTGAGTACGGAGAAGAAAAGTTCTCCAGAAGAATAGCTTCAAATATTATCCGTGCAAGAGAAAGCTCGCCAATAATGACTACTATGCAGCTTGCAGATATCATAAGAGAAAGCGTTCCTCAGAAAGCGAGACGCGAAAAGAACCCGTGCAAAAAGACCTTTCAGGCAATAAGAATAGCAGTCAACGGAGAATTTGAGCACCTTGAAAAAGGTCTCGAGGACGCGTTCTACAGTCTGAGGGCAGGCGGACGCCTTGCAGTTATTACTTTCCATTCCCTTGAGGACAGACTCGTTAAACAGAAATTTGCGGAATGGTGCAGGGGATGTATATGTCCACCGGATTTCCCCCAGTGTGTATGCGGACACAAGCCGCAGGGAAAACTTGTAAACAGAAAGCCATTAGAGGCTAAGGAACAGGAACTCGAAAGAAACAACAGAAGCAGAAGCGCAAAGCTCAGAATAATAGAAAGGAGTGCGGAAAGCAATGGCTGAAAACACTGTACGCTATTATATGGACGAAAGCTATGACGATGCCGATTCGGACGAGACGACCGAAACAGGTGACGCTATGCAGAATGACTCTGAGCATAAGCCCGAGATACAAATGAGCAAGACCGAAGCCCGAAGCGGTTCGGTATTCAAGATAATTATTGTATCGCTGATGGCTGCCGCGCTGCTCGGCTCGGTCATCTATTCACTTGATAAGCGGAATACAGCCTACAATAAGGTTTCCACTCTTCAGGAGAAGCTTGATAGCGCCGCAGCCGAAAACGTAAGACTCCAGTCTGAACTTGACGGAAAAATGTCGGCTAAGAGCATAGAAGAATATGCCAAGTCGCTTGGAATGGAGAAGATCGATTCCACACAGATAAAATATATCCAGATTCAGACAGGCGACGTCGTTACTATTCCGGAGCAGGAAAAAGGCATTATAGCGAAAATAAAGTCCTTTTTCGATAAATGCGTGGAATATTTCAGAGGGTAGTACCAATATATATATAACAAAAGGGCTGCCCGTATAATTAATGAACACTATCGGCAACGAAAAAATATATAAATGCCGAGGTTATATGTAGAACACGGAGATACAGCGGGTGATCGGAATACCGGATGTGCAGTTCCCGGGCTCTGGGCGAAATAGTGCCCGGGGACGGCAGTCCACGCTTGAATAGCGATAAATCCTTCGTCGTATCAAAACAAAAGGACATCCTGAAAAGATAAATAAGATGTTCAGAGGCGGGGCACATGACAACCCTGCCTTTTTTATTATAGATCACGGAAAGGAAGATTTCAGTGATAAATCCAAATCCCTCAAATGCAATGAGGTTCAGATCGAAAATAGTGATGACTGCCGCTTTCAGTGTGCTTTTTGCGGCTGTAGCAGGCAATTTCTTTAAGATATCAGTATTAAACAACAAGAAATACCAGAATATGGCTAACGATCAGCACTTCGGCTCAGTAAGCATATCCGCTCACAGAGGCTCTATATACGACTCAAAGGGCGTTGCTCTTGCCAAAAGTGCTACCGTATACAAGATATTCATTGACCCAAAGAGCTTCAAGGAGGACCTTGAAACCCTTGATAAGCTTATAAAAAAGCGTGCTCTTGATATTGCCAACGGTACATATACTCCTGCTCTTGATGAAAACGGAGTTGACAAGAAACAGCTTCCTGCTTCAATTGACGAATTCAAGACAGATGCGGTGAATTTCCTTGCGATCAAGCTCGGTATCACAGCAGAAGAGGTCCTGCAAGCCATCGAGCAGGACAGCCAGTATATCGTTTTGCAGGAACAGGTAGAGAAGCCCATTGCAGACGAGATCGACGATTTTTTCAACGAGTATGGCTTTGTCTCGGTAAGAAATGAGGAGGACACCAAGCGCTATTATCCTCAGAAGGACCTTGCCGCTTCCGTTATCGGATTTACTACAGGCAATATCTCCTACGGTATCGAGTCCTCTTACAACGAATATCTCTCGGGAGTTGACGGCAGAACTATCTCGGCTGTGGACTCCAACGGAAACGCTCTCCCTTATAAGTACTCCAAGACCTATGAGGCTAAGGAGGGCGACGATGTGTATCTCACCATAGACAGAGAGATACAGTACATACTTGAAAAGAATCTCCAGAAAATGGTGCAGGATCATAAAGTCAAGAACCGTGCCTGCGCTATCCTTATGGATCCGAAGACAGGCGCTGTATACGGTATGGCGACATACCCCAGCTTTGATCTCAACGAGCCCTTCAAGGTATCGGATCAGACTATATTTGAAAAGATATTCGCTGAAAAGAATATCACCGAGCCCACGGGTAAGGACTTCAAGGACTATACTCCCGAAGCAAGAGAGCGAATGTGGAAGAACAAGTGCATAACCGAGACCTACGAGCCCGGTTCTGTATACAAGGTCATAACCAGCTCGGCGGCAATTGAAGAAAACGTTATTGACATAGAGCATGACAGCTTCTACTGCGAGGGCTATAAAAAGATAACCGGTCATATAGCCAATATCGAATGCTGGAAAAGAGCTCCGGGTCACGGAATGCAGTCCTTCCAGGAGGCTCTCACAAATTCCTGCAACCCTGCTTTCATGGATATCGGTATGAAGCTGGGCGATGAGAAATTCTGCTATTACTTCGATGCATTCGGCTTCAGAGAGCCTACAGGCATCGATCTTCCCGCTGAGGTAAGCGGCAATAACAAGACCCTCGAAGAGATGGAGCTTGTTGATCTTGCCGTAAGCTCATTCGGACAGTGCGAAACTATCACTCCCATGGAGATGATAACCGCCTGCTGTGCTTCCATAAACGGCGGCTATCTGCTCCAGCCCTATGTGGTTGATAAGGTAGTTGACGGTGACGGAAATGTAGTTCTCAAAAACGAGAGAACTGTAAGACGTCAGGTAATATCCGAGGATACCTCGGCTAAGATGAGAAATGCACTGTATCAGGTCGTAACAGGCAACGGTGCGGGAAACGTTAACATCAAGGGCTACGCTATCGGCGGCAAGTCGGGTACCTCTCAGCGACTCAGCGAGACTTCACGCTATGAGTCCATCAAGGAGAAGGAAAACGACGCCATTCAGGAATACGGCGCTTCCTATGTGTGCTTTACACCTGCGGACGATCCCGAGCTCATACTCTTTGTAATGGCTGATATGCCTGATAAAGAGAACGACGGCTACTACGGAAGCAAGTGCGCGGTGCCTACTGCAAGAGATATTCTCACAGAGGTGCTCCCGTATCTTGGCAAGAGCCCCGAGTACAACGAGCAGGAGCTCAAAAACCTTGACATAAAGGTGCCACTCCTCAAGGGCGCAAGCATAGATGACGCTATAAAGACTCTTGACGGTATGGGCGTAAGATATGAGAAGATAGGCAACGGCATCGAGGTCGTTGACCAGTCTCCCATGA
This sequence comes from Ruminococcus flavefaciens AE3010, assembly GCF_000526795.1. Taxonomy (NCBI): domain Bacteria; kingdom Bacillati; phylum Bacillota; class Clostridia; order Eubacteriales; family Oscillospiraceae; genus Ruminococcus; species Ruminococcus flavefaciens. The sequence goes on from NZ_JAGT01000001.1 coordinate 3,538,709, forward strand.
CAGGAAAATCCATTGCCAAGGACGGCTGTGTATACCTGTACACAGAAAAGGTGAATTACGCGGATACACTTGTAATGGTGCCCTATCTCTACGGCTGCAGCCCAAGCGTTGCAAATCAGATCATCAATGACAGCGGTCTGAACTATACATCGAAGGGCGCTTCTATCGAGCGTGAAGGCGCTACGGTAAACAGCCAGTCCATACAGGAGGGCAAAATGGTGCCGAGAGGTACTACCATAGAGCTTGAATTCATGGTGAATGAGATAAGCGACTGAGTACATACATACCTCAGAAAACTGTATTATTCAAGGCAAAAAAGATAAAACAGATAAAAATAATTATTGAACAAGAGAAGGACAGGAGGCAGACACAATGAAATTATGCGAACTTATTGAAAACAACGCTGTTACTGCTATCGGCGATACCGAAATAAGCTCTGTTACCGACGACACACGCAAGGTCACCGAGGGAAGCCTCTTTGTCTGCGTTAAGGGCGGCAGCTTCGACGGACACACGGCGGCTAAGGAAATGCTTGAAAAGGGCGCGGCGGCTGTAGTCTGTGAGCGTGATCTGGGTCTGGGAGACAGACAGATAATCACCGATAACTCACGAAAGCTCTACGGACAGATATGCTCTGCATGGTTCGGGCACCCCGAGCGCAAAATGAAGCTTATCGGCGTTACGGGTACTAACGGTAAAACTACCATTACCAACGTTATAAAGCATATCCTTATGAAGAACGGGCACAAAACAGGGCTCGTGGGTACGATACAGAACGAAATAGGAGATGAGATACTCCACACCGACAACACTACTCCGATGGCGTATGATTTCATGGGGCTGCTGGCAAAGATGGCAGATGCGGGCTGTGAGTATGTTGTCATGGAGGTCTCCTCCTTCGGTCTGTGTCAGTACAGGATAGGCTCTTCACATTTCGATGTGGCTGTGTTCACGAACCTCACTCAGGATCATCTGGACTACCACAAGGATATGGAGGATTACTATCAGGCAAAGAAAATGCTCTTTGATATATGCGACTGCGCTGTTATCAATGCGGACGACGACTACGGCAGGAGACTTTTCGGCGAGGTGAGCTGCAAGAGACTCAGCTTCAGCGTAAAGGAAAATGCGGACTTCTATGCCGACGGCATAAAGATAAAGGCAACAGGCTCCAGCTTCTGGTTCTGCAACGGCGATAAATCGCACCTTATCAAGTCAAGAATGCCGGGACAGTTCAATGTATCGAATATTACGGCAGCTATTGCTGCCTGTCTCGAGGCAGGGCTCACTATCGAGAACATAATCCCTGCTGTTGAGGAATATAACGGTGTCAAGGGACGCTGCGAGGTCATTCCCACAGGTCTGGATTTCACAGTTATCTGCGATTACGCACATACTCCCGACGCTGTGGAGAATATCCTCAAAAGCGTTAAGGAATACACGGAAAACGACCTTATCTGCCTTTTCGGCTGCGGAGGCAACCGAGATGCGGCAAAACGCCCGAAAATGGCTAAGGCTGCGGCAAAATATGCCGATAAGCTAATAGTTACCTCTGATAATCCCCGAAATGAAGAGCCCGAGGCTATTATCAAGGATATCCTTGCAGGTCTTGAGGGCGCAGATGTGAACTATGATGTTGTAGTTGACAGAAAAGAAGCGATTTTTCATGCCTTGAAAATTGCTGAGAAAGGTGATATAATAGTACTTGCCGGCAAGGGACATGAGGATTATCAGATACTTGCGGGCATGGAGCACATACACTTCGACGAGCGTGAGATAGTCGCCGAAGGCTTAAAGCTTCTGAATAAATAAAACTGGAGTTGTTATTTTAAATGTCTTTCTGGGTAATAAATCTTGTAACTGCACTTTTATCATTCGTTATTGCAGGAGTTTCGGGCATATTTCTTGTGCCCTTTCTCCATAAGATCAAATTCGGTCAGCCGATAAAGACTGAGGACGGACCCAAGTGGCACGCCAAAAAGCAGGGAACTCCCACCATGGGCGGTTTCATGTTCATTATATCCACAGTCATAACTGCCATTGCGAGCTACTGGATATACAGGTGGAAAACAGGTCTCGATGCAACGGATAAGGCGAGCTTCAAGCCCTTTTATCTGCTGCTGAGCGTGGTGCTTTTCTCAGCTGCATTCGGCGTTATCGGTTTTATCGACGACTATACCAAGGTTGCCAGAAAGAACAACGACGGACTTTCTCCCATGCAGAAGATAGCCATACAGCTTGTGGTATCCGTAGGCTTTCTTGCTGCTGTACACTTCTTCGGCGACGGTGCGACACGCATCGACCTCGGCTTCTGGAGAAGCCCCTCACTGGGAATATTCTATTATATATTAATGATGGCTGTGATAATTTACCTGACAAATGCGGTAAACCTCACAGACGGAGTAGACGGTCTCTGCGGCTCGGTAACATTTGTGGCTATGCTTATATTCACCGTATGCTGCTCAATACTCAGACAGAATGAGATGACCTGCTTCACAATGGCGCTTGCAGGCGGCTGTCTCGGATTCCTCCTTTGGAACCTTAACCCCGCAAAGTGCTTCATGGGCGATACAGGCTCAATGTTTCTGGGTGCAGCCGTTACAGGCGTGGGACTTATACTCCACAAGCACCTGCTGCTTCTTCTCGTTGCACTTGTGTACATCATCGAGGCGCTTTCCGTTGTTTTACAGGTAAGCTACTTCAAGTACACAAAGAAAAAGTACGGAGAGGGCAGGCGTATATTCAAGATGACTCCTATCCACCACCACTTCGAGATGAGCGGCTTCAGCGAGTACAAGATAGTCATAACTTTTTCGCTCTGCGGCATTATTTTCGGAGTTCTGGGCATAATTACACTGTTAGTTTTCTAAATCCATATATTTAAGGAGAAAAAATGGCGTCAAGCAATTCACAGACAAAAAATCGCTTTGCCAAGTATAATCCCTTTTCAGGCGGCAAGCGCGGTGACCTGAGCCTTTCGTTCTTCGCTTATGTTATGATACTTCTTGTAGTCGGCATCGTAATGATGTCCTCTGCAAGCTATGCGTGGGCATACAGCGAGCACGGCGGCGACGGTCTGTATTATGCGAAAAATCAGGCGAAAAATGCTGTTATCGGCTTTATCGCTATGATTTTTTTTATGAAGATGGATTACCATAACTTCAAGAACTTAAAGCTCCCCATACTTAAAAAACTGAATATAGCAAGTCTGATGTATATTCTGGGTGCGGTACTTCTGGTAGCCGTTCTTCTTATCGGTAACGATGAGGGCGGTACCATGGGCGCACGACGCTGGATAGACATCGGACCTATAAATCTCCAGCCCTCGGAGGTGGCGAAGCTGGCACTCATCATCTTCTTTGCCTACAGCATGGAGCGTGACGGGGACAAGATGAACACCTTTAAGACAGGTATAATCAAATATGCCATGATACTCGGACTGTACGTGCTGCTCATCGGACTTGAAAAGCACATTTCGGGTATCATACTCCTCGGCACTATTGCCGTTGCAATGATACTCTGCGGCGGTGTGAACAGGAAGCACTTCATTGGTCTTGGTGCAGCTGCGCTTGGTCTGGCTATAGCCTATATCTCATGGCAGGCACAGGTGCCCGGCAGTTATGTTGCTGTACGTATAAAATCATGGCAGAATCCCTTTGCCGACAAGCTTGGAGATACATGGCAGACAGCCAACTCCCTTATCGCTATCGGTTCCGGCGGACTTTTCGGTCTGGGACTGGGTAACTCCCGTCAGAAGTACCTCTACCTCCCCGAGACGAAGAACGACTTCGTTTTCCCCATTGTCTGTGAGGAGCTCGGCTTCGTGGGAGCTCTTGCCATAATCATTGTTTTTTTCCTTCTTGTTATAGAGGGCTATTCTATAGCAGTACGCTGCAAGGACCGCTTCGGTATGCTCATAGCAGTCGGTATCACCACTCAGATAGGCATACAGACAGTCCTTAACCTCGCCGTTGTAAGCAACCTCATACCCAATACAGGTATCAGTCTGCCCTTTTTCAGCTACGGCGGTACGGCGCTTATAATGCAGCTTGCGGAAATGGGTATCATGCTGAATATATCACAGCACAGGTACTATCCCGACGAAAAGCCCAAGCAGAAAAAGACAAAGAAAACGGCTCAGAGCAGAAGTAAAGCCGAGCCAAAAGGAGCATAAGTATGAGAGTTCTCATTGCCTGCGGAGGCACAGGCGGTCATATAAATCCGGGTCTTGCCATTGCTGATATCATCAAGAGCAAGTATCCCGATGCGGAGTTCCTCTTTGCAGGCACTCCAAAGGGTATGGAGTCAAAGCTTGTCCCCAAGGCAGGGTATAAGCTTGAAACCATCAAGGTGGCAGGCTTCCAGAGAAAGATATCCCTTGAAAATATCGGCAGGAACGCCAAGGCTCTTGCCTATCTTGTTACCTCGGGAAAGAGAGCAAAGCAGATCATAGAGGGCTTCAAGCCCGATATCGCTATCGGTACAGGCGGCTATGCGGCAGGTCCTGTTATCAGAAAAGCCGCAAGAATGGGCATACCCACTGCTATCCATGAGCAGAATGCCTACCCGGGCGTGACAAACAAGCTCCTCTCAAAAGAGGTGGACTACGTTATGCTCACCGTCAAGGAAGCTCTCAAATTCATGGACGAGAGCAAGTTCGAGCACAGCGTTACGGGACTTCCCGTAAGAAGCAATATAAATACCATGAGCCGCGAGGAGGCACGTAAGAAGCTGGGCTTCGACGACAGCTTCACTATACTTTCATTCGGCGGCAGTCTCGGTGCAGGCTGTATCAATGACACCATGACCGAGGTCATCAAATGGCACACAGGCAAGAAGCTTGCCATAAATCATATCCACGGCTACGGCGGCATGGGTAAGGAGACCTTCCCACAGGCTATGAAAGCCGCAGGTATACCTCTCAAATCCGACAGGCTCCGAATTACGGAGTACATAAACGATATGGACGTTTGTCTCGCAGCAGCAGACCTTGTTATCTGCCGCTCGGGAGCTTCTACACTTGCGGAGCTTGAAGCCGCAGGAAAAGCTTCAATACTTATCCCGTCGCCTATAGTTGCGGGAAATCACCAGTACCACAATGCAATGGTGTTGGGCAATGCAGGTGCGGCAGTGGTCATCGAGCAGAAGGACGTCACCAACGAGAAGATGATAGCCGAGATAGAAAAGCTCTACGGCGACTCGGTAAAGGTAAAGTCCATGTCAGAAAGTGCGGCGAAGCTCCACCTTACAGATACAAACGACAGGATACTTGCTGTCATAGATAAGCTAATTGAAAAGAGTAAGAAATGAACACAGGTGAAAAAGTCGAAGTAAACGGCACAAAGCTCAATGTGTACAGTGAGGGCAGCGGCGATGTTACCATAGTATTTATGGCAGGCAACGGCGTGACCTGCCCTGTGCTTGAATACAAGCCTGTATACAGGAGAATGTCCGTAAAGTACCGTATAGCCGTAATTGAAAAAGCAGGGTATGGCTTCAGTGACCATGCGAAAACTCCCAGAACTATTGAAAATCTCGTTTCCGAGGACAGAGAAGCGCTCCGTAAGGCAGGCATCGAGCCGCCCTATGTTCTTGCAGCTCATTCCTATTCGGGATTTGAGGCTGTTTACTGGGCGAATAGCTATCCTGATGAGATAAAGGCTGTTCTAAGTATGGATATGGGTATCCCAACTATGGCTGTATTGCAGGCTAAGGAAGTAAGCGAGGAAAAACGCTGCGGCATGGTAAAAAAGCAGCAGAAGCTGCTGCAAAAAGTGGCAAAAGGCGGATTTCTGACGAAGCTTTTCAGAAACAAACTTGAAAATGTTTCGGGACTTCTTGACGGCAGTGAGCTGAGCGGCGAAGAAAAGAAGATGTACAGGGAAATGTTTTATAAAAACATCGCTAACCCCGAATTTACCGACGAAGCCCTGAACATGACGGAAAATGCGCAGAAAGCAGAAAACACGGGGATACTGAAATGTCCGTGCTGCTTTTACATAAGCGATATGAAGACCATGACAAAAAAGGTCTCATGGAGACAGGTGGGTATCGACTACGCAGAAAAATGCGGCGGAGAGGTTCACCTGTCCGATAAAGGTCATATGATGTACGCATTTATCCCCGATGAGATGTCGGATACATTTATAAGATTTCTTGAAGCGCACAATTTAGGCGCTAAGTAACATACTTTCCACCTCAGGCATACAATACATAAAAATGCTGTGAGGTGGTATGATGCAGAAATTTGTAATAACAGGCGGCAGACGCCTTTGCGGTGAGCTCGCCTTACAGGGCAGCAAAAACAGCTCCCTGCCAATAATGGCGGCGGCGCTCCTGTGCTGCGGCGATTGTACGCTGCACAGCTGTCCCAAGCTCACCGACGTTTACGCAGCCGCAAGGATACTCAACTGCGTGGGCTGCAAATGCAGCTTTGAGGGAAATACCGCAGTCATAAACTCCAATATTCTCGGCAGTACCGAAATATCCGAGGAGCTTATGCGTGAGATGCGTTCCTCTATAATCTTTATGGGAGCCATGCTGGGAAGAGCAGGCGAATGTACAGTCAGCGTCCCCGGAGGCTGCGAGCTTGGACCGCGTCCCATAGATATGCACCTTGCCGCTCTCAGGAAAATGGGAGTGGATATCCGCGAAAGCGGCGGCAGCATAGTCTGCAGGGCTTCCGCAGGCAGAGCAAAGGGGGCTAAGATATCCCTTGCTTTCCCGTCGGTGGGAGCTACTGAAAATATCATTCTCTGCGCGGTGACGGCAGACGGCGAGACTGTCATAAACAATGCCGCCCGCGAGCCCGAGATATGCGACCTCTGCGGCTTTCTGCGAAGCTGCGGTGCGGATATCGTCGGCGACGGAGAAAGCAGTATCATTATCCACGGAAAAAAACAGCTTCACGGCTGTGAATATACAATTATGCCCGACAGGATAGTTGCTGCCACATACCTTTCAATGGTGGCTGCCACAAAGGGCGAGCTTATACTTACTAATGCCTGTGTTCCCGAGACAGAGCCCTTTTTTACGGTGCTTGAACAGACGGGGTGCGGTATTTATACATCTGAAAAGAAAATATATCTTCGCAGCGGTTCGCGGCTGAAAGCCGTCAGAGACAGGATAAGGACCATGCCTCATCCGGGATTTCCCACTGACGCACAGGCTGTGCTAATGGCTGCGCTTTGTGTTGCCGACGGGACCAGCGTTTTCGAGGAGAATATCTTCGATTGTCGTTACCGTCACACCGACGCTCTTGTGAAAATGGGAGCGGATATACAGGTGCTTGGCAAGGTCGCTGTAATAAAGGGCAGGGAAGGGCTTCACGGTGCCAATGTGGAGGCTACGGACCTGCGGGGCGGTGCAGCTATGGTCATAGCGGCTCTCTGTGCGGAGGGCAGCTCAGAGATAAGCCGTATCTGCCACATTGACAGAGGGTATGAAAAAATGGAAGAAGCCGTAAGACTTCTCGGCGGAGATATGCGCCGCGTCTGAGGCGGAAGGATCAGGAGAGAATATGAAAGACGTCGAAAAAACAAATGTCGATAGGCAGAACAGCCGCAAGCGTATCAGACGCCGTAAACGCATGATGAATGTTTACGGACTTGTAGTGCTTCTGCTGGTGCTGACCGCGGGTATAACCATAAGCTATACCTTTCTCTTTAATATAAACGAGATACGTGTGGCAGGTCAGTCGGATATGTATTCTGCCGAGGAGATAGTTGAGGCTTCGGGCATAAAAAAGGGAGACAATCTTCTGAGACTTGACTGTGCCAAGAGCGAGCAGCGCATCCTCGACAAGCTTCTCTATGTGGAGACTGCCAAGGTGGACAGAGACTTCCCGTCCTCACTGGATATAACCGTAACCAAGTGCATACCTGCTTTCAATGTGAATTACGGCGACGGCACTCTCCTTGTGAGCAAAAAGGGAAAGATACTGGCTGATAACGGCTTCATCACCGACGGACTTCCTATTATATACGGCTTTGACCCTGCGGATCATACTCCCGGAAAGCCTGCTTCCTCGGAAAACGAACACAAGAACGATGCTTTTTTTGAGCTCATAAGCAGTATGGCTGCCAAGGAGGACAACGGCATCATGACTGTGGATATGAGTGACGAGCACGCTATCATAGTGAACTATAAAAACGGCATGATATTCAAAATGGGCAACTGGAACGATGTTGAGTATAAGCTGAATCTTGCAGAAACCGTAATGAATGATGAGACGGTCAAGGGCAAAAAGGGCTATCTGACCATGATCGGCACGAAGCAGTGCAGCTTCAGGACCAGCGACGGACCTGTTATAGTCCCGGGAGAGGCTGAGCCTACAACAGAGCCTATGACCGATGAATACGGCTATCCCATCATACAGAGCGAGCACGATCCCAAGCAGGAAGAGATGCTCAATGAGTTCAACAACAACAGGAATACCACCGAGCCCACTACAGCCGCTCAGCAGTGGACTGACAACGGCGGCTATGACAGCGGAAGCAACTGGGACGATAACAGCTGGGATCAGCAGGATAACCAGTGGAGCGCAGACAACAGCCAGTGGAATGCCGACGATAACCAGTGGAGCGGCGACAACAGCTGGACAGACACGACTACACAGTGGTCCGACAACAGCGGCGGAACTGCCAATTATGACAATAATTCGGAAAATCAGTGGTGAATTGATTAACGATGTGTAGAAAATGACGGATATTTACTGCTCGTTATTGTTTATTTCGCTGAAAATAAAAAATGTTTTTTTAGGACTTGAAAAAATCATGGCATTATGCTAAAATATAAAGTGTATTTATAGGTTAATATATAAATTTGATAAATTAAGGATAATTAAATAGTAGGAGGAGTTCAAATGTCAGATTTCAATTATGAGGAAACACTCGAACCCGATGTTAATATAAAGGTCATCGGTGTCGGCGGCGGCGGCGGAAACGCTGTTAACTGCATGGTGGATTCGGGTGTAAGTAATATAGAATATATCGCAATAAACACAGATGCCAAGGCACTCAACAAGTCCAAGGCTACTACAAGGATACCGATCGGTGCTAAGCTCACAAAGGGCAGAGGCGCAGGCAACAAGCCTGAGATCGGTCAGCGCAGCGCTGAGGAGAACCGCGACGAGATTGAGACTCACCTCAAGGGTGCTGATATGATCTTTATCACTGCTGGTATGGGCGGCGGTACAGGAACAGGAGCTGCTCCTGTAGTTGCTAAGATCGCCAAGGAAATGGATATCCTTACAGTTGCTGTCGTTACAAAGCCCTTCCTCTTCGAGAGAGAGCAGAAAATGGCACAGGCTGAAAGAGGTATCGCAGAGCTCAGAAAGTATGTTGATTCTCTTATCGTTATCCCTAACGAGAGACTTCTCGTTGGTCTCGATAAGCCCCTTACAATGCTCCAGTCCTTTGCACTCTCTGACGACGTGCTCAAGACAGGTGTAAAGAGCATTTCCGATCTTATCGTTGAAGAGGGTTACATAAACCTCGACTTCGCAGACGTTTCAACTATCATGAGAAACGCAGGCTATGCTCACATGGCTATCGGTCACGGTACAGGCAAGGACAAGGCAAGAGATGCTGCAAACGCTGTTATCTCCAGCCCGCTTCTCGAAACATCTATCTCGGGTGCTAAGAGACTCCTTATCAATATCGCAATGTCAGAGGATATTCTTTCTTCCGATGTTGATGCAGCTACAAAGATGATCACAGATACAGCTGCTGACGGTGTTGAGTTCATCTTCGGTACAGCATTCAAGGAAGACATGCAGGACGAGATGACTATCACAGTTATCGCAGCAGGCTTCGACGATATGGACGCTGCTAACGATGCAGCAGTTGAGGGAGCTTCTGTTGAGAATCCGGAGGACGAGATAATCCCGATCGACAATCCTCTTATCGACGGTCTTGGTTTCGGTGCACCAAGCGCACCTAAGCCTGCGGCTTCAAATCAGGATTACGATCTTGACGACATCTTCAAGATGCTGGGCAACTAATAGAAAAATAAAGCGGTCCGATATGGACCGCTTTTTTTGTTTGCATTCCGAGGATGCTTTGAGATCCTTGGACTTTTTTGTGAAAATGTACAAATGTGTATTTCGTTATGCTTTTATGTTTACAATTTGTAACTATTTAATTTATATTTACGTATTAAGCTAAAGGAGTTGACTTTAAATTTAACACATAGTATATTTTGTTGCGTTTTTATAGTAAATTGCACTAAAATCAATCCAAATTTTCTACATTTCAATAGTTGAAATAATATAATTAATATGATATAATTTATGTAAGGCAAAATCATCAGAACCTGTATTCATGGACTGTGAAGGCTTTTTTATATGCAATATCACTAAAACATGCCTTCATAGGAGCTGAGTATGGGTTCTTATTCCTTAATTTTTTACCTCGGTCCCACCGAGGGGAATGGAGAGTACCATGAGCGAACCAACACCAACCGTATTAAGAGAAACCAAGATCGGTCAGAAGGGATTTATTAAAGAGGACGTTATTACATACCTCGATGAGCTTAATTCTAAGATAGTTGCCCTTGAGGACGAGCTTAAAGCGTCTAAGGAAAGCAGTTCTTCTGCTGACCCCGAGGAGATAGCTAAGTATAAAAATCAAGTTGAGAACCTTCAGGAGAAGCTCAATACCTCCAACAACGCTCTCAGAGCTGCTAAGAAGGAAAATGAAGAGCTCCAGAAGACTATCACACAGCTCAAGGCACAGGGCGGCGGTGCAGGAAATGCACAGGCTACTGCTGCTTTAGAGGCTGCTAAGAAGGAAATAGATACACTCAAGGAACAGCTCAAGGCTGCTGAGCAGAAGGCTGCACAGGGCGCTGCTAATCCGCAGGCTAATGCACAGACAACTGCTGCACTTGAAGCTGCCAAGAAAGAGATCGAGGATCTCAGAAACAGACTCAGAGCTGCAGAGCAGAAGGCTGCACAGGGCGCTGCTGCACCTGCTGCAGGCGGAGCTGCTGACGCAGAGCTTGCAAAGGCTAAGCAGGAGATCGCTAAGATATCCGAGGAGCTTGCTCTCAAGACAAAGCAGATAGCTGACATCAATGCTAAGCTCGAAGCTAAGACCAAGGAAGTTGCTGAAAAGAATAACGAGATCTCCAAGCTCAACGATGAGATCACAGACCTCAAGGAGAACGCAGCTCCTACATTCGATATGGGTGCACTCTTCACAGAGGCTCAGAAGAACGTTGTTCAGATCCAGAACAAGGCTAAGCAGGAGGCAGAGGCTGTTACCAAGGAAGCAAACGACAAGGCTGCTCAGGTAACCAGGGAAGCTGACGAAAAGGCTGCACTTGTTACTAAGGAAGCAAACGACAACGCTGCTAAGGTTACCAAGGAAGCTAACGATAAGGCTGCTCAGGTAGTCAAGGACGCTAATGCAGAGGCTGAAAAGGCTGTTGCAAACGCTAACCGTGCTGCTGAGACATGCATCAAGGAAGCTAACGATCAGGCTCGCAATACTGTAAACGAGGCTAACGCTCACGCTGATAAGGTAAACGAAATGTCCAAGACAGTTCGTGAGATGCTCCTTACAGAGATCGAGAGCATCAACAGCAAGTTCACAGATATCGCTTCTGTTCTCAATAACCTTACAAACCAGTGCTCAGGCAGAATGAACGATGCTCAGAACATCATCGGCGAAGCTCGCAAGGCTATCGATGTTCACAAGAATGAGCCCGCTGTAAAGAAGATGGATCCTCCGAAGGCTGAGTTCACACCTTCAAAGGCTCCTAAGGCTGACGCTGAGGGCTACGCAAAGGCTGCTGCCGAGATAAAGACTCCCGATCCCTTTGCAGGCGTAGGCAACTTCAATAAGAACAATAACACTAATAACAATAACAGCTTCAACAACAATAATCAGAACAACAAGCCACAGAACAACAATAACCTGAACAATAACCAGAATCAGCAGAACAAGCCTCCTCAGGGAAATAAGAGCGCAAACTTTAATTTTGATATGGCTGAGCTCCTCAAGGCTGCCGAGGAAGAGGCTGCTAAGGATTCAGAATAAACAATAATCATTCGTACCTGTTCCCCTCGGGTATTTCCCGAGGGGCGGGTATAATATCGAATTGTATGGGAAATGCAGATTGTTGGGTGGATAACTTGCTTGATTTGGATTTCAATTTGAATGAATTGAACAGCAAACCGGATGAAGAGCTGGCTGTACTGGGTAAGACCGATAAATCAGCTTCAGCTGTCCTCATCTCACGCTTTTCTAAGCTTATTTTTATTAAATCGGAAATTTATGCAAACTCAGAGACCGACAGCGATGACCTGTATCAAGAGGGTATGATAAGCCTGCTGAAAGCTATCGAAGCCTTCGATCCCAGAAAAGGCGTGAAGTTCTCAACCTTTGCCGAGGTATGTATCGACAACCGTATGAGGACCGTGTCTAAGAAATCGGTCAGAGACCTTTCCTTTGCCGAAAGAGTAGACGACGAAGAAGCCGCCGATGTGCTGTCAGATGAGGAAACTCCCGAGAGCATTTATTTTTACAAGGAATTCTTTTCCGAGCTGTGGAAGGACATATGCTCGGTGCTTTCTCTTACGGAGCTCAATGTGCTTACTCTCTGCGTTCAGGGAATGAGCTACAGGGACGCCGCTGAAAAGCTTGAGATGACAGAGAAATCTGTTGATAATGCAATGCAGCGTGCAAGACGGAAAATACGTGCGCTCATGCATGATACAAATTGAAATATGACCGTGTAGCTCAACCCAGAAGAGCGTTGTTTTACAAAGATGTGGGTGTAAATCCAACCGTGGTCGAAAATAATTAAGCGAGGTATTGTACTATGTACGAAGACAAGACATTAGTTTGCAAGGAGTGCGGAAACGAGTTTATTTTCTCCGCAGGCGAACAGGAATTTTACGCAGAGAAAGGCTTCGTTAACGAGCCCCAGAGATGCAAATCATGTCGTGATGCAAGAAAGAACGCAGGCAAGGCTGAGCGCGTAATGTACACAGCAGTTTGCGCTTCATGCGGCGGCGAAGCAAAGGTTCCTTTTGAGCCAAAGGAAGGTAGAGCTGTATATTGCAGCGATTGCTTTGCCAAGATGAACGAGGCATAATTAATGAGACCGAAAGCACAGTCGGAAACGGCTGTGCTTGGTTTTGTTTATGCGTACTGCGGGGCGGTGCGCTATTTTAATGAATGAGGTACAATAATGCTTGATAACAGACTTAAAAAAATTGCAGAGCTTGTAAGCGGAGAGGGTGCTGCTGCCGATGTGGGCACCGACCACGCCTATCTGGCAGCGGAGCTCATAAACAGCGGGAAATGCAGCAGGGTAATAGCCTCCGACGTGAAGGAGGGACCCCTTGAAGCTGCAAGGAATACCGTGGAAAAATACGGCATACAGGATAAGGTGGATCTTGTGCTCTCCGACGGTCTGGACGCTGTTGACCTGACAGGCGTGACCGATATCGTTATTGCAGGTATGGGCGGAGAGACTATCCTTGAAATAATGGCAAGAGTCAGCAGAGACGGCAGAGCTGCCGAGGGTGTGAAGTGGATACTGCAGCCCATGACCAAGCCCGAGGTGCTGAGAAAGGGAATGTACGATTGCGGATTCGCCCTTAAAAATGATCTGATCGTGGAGGAGGGGGACAAGCTGTACAACATTATGACAGCTGATTACGACCCCAATTATCTCTGCGACCTTACGGAAGCGGAGAGCATAATGGGATATCTGGACGATGAAGAGGCTCTGACACAGAAGTACTACAGCCGTGAAGCCGAGCGCTGCTCAAAAGTCAGCGAAAGCCTTAAAAAAGCAGGCAAAGCGGCGGAAGCTCAGCACTATGAAGCTCTTGCGGCGAAGCTGAAAAACGGCGTAGTAAGCGAAAACGTAAACCATATTGCGGAATACCTCGACAGTCTGTATCCTTTCGGTTTACAGGAGAAATGGGACAATTCGGGATATCTGGTTGAGTGCCCCATTGACGAATGCAGAAGGATACTTCTGGCGCTTGACATAACAAACGAAGTGGTTGATGAAGCCATAAAAAAACAGGCAGACCTTGTGGTTTCCCACCACCCTGTCATATTTGAGCCCCGAAAGCGCATTATGAAAAACGACCCTGTTTACAGGCTCATTGCGGACTGCATAGGTGCTATCTGTCTCCATACGAATCTTGATATAGCCAATGGCGGCACAAACGGTGTTATACTGCGTAAGCTCGGTGAGAAGCTGGAGCTTGCAGGCGAGCCTGTACCCTTTGAGGAGCTCGGCGGCGAGAAGGGGCTGGGCTGGATAATAGAGCTGAAAGACAGCATCTCAGGAAAAGCTCTTGCAGAGCTTTGCAAGGGAATACTCGGCTGCGGCGTGGTAAGAACTTCGCACTGCACCGATATGGAAATATCAAGGATAGCGTTCTGCTCGGGTTCGGGCGGCTCTATGCTGGGACTTGCGGCTGAAAAGGGCTGCGACGCTCTTATCACGGGCGACGTGAAGCACGACGTCTGGATAGACGCCAATAACCGCGGCATGGCACTCCTTGACTGCGGTCACTTCCACACCGAGAACATTGTGCTGTGGGAGCTCCGCCGTGTGCTGGAAGAGAGATTCCCACAGCTTGATATCGAGATAGCTGAGTGCTCAGTCGACCCCTGCGAATATGTCTGAGGTGGGACCATGAGTATATTCACCTGTCCTGTTTGCGGCGAAAAGCTGGATATAACGGGAAATACATACATCTGTCCTAAACGTCACAGCTTTGACAGGGCAAAGAGCGGCTATGTGAACCTGCTGCTGTCGAAGCATATGGGCAAGACTGTTCACGGCGACAACAAGCTCATGGTGCAGGCGAGGAGAAGCTTTCTTGACAAGGGCTACTACTCTCCGCTGTGTGATGCTCTGTGCGAAGCGGTCAGCGCCAACATAAAAGGTAATACAATTCTTGACGCGGGCTGCGGAGAGGGCTATTATACCACCGCAATAATTGGTAAGCTTCAAAGTGAAAACAAGGCTGCCGAGGTGTACGGCATAGATATTTCCAAGACTGCTGTGGAGTACTCGGCAAAGCGCTGCAAGTCCGCAGAGCTTGCGGTGGCAAGCGTGTTCCACATCCCTGTTTCGGAGGGCTCCTGCGACATGCTGGTAACGCTTTTTGCACCCTACTGCGGCGAGGAGTTCCAAAGAGTACTGCGCAAAAATGGTATAATGATAATGGTGATACCATCAGAAAATCACCTGTGGGAGCTTAAAAAAGCTATATATGACACTCCCTATAAAAACGAGGTGAAGCCCTATGAGTTAGAGGGCTTCGGGCTTGTTGACAGGAAGCGCATTACCTATGAGATGAAGCTTGAACAGCAGGAGGACATCGACGCCCTCTTCTCAATGACACCTTATTATTACAGGACGGGCAGGGAACAGCAGGAGCGGCTGGCTGCACTGGGACAGCTCACCACAACAGCTGATTTTGAGCTCCTTGTATACCGCAAATTTTGATTAGCAAAAGTACTCGCAAAAAGCTATAATTAATGTGTAGACAATAACCGCTGTAAGGCGGTTATTCCTGCGAACACTGTTCGTGGGAGCGCAGTTCCTTTATAGGCTAACGGATCTGCGCATCAGATTAATTATATTTTATGTAAAGCTTTTTGGCGGAGCTAAGAACGCAGCAGCCTTTAAGCGGCTCCTGCGTTTATTTTTGTGTAAAGGAATGATTCTATGGCTCTGGACGGAGCTTTCTTGTATGCCGTTAAAAGCGAGCTTATGCCGCTCATAGGCGGACGCGTTGAGAAGATACATCAGCCCTCCCGTGAGGAGGTCATCATCTCCATACGCACCAGAGGCGGCAGCAAAAAGCTTTATATCTCGGCAAATGCAGGCAGTGCGAGAGTTCACATTACCGAAAACAGTGTGGATAACCCTCAGACGCCGCCTATGTTCTGCATGCTGCTGCGAAAAAGACTTGGCAGCGGAAAGCTCATAGACATAAGGCAGGACGGTCTGGAGCGTATACTCTTTCTGGACTTTGAATGCGTCAATGAGCTGGGCGATATAGTGACCATAACTCTTGCCTGCGAGATAATGGGACGCTGCTCGAACCTTATCATTATCAGCAGCGAAGGCAAGGTCATCGACAGCATCAAGCGTGTTGACGAGGATATGTCCCGTGAGCGACTGGTGCTCCCGGGCATGAAGTACACACTTCCGCCCCGTGACGACAGACTGAATTTCCTGATAGCTGAGCCCGAGGACATAGTTTCAAGACTGCAGGGCACCGAGCCAAAGGAGCTCTCAAAGGCTCTGATACGCATTTTCGAGGGAATATCTCCTATACTTGCAAGAGAATGGGCGTTTTTTGCAGGCAGAGGAGTCCACATCGAGAGCGATACCATAAGCGGTGACCAGCTGGACAGACTTCTCTTTGCTGTTAAACGCACACGTCAGCAGCTGGAGAGCAGTGAGTGTTGTTTCTCGGCGGTCAGTGACAAGGAGGGGCAGCTTAAAGACTTCTCTTTTATAAGACTGTCCCAGTTCGGTACTCTCATGTACACAAAGGAGCTTGGCAGCGCTTCGGAGCTTCTGGACTATTTCTACTCCGAGCGTGACCGCGCAGCACGTACAAAACAGCGTGCCAACGACCTGTTCAAGCTGCTGATGAATCTCACAGACCGTACTTCAAGACGTATTGCTGCACAGCGGGACGAGCTGGCAGCCTGTGCCGACAAGGAGCACGCAAAGCTCTGCGGAGACCTTATCTCGGCTAATATGTACCGTATTCAGAAAGGCGACAGTGTGGCTGTGGTGGAGAACTTCTACGATGAAGCCTGTCCGCAGGTGACTATTTCTCTGGACGTGAGAAAGACTCCTGCACAGAATGCGCAGCACTACTACAGCGAGTACAAGAAGTCCGTTACCGCAGAGGAAAAGCTGACAGAGCAGATACAAAAGGGCGAAGAGGAGCTGCAATACCTTGAAAGCGTATTCGATGCGCTGACAAGAGCTTCCTCCGAGAACGATATCATTCAGCTTCGCTTAGAGCTTAAAGAACAGGGCTATGTCCGCTATGCAGGCGGCAAGGCTAAACCGCCCAAGGCACTTCCGCCTATGGAGTACAAGTCAAGCGACGGCTATTCCATACTGGTGGGCAGGAACAACAAGCAGAACGACCAGCTGAGTCTGAAATTTGCCGAAAAAACAGATATATGGCTTCATACTCAGCTCATTACGGGTTCTCACGTGCTGATACTCACAAACGGCGAGACGCCGCCTGAAAAAACCATAGAAGAGGCGGCTGTCATAGCGGCTGTGAACAGCAGAGGCAGAGATTCGGGACTTGTGCCCGTGGATCATTGCCTTGCAAGGTACGTAAAGAAACCCACTGGCGCTAAGCCCGGCAAAGTCATATTCACAAACTACAAGACCATTTTTGTCAAGCCTGACACTGAGCTTGAACAAAAACTGAGGGTGTGATATGAACAGGCGGCTTGACGCGGAATTCTTCCACAGGGACGTGCTGGAGGCAGCTCCCGACCTTGTGGGAAAGATACTTGTCCATAAGCTTTCCGACGGCACAGAGCTCCGCGAGCGCATCGCAGAGACCGAAGCCTACAGAGGCGAGGAGGACAAGGGCTGCCACGCGGCAAAGGGCAGAACAAAACGCACCGAGCTCCTCTACGGAGAGAGCGGTGTTATCTATGTATACCTGTGTTACGGTATGCACTGGCTGATGAATGTCATTACAGGCGAAAATGACCAGCCGCAGGGATTACTTATTCGGGCAGGGAAAAAATATAACGGACCTGCCAAACTGACAAAAAATCTGAAGATCGACGGAAGCTTTAACGGCATTTATCTCAAAGACAATGAGGAAATATGGTTCGAGGACGACGGATACCGCCCCAGAATAAAGACTGCTCCGCGTGTAGGCATTGATTACGCGGGAGAGTACTGGAAAGATATAGAGTGGCGGTTTATAGACGACGGGGAGTTGATACTGTGAACATTCGCTGTATAGGCTGTAATTCTATTTATGACAGCAGCTCTGTATTCCGCAGAGCCGCAGCTAAGGAGTATATGCTGCTTCTTATGCACAGCCGCTGTAGATTTGACATTAACGGGCTGACTATGAGGACGCCTGCTGACACACTTATTGTACTGGACGGAAGATACCCTGTGGTGTACTCCGCCGAGGAGAGCCCTCTCGTATGCGACTGGGTATGCTTCGACGCTGAGGACGAGCAGGAGTTTATGGATTCGCTGGATCTTATGTACAACCGCCCTCTGAGCGCTGTGGATACGGAGTTTGTTTCCCAGCTTATAAGAAATGTTGCCAATGAGTTCTATTCGCTTGAGTCGAGAAGACTCAAAATGCTGGACAGCCTCATGCGCATACTTCTTGTAAAGGTGGGAGAGACCACGGTGAACAGGGAAGCGCCTGTGCAGGCTGCCGAGCCGCATTACGGGCTGTTGGTGGAGCTGCGCGAGAAGATATACCGCAATCCGCAGATGAAGTGGAATGTGGACGCAATGGCGGCATATGTGAATATGTCACGCTCATATTTCCAGCACCTCTACCGCGAGACCTTCGGCGTTTCATGCATCGCCGATGTCATAAGCGGCAAGATAGAAAAGGCAAAGGAAATACTCAGCGAGACGGGCTGTACTGTTTCGCAGGTAGCTGCAATGTGCGGCTATGATAATGAGGAGCATTTCATGCGCCAGTTCAAAAAGATGGTGGGAGTTACTCCTACCAGATACAGAAAACAGGGATAATCAGCGGATTATCCCCAATTATTGCTTGCACTATTCAATTATTGCGCAATTTAAGCTTTTTTAATGGAAAATTAATATTTCTGTAACATTAAAATGTTCTGTGATAGACAAGTGAACGAAAATTCATGATCATTCCACACTCGATTTTGTGCATATTTTTTTGAGATAGTTACACTACTAAGCAGTAAAACAACGTAATATAGCCTTTTTAAGAAGTTTAAACATTTGATTTAGTGATGATTTCAAAAATGGTTATTTCTAAGGAAAATTAAGACTATTTTAAGAAAAGACTACTATAATGTAATCAAACGATACGAAAGGAGTGTGAGACTCCGGGCAGTTAGGCGCTGCTGCGGAAGCGATTATGGCTATTAATACATTCGCTCGTAAAGAGATCAAGTTCCTCCTTAATATGGATCAGTATCACGGACTTATGGAGGTCATCAATGAATACATGAATCCTGATAAGTTCTGTATTGGCGGCAAGGAATACGGCATTTACAATATTTACTACGATACACCCGACGATTACCTCATCAGAGAGTCACTCTCCAAGCCTTACTATAAGGAAAAGATAAGACTTCGCAGCTACTATTCACCTGCTGCACCTGACGATACGGTCTTCCTTGAGATCAAGAAGAAGATCGGCGGCATCGTTACAAAGAGAAGAGTTTCCATGACTCTTGAGGAGTCCGATGCATATTTTAAGGACCGCTCAAAGCCTGAGTTCACTAAGTATATCACAGAGCAGGTCTTCAGAGAGCTCGATGTGTTCCTTGACAACTACCCGATAGCTCCAAAGCAGTACATCAGCTATCAGAGAGAAGCATTCTTCGGTAAGGATGATCACGATTTCCGCCTTACCTTTGACAGAAAGATCACCGAGCGCCGCTATGACCTCGGTCTCAACTACGAAAGCTACGGCAATTACATAATAGGCGCTGACCAGAGACTTATGGAAGTCAAGGTCTCAAATGCGATTCCTGATTGGCTTGTTAAGAAGCTTTCGGAGCTTCAGATCTACAAGACAAGTTTCTCAAAGTACGGCAGAGCATACCAGAATTTTGTAAAGAGTCAGCTTGAGGACGCTCAGCAGACCGGTGGTCGCAGACGTATTTACATATCGGGTATCTCTATGGTAAATAATAATATTTTGATGAACAGGAGCGTTTAATTTATGTTTGAACACGGTTTTTTTGGAAATGTACTTTCAAAGTACTATGAGTCTGACTCTGTTATCAACAGCAGCACATTGGCACTCAGCACTATTAAGCCCGGAGAGTTCTTCCTCTGCGTAGGCGCTGCGATAGTGATAGGATTTCTTATAAGTCTTATCTATATGGTCACACACAGGAAGGAAGGCTACTCACAGAGTTATGTTCTTACAATGATAATGCTTCCTACTATAGTTGCGGCTATACTTCTCATTATAAATACCACTGCAGGTGCTCTTACTCTTGCGGGTACACTTACTCTTGTAAGATTCCGAAGCGTTGCAGGCGATCCTAAGGATATGGCTTATATCTTCTTCGCGATGGGAATCGGTGTTGTCTGCGGAGTCGGATATATCGGATTTGCACTTATATTCTTCATGGCACTCGCTGCTATCCTTTTCGTACTCAGCGAGACAGATTTCGGCGGCTGCAAGAAGAGACACATGACTCTCAAGATAGCTATCCCCGAGAATCTGGACTATCAGGGCGTTTTCGAGCCTGTACTTGCAAGATATACAACATTCCACAAGCTCAGAAGAGTTAAGACAACCAACTTCGGTACACTTTTCGAGCTCATCTACAGCGTTGATGTTCTTGATAACATCGACCAGAAGAAATTCGTTGACGAGCTTCGTGCCCTCAACGGCAACATGACTATCAATCTTGTCTTCTTCAAGTATGATGACAAGATCTATGAAAACTGATAGATCAATACTATAGAAAATCCTCTCCAACGTTTGCCAGACTTAATAATACGCTTATTGAGTCTGGCAAATTTTATATAGGAGAGCGAAGCTCTATAAGGGGAAAAGGAGAAAAAATTATGAAGTATGCAAGACTCTGGGCAGCTGCGGCTGCGGTAATGATGATGTTCAGCGGCTATTCATGCGGAAAGGACGAGATGACGTCCTCGGACGTGACTGACAGTGCCGTAACTGAAGCTGACGAGACTACGACAAAGAATGATGATCCCAAGAAGTCGGATTCGTCTGACACTGACAAAAAAGATGACGATGACAAGACTACTACAACCAAGGCTGACGGAAAGTCCGACAGCAAGACTACTACAACCAAGGCTGACGGAAAGTCCGACAGCAAGACTACTACCACCACAAAGGCAGGGGAGAAGAAGTCTGATACGACTACTACCGCAAAAAGCAGCAATTCCTCAGGCGGCAGCTCCTCCAATAATAACTCCCCACAGGGCGGTTCGGGAAATGAGGGAGGCTCAGGCGAAGAGGCAAAGGAATACACCGCAGAGATCACCCTCGGCGGTTCACCAAAGGTAAACGGCAGCGGTGTAACTGTCAGCGGCTCTGTTGTTACAATAACTTCAGGAGGAGACTATCTCTTTACAGGCAGTGTTGACAACGGTCAGATACGTGTAAACACAGGTGCTTCCGAGGAGAAGGTAACTGTAGTTCTCAACGGCGTAAATATCACTAATTCGGGGGCTCCTGCTATATTCATAGAGGAAGCCAAGCGCTGTACCATAAAGCCTAAGGATGGCTCTGTGAACTACGTCAGCAGCGACGTGGAGAAAAAGGGCGTACAGGATACAGGTACCATATTCTCAAATGATACCATAAGGCTCAAGGGCAACGGCGAGCTGAATATCACAGCTACAGCTTCCCACGGCATAAACGCGGACGATGATGTTATCATTGAGAGTGGTACATACAATATCGATTCAAGAAAGTCGGGCATCATTGCTAACGATGATGTTACCATAAATGACGGCAGTCTTAACGTCAAGGGCGGTACAAACGGTATCAAGTCCAAGGGGACTATCAATATAAACGGCGGCTACACGGTCGTTTCGGGCGGCACAAAGGAGGAGAAGAGCTCTCTCTATTCGGGAAGCACATTCAGCTACACAGGCGGATATCTCTATGCCGCAGGCAATAAGGTGTCAGTACCGACACACACTGATATTCCTTACATAGTAGCCGATATCGGTGAGACAGTGGGGGCAGGAAGCTCTGTGGAGCTCTTCCTTAACGGAAACAGCGTGATAACTATGAATCCTCACAATGATTTCCGCTGTGTAATGATGCTTTCTCCTGAGGTGTCAAGCGGCAGCAGCTTTGGTATTTCCGTAAACGGTGAAAGCAGGGAATTCACGGTTTCGGGCAAAGAGAATTCCTTCTCCTTGAAGTAAAAAAAGTTATTTTATATATTAAATATAAATATGTATAATCATAAAACATATTAATAAAAAATTAACTGCAAAAATATATAAAAAAAGAGCAAAAGTACACTAAATTATATTTTGGGGTACTTTTGTTTATTGTAAACTACGCAGATTTGCAATATAATAATATCAGCAAATGAAGATTATTGGTATTCGATATCAAGTACCCTCCCCTCTCATGTGCTTGATATTGTGTATTAGTTCACTTGCACGCCATAGAAATAGTTTTGTCAAGTAATAAAACTAACCCCTTTCATTTGTAATTTTTTCATGTTTTCTATTCTCAATAACTTTTTTTAACTTATTAATCTATGGCTCGACCTACAGTGCTAAGCGATGAAAATCGTTTGGGTCGAATTCTCCGCTCTTCGTGAGCGGACTTTTTTTACTCTGTGAAATTTGCGTGAAAGATTATATAATCTGCTTGACAAATTCTATAATCTGTGCTATTATCTATATAACAACAGAAGGGAAGTGATGTGCCCGTGAAAAAAAGCGTTTACAGCCTCGTCCTCATGGACGATGTCATAAAAGCCGTGGATAAGCAGGCGTACCGACTGGGGACAAGCCGCTCAAACCTCATAAACCAGATACTTGCAGAGCATCTGTCCTGCGTTACTCCCGAAATGCGCATGAGGGAGATATTTGAACAGGTGGCTGAGCTGGTCAGCAGCAGCTTCCGCGTACAGGAGCAGCGCTCACCGTCGCTTATGACAGTGCGGACGGCTCTGGAATACAAGTATCGTCCTACTATAAATTATAAGGTGGAGCTTGAACGTGCTCCCGCGGAGTATCTCGGAACGCTCCGAGTGAATATACGCACCCAGAGCACGGCGCTCATAGATATGTTCCACAGCTTCTTCGCCTACAGGGCAAAGCTGGAAAAAGCCTACCTGTCAAGGCTGGGCGTGGACAGCTACAGCTGCGAGATAGGTGAGGGAAGCTTCTCACGAAAGCTTATAAACACCCGTATTCTCAGTGAGGAACAGGTAGGGGCGGCCATAGGCGAGTACATCAAGGACCTTGACCGTGCGGTAAAGACCTATTTTGCAGCGCCTGCAGAGTTCGGAGACAATGCGCCCCTATTGGAGAAGAATTACCGCGCTTTGCTTGAAAAGTACATTATTTAGTATAAAAGGAAAGTCTCAAAGTAAAATTTGAAAGGAGAATAAATATGAATGCTGAAAAATTAACTCAGAAGTCCATTGATGCCGTAAGAAAGGCTCAGAGCATTGCTGTTATGCAGTCAAATTCCGTTATCGAGCCCATACATCTCCTTGCGGGACTTGTTCGGCAGGAGAACGGTCTTATACCCCAGCTTCTGAAAAAAATGAACATAGACGAGGATATCTTCGACAGCGAGGTTGAGAAGAAGATAAACGGACTTCCCAAGGTAACTGGAAGCGGCAGAAGCAGCAATATCGGTATCTCTGCGGAGTGTGACCGCGTGCTCACAAATGCTGAGGGTATCGCTTCAAATATGAAGGACGAGTACGTTTCCGTGGAGCACCTTATGCTTGCCCTTATCGACAGCAAGGACAGGGACGTTTCGCAGCTTCTCGGCACCTTTAATATCACTAAGGATTCCTTTCTCGGAGCTCTTATGTCCGTCAGAGGAAGCACCAGAGTTACCACGGAAAATCCCGAGGACACCTACGATGTCCTCACAAAGTACGGTCAGGAGCTTGTGGGACTTGCCCGCAGGAACAAGCTTGACCCTGTTATCGGACGTGACAGCGAGATACGAAACGTTATCCGTATCCTCTCAAGAAAAACGAAAAACAACCCTGTCCTCATTGGTGAGCCGGGCGTCGGAAAAACTGCCATTGCAGAGGGACTTGCCCTTCGTATCGTGGCGGGAGACGTTCCCGACAGCCTTAAAGACCGCAAGGTATTCTCCCTTGATATGGGAGCTCTCGTGGCAGGAGCCAAGTACCGCGGCGAGTTCGAGGAGCGTCTGAAAGCTGTCCTCAATGAGATAAAGAACAGCAACGGTCAGATACTTCTCTTTATTGATGAGCTGCATACTATTGTTGGTGCAGGCAAGACTGACGGCGCTATGGACGCAGGCAACCTCTTAAAGCCAATGCTGGCAAGGGGCGAGCTCCACTGCATCGGCGCTACGACCCTCAACGAGTACCGCCAGTATATCGAGAAAGACCCCGCTCTTGAAAGACGTTTTCAGCCTGTTATGGTGGACGAGCCAAGCGTTGAGGACACTATATCAATACTCCGTGGCCTGAAAGAGCGCTACGAGGTATTCCACGGCGTTAAGATAAGCGACAATGCCCTTATATCTGCGGCTGTGCTGTCAAACAGGTACATCACGGATCGTTTCCTCCCCGACAAGGCTATCGACCTCATAGACGAAGCCTGCGCAACTATCCGTACAGAAATGGACTCCATGCCAACTGAGCTGGACGTTATCTCCCGTAAGATAGTTCAGCTTGAAATTGAAGAAGCTGCCCTTAAAAAGGAGAGCGACAATATCTCACAGGAGCACCTTGAAGAAATTCAGAAGGAGCTTGCGGAGCTCCGCGAGAAGTTCAAGGGCATGAAAGCTAAGTGGGAGAACGAAAAGAACGACATATCCGCTGTGCAGAAGCTCCGTGAGGAGATAGAGCGTACAGGCGGCGAAATAGAAAAGGCAGAGCGCGAGTACGACCTGAACAAGGCTGCCGAGCTTAAATACGGCAAGCTGCCGCAGCTGCAAAAAGAGCTGGAGGAGCTTGAAAAGCAGGCAGAGCACGATGTTGAAAACGGCAGACTGCTCCGTGACAAGGTCACTGAGGACGAAATTGCCAAGATTGTATGCCGCTGGACAGGTATCCCCGTTTCAAAGCTCATGGAGGGCGAAAAGGAGAAGATACTGGGTCTGGAAGGACTGCTCCACAAGAGAGTTATAGGTCAGGACGAGGCTGTAACCAAGGTCAGCGAGGCTATACTCCGTTCACGTGCAGGCATACAGGCACCCGACAGACCTATCGGCTCTTTCCTATTCCTCGGACCTACAGGTGTTGGTAAAACAGAACTTGCAAAGGCTCTCTCGGAGATACTTTTCGATGACGAGCGCAATATTATCCGTATCGACATGAGCGAATACATGGAGAAATTCAGCGTAAGCCGTCTTATCGGAGCTCCTCCCGGATATGTTGGCTACGACGAGGGCGGTCAGCTCACAGAAGCAGTACGCAGAAAGCCGTACTCAGTTGTACTCTTTGACGAGATCGAAAAGGCACACCCTGATGTGTTCAATATACTGCTGCAAGTCCTTGACGACGGTCGTATCACCGATTCACAGGGCAGAACAGTGGACTTCAAGAACACTATAATCATACTCACATCAAACCTGGGTTCGCCGTATATCCTTGATGGTATTGACGAAAACGGCGAGATAACCGACGAAGCCCGCGCACAGGTGGAGGGACTGCTGAAAACACAGTTCAGACCTGAGTTCCTCAACCGTCTTGACGAGATTATCTTCTACAAGCCGCTGGCTAAGACTGAGATAATCAAGATAGTTGATCTTATGCTGGCTGATTTACAGAAGCGTCTTGACGACAAGCATATCCGCATAAATGTAAGCGAAGCGGCTAAGAACTATATCGTTGACTGCGGTTATGATCCCAATTTCGGTGCAAGACCGCTGAGAAGGTTCATACAGCGCAATGTGGAGACTTTGGCGGCAAAGCGCATCATAGGCGGTAATCTGGCAGCAGGTGACGTCATTGATATCGACCTTGACGCAAACGGCAAGCTTGCTGCAACATGATGAAAAAAAGCTCCCGAGAGCGTATTGCTCTCGGGAGCTTTTTTGTAGGGAACGCCGCCCCCGGCGTCCCGCTGATATGATCTGTAGGAGACGGCGTCCTCGACGTCCCGATGTAGGGGCGGATATTATCCGCCAGTTAAGGGACGCCTTCACTTGCAAGGCCCCCTAATTGGGTCCGTCCCCTCTGTCGCGTTGCGACATCTCCCCACCCCGTGGGGAGTCACCCTCTTTCAAAAACAGTCCACTGGACTGTTTTTGAAATTCATCCTTGCGAGGCGCCTTACGTATTTTTGGGGCGCCGCCCCGAACCCTGCAAGGGCTGTCAGCCCTTGACCTGACAAAAGGGTTGTGAACCCTTTGGAATCCCTTTCATATTCTAATAATACTATAAAAAAAGCCCACTCGTTATGAGTGGGCTTTCGTTTGTTTATGCGCTCTTTATGAGCAGCTTTCTCAGTGTCACAAGGTCAAATACGTCGATATTGCCGTCGCCGTTGACATCTGCATTGTCGGGAGCTGTCAGCTTTCCTGCGCCGAGAATGTACTTCTGCAGCATTACAAGGTCTGCCACAGCAACCGAGCCGTCGCCGTTCACATCGCCTGTTACGTCTGCGCCCTGTGAGCCGAATACCGCTATCTCCGCAATATTGCAGAGGTAAACGTCGTCCTTGCTGAGAGGACTTGTGGAAGCTCCCGTAGGGACTTCATAGCGCACATAGCGGGCTTTGAGGTTCTCAAATTCCTCGGTGTAGTTCATCTTGTAAGCAGGCTTGTTCTCAACGGTGTAGATCTTTGTCCAGTTCTGACCGTCAGTGGATACGCTTATGAAGCCGTCTATCATTCGGTACTCATAGCCCTCACGGGGACAGAAGCCGATATTGCCGATACTGCATACGCTGCCGAGATCAAGCTGTACGTAGCCGCCCTCAAGACCGTCGAAGTATGTGCCCAGATCGCCGTCGTAAGCCTTTTCGTAGCTCACGGAAGCTGTGTCCTTCCATGACTTGCTTCCCTCAGCGGAAACAGGTACCAGCTTGTCGTACTTTGGACGTGTGCTCTGGGAAGCCTTGGTTCCGTAGAGAGCTATCTCCGCTATGTTCGCGCAGTACGCGCTGTCGGGATTGTCGCTGTTCTTCGGAGCACCTGTGGGCACCTCATACCGTATATACCTTACTGTCGTATCCCCTGAAAGAGCAGTTACAAAGTGCATACCCGAAGATGGTTTGCCTTTTACGGTATAAAGTGTAGTCCAGTTGGTGCCGTCTGCGGAAGCCTTGAACATTCCGTCTATCATGCGGTATTCATAGCCGCCTCTTGGAGCATAGCCGATAGCGGACAGGTCGTAGAGCTCGCCTAAGTCTACCTGTACCCAGCCGTCTGCAACGCCGTCGAAGTAGGTGCCTGTGCTGCCGTCGAAAGCTTTGGCGTAGCCTGTTGAAGCGTCACTCTTCCATGAGTCCGAGCCGCTTATCATGCCCGATGTGATGTCGATTTTATCGGTGAGAGTTGTTCCGCCCTTGACTCCGTCGATTATGAAAGTTGTAACGGAATTGCCTGCAAGGGAAGTCTTGAGGGCTCCGCCGCTGATGTCTATAGTACCTGCGTCAGCCCAGTTTTCTGAGCTGCTTGTGCGTATCACCTTTGCGCTTGTACCGCACTGGCTGAACTGTGAAAGGTCATAGACCATATCCGACTTGTTAGCTGATGTATTATATGATACGATAACCAGCTGTCCGTTTTTCTCGTCAAATGCAGCCAGCGTATTTCCCGAGGTTTTCAGCATTGTCATACCGGGACGGATATATCTTGTGTACTGACCGAAGCAGTAGTACTTCTTGGAGAGAACTATCTCGTTCTTGTCGTGGTCTGCAACAGCGGTTCCCCAGAAGCCCTTGGTCATGTCCACCATGCCCGAGTCCTTTTTGCCGTTGTAGCCCGTTGAGCTTACGTGCTTGTCGATTACCTGCCAGAGTATCCACGCTGACGAATTAAGTCCGTTGCAGTCAGTGGTGATACGCTCCGAAAGCCAGAGTCCGGGAGCCATAGCACCTGCATTCTGACCTGCTGTGCCGTTGCCGTCCACCTCGCTCATCCAGAGATTCCTGCCTGCGTTAATGGCAGTATTTTTCAGCTGTGTACGCTGACTTCCGCCGTATGTATGTGTGTCGATACGTCCGATAAGAGCCTTTGTGGTATCGGACATCTTGTTCCAAGAGCTTATCTGAGTGTCGATGATAGACTCGTCGTTGGCGCTGATGATGATATCGTTGAGATTGCGTTTTTTGAGGGATTTTGCAAGCTCCTGATATATCTTGTCCATTGAAGCGCCCTGGTCGAAGTGGCAGCCCTCCTGTTTTGCGCTGTATGCGCCCCAGTAGTTGGTGTAGGGCTCGTTCATGGGAGTGATACTCTGAACGTGAATGCCCCAGTCGTTTTCGTAGTGGGCAGTTACTTCCGCGAGGTACTCCGCAAAATCTGTATATTTATCGTCGCGGAGATTATTCTTTCCCGAGTTCTTATTTCCTGAGCTGCAGCCGCTCTGCGTCATGTAGTAGGGCGGAGAGTTTGAGAACATCTCCACTATCATGTCGTCGCCTGCGGCTTCGATACATTTGCGGAGCACGTTTCGCTGATTGGCGTCAGCGTTCCAGTCGTAGGTGACTGCGCCGTTGTTGTACTTGGTATAGCCCGGCATATTGGAGTCGGTACGGGTTATGTGGTCGTGAGTAGGATCGTCTCCTCCGCCTATATTGAATCGTGCGATGTTCAGACGGAGACCGTCGTCACCGTAAAATGTGTCTGCTGCTTTCTGAGCGAGGGTGTCCGAATAGCCTACACGGTTCGCCCACCAGCACAGAGATGTGCCCCAGCCTTCGAACTTACCGCCGTTTATGTCGTAAACGTCGTAAGGGGAAAGGCTGATGTTAGTTGCTGCACTCGCTTCAAATGCAGGCAGAGCAGAAGTCATAGATGTCAGGACTGCGATTGCCGCAGCAGCCGAACATATCTTGCGTAAAATTTTCATTTCCCAATTCTCCTTTATTTTAAATTTCCGTCCGCGGATACAAATCCTATATATATTATACCGCAACATTTGGAAAAAGTAAATAAAAAACCGCAATAATTGAGAATTATATGATATAATTTTTCTAATACAGCATAAATAATATATATTATGCACAATATGTTATGTCAATTATGACGCTCTCAGCCTATAGCATAGTTTGCTGCCGTGGCAGCTGTTCTATTTGGTTTTATGTTATAAGCAAGGTGCCTGTACTGCTTTTAGGCACTGAGATAAATTGATGATATAGTTTTTTTGCTGTGCTTGTTGCTATTTGGGGATTTATATGCTATAATCAAAATTGCAGTGCCGTCGCCGTGCAGAGGCGGAGCTCCGCTCCGCCTGACGGTTTCGCGCATTATAAAAAATGAACACTTTGTATTCGGCAGCGAAACCGTCGGACGCAGGCGTCCCTGCACGGCTTCAATGCTGCGATACTGCAATAAATACAAGCTTTGAGAAAGGAAAACTATGAGCGCTTACGTTGAGTTTAAAAATGTGAAAAAGACCTATAAGACGGGCGAGATAGAGGTACACGCCCTTAACGACGTAAACTTTGAGATAAATAAAGGGGAGTTCTGCGTTATTGTTGGAGCTTCGGGTGCGGGAAAGACCACAATCCTCAATATACTTGGAGGTATGGACACTCTCACCGAGGGCAGCGTTTTTCTTGACGGTATGGAGATATCCGCCCTCAGCAAGAAGAAGCTGACCGCCTACAGGCGCTATGATGTGGGCTTTGTGTTCCAGTTCTACAATCTTGTGCAGAACCTGACCGCCCTTGAAAACGTGGAGCTTGCTTCACAGATATGCCGCGAGCCACTTGACGCAGCTAAGATACTCGAACAGGTGGGACTTGCCGAGCGTACAAAGAATTTCCCTGCGCAGCTGTCGGGCGGCGAACAGCAGCGAGTTGCTATCGCCAGAGCCCTTGCCAAAAATCCAAAGCTTCTCCTGTGCGATGAGCCTACGGGTGCTCTGGATTATGCCACAGGAAAGCAGGTTTTGCAGCTCCTGCAGGATACCTGCCGAAAGAACGGCATGACGGTAGTGGTCATCACCCACAATCAGGCTCTCACGCCTATGGCTGACCGTATCATAACCGTCAGCAGCGGTACCATTTCAAGCGTGCGAATGAACGACAATATCGTGGATATTGCCGACATCGAATGGTGACGCCATGGGTTCTGCTGTAAGAAAGAACACACTCCGTGAGATACGGGGCACGTTCGGAAGATTTTTTGCAATAATGGCTATCATAGCTCTGGGAGTGGGCTTCTTTACGGGGGTAAGGATAGTTACTCCCGCTATGGTGAAAACGGTGGACAAGTTCCTTGACGACAATCAGCTTTACGACTACAGGCTGCTCTCGTCCATAGGCTGGGAAGAGGACGACGTTGACGACTTCAGGAGCCGTCCCGAGGTACGCTATGCAGAGGGCTCATATACCCTTGATATACTGACGGCAGGCTCCAGCGAATATGTTCTGAGAGCTCATTCCCTTACCGACAATATAAACGGTATACGCCTGACCGCAGGAAGAATGCCGCAGAATGAGAACGAGTGCATAATCGAGGACGGAAAATTCACTATCGGCGGCACTATCGCTCTTGCCGAGGATAATTCCGACACCGTGAAAAACGCACTGAAAAGCCATACATTTACCATAGTTGGTTCTGCGGATTCGTCTATGTATATCAATTTCGAGCGCGGAACTACCTCCGTGGGAAACGGCGAGGTATCCGCATTTGTCTATCTTCCCAAGGAGGCTTTCGACCTTGAGGTCTATACCGAGGTCTATGTGCGCTTCGATCAGGACTATGAGATATACTCCGACGAGTACGACACATTTATGGACGGCAGGGACAAGCAGTGGGAGGGCTTTGCCCGTGAACGTACTGATATCCGCTTTGACAGGCTTTACAGTGAAGCTGAGGACAAGCTCAGCGACGGCAGGGAAGAGCTTGAAAAGAACCGCGCCGACGGTCAGGAGAAGCTTGATAAGGCTAAGACCGACCTTGACAGCGGCAAGGCTCAGCTTGACGAGCAGCTTGCACAGCTTGAACAGATACGGGACGTAGCTCCTCAGCAGTATTCCGCAGGTATGGAGCAGTACAACGCTGCTTATGCGGATTACGAAAAGGGTCTGGCGGACTATGAGAGCTCCAAGGCTGACTTCGACAAGCAGATATCCGACGCTGAGGCGGAGCTCAAAAAGGGCGAGAACGACCTTGCAGCGCTGAAAAAGCCCGATATTTACGTCCTTGACCGCAATGCCAATATCGGCTACGCCTGCTTTGAGAGCGATTCTGATATAGTCGCGCAGGTCGCTCGTGTTTTCCCAATATTCTTTATCCTTGTGGCAGCTCTTGTGTGTATGACTATCATGAGCCGAATGGTCGAGGAGCAGCGTACACAGATCGGCGTTTTAAAGGCGCTGGGCTACTCCGAGGGCACTGTTATGGGCAAGTTCATATTTTATTCGGGACTGGCAGCTATGATAGGCTGCGTGCTGGGCTACAGTCTTGGCACATATATCTTCCCCAAGATTATCTGGAAGACCTATACCCTCATGTATCTTGAACTGCCTATAGACTATATGTTTGACAGCAGGCTTGCCCTCATTGCACTGGCGGTATCGCTGATATGCTCTGTTGGAGTTACATGGTTCAGCTGCCGCGTGGAGCTCTCCGAAACAGCAGCAAGCCTTATGAGACCAAAAGCTCCCAAGGCAGGCAAGCGCGTTCTTCTTGAATACGTTACTCCGGTGTGGAAAAGGCTGAAATTCCTGCACAAGGTATCCATACGCAACATATTCCGCTACAAAAAGCGCCTTTTTATGATGATACTTGGTATCGGCGGCTGTACAGCCCTGCTCGTTACGGGCTTCGGCATAAAGGATTCTATTGCAGGCTTTGCGGATATGCAGTACGACGAGATACAGGTGGCTGACGCCTCGGCTAACCTGAGAAATATCGGGACAGAGTTCCCCGAGGGGCTTGCAGACGTTCTCAGCGAGAATACTCAGAACTACACTCTGCTTTACACGGGAGCGTGGGACCTGCTCTACGGGAAAAAGGTCAAAAGCGTTACCGTGAATGCTGCGGATTCCTTTGACGGCATGGAAAAGTATTTCGACCTGCACAGCGTAAAGGGCGAAAAATTAGCTCCTCCTGCTGAGGGAGAAGCCATAGTCAGCCACAGCATTGCCGAGCGCTACGGTATAAAAAAGGGCAGCATGATGAAGCTCCGCGACGAGAATATGCGTGAGCTTAACGTAAAGGTAACGGGTGTTTTCGAGAACCACGTTTATAATGTGGTATTTCTGAGCAAAAGCACCATGGAGCAGCAGCTTGGAGAGCCCGTGTCCGTGAACTACGCTTTTCTCAACTTCAAGGAGGGAGCGGACAACTACAAGACTACTGCTGCACTGTCCAAAAACGGCAATATCACCGCAGTAATGATATTTGACGACTTAAAGGAAAGACTGGGCAAGATGATGAGCAGCCTTGACTATATCGTGCTCATTGTTATCATATGCGCCGCAGGACTTGCCTTTATCGTACTTTACAGCCTTACAAACATAAACATAACCGAGCGTGTCCGCGAGATAGCCACTATCAAGGTTCTGGGCTTTTTCAGGCATGAGACCTCGGCTTATGTGCTCCGCGAGAATCTCGCTCTTACAGCCTTTGGCACTGTAGTCGGACTTGGTGCGGGAGTACTGCTCCATGCCTTTGTTATGGCTCAGATACGGGTGGACCTTGTGGACTTCAGCGTCCGTATATTGCCGAAAAGCTTTCTTTGGAGCGCACTGCTCACATTCCTGTTCAATTTCATCGTTGACCTGTTCATGGTGTTCAAACTGGAGCGCATAAATATGGCTGAATCACTTAAATCAATCGAGTAACTTAAATTCGGCAGTGAAATTCACAGCTCATTCAAAATGGCATGTGACTTTTTGTGCAAGTATCTGAATATAAACTATATATTTTGCTCCTGATTGACATTTTGGTAGTTTTATGTTATACTATGGTTGAGCCAATGTGGGGCTCTGGGGATTGTATCGATGTTTTTCGATAAGGAGAAAACTGAATGAATTACAAGATCAGAAGAGGTGTACTTAAAAAGTACAAAGACGAAAAAGGCGTTACCGAGATCTTCATTCCCGATAATGTCGGAATTATCGATGAGGGCGCTTTCAGTGGCTGTACGAATCTTGTGAGGATACTGGTACCCGAGACAGTGCAGGTCATTTCGGATACAGCGTTCAGCGGCTGCGAGAACCTCAGATCTATCAATCTTCCTGAAAGCACTATCAGGCTTGGTTGGTATGCATTCCGTGGATGCCATCGCCTTGCTGATCTCACCATTCCCTCTACTTTACAGGAGATCGGTCAGCATGCCTTTGCAGGCTGCAGCGACCTTTCCACAGTAAAGGTCATTCACGATGACAGGGTCTATGAATTTGTGATAAGCGGTGAGTTCGACAATAAGGAATGGCAGAAGATAAGACATTCGCTCAACCACGTGAGCAAATCTATAGCTGTATAACTTCACACCCCCGTCCGTAATAATGGGCGGGGTGTTTCCTTTTTGCTGCGCTTACACACGCAGCTGTGCCGTGGGTACGCTCAAAGCAGCGGTTCTCGGATATTGTATTCAGGCTATTACATTAAGAAAAGCGCGGGAGTTCAATTCTCCCGCGCTTTTGCTGTAAATTATGATAATTCGGTCAGCTTACCTTTCGTTTGAGGCAGTCAGGTACTCATAATTTGAAGTAAAATCCTCCATTTCAAAGTCCTTGGAATCGAATTCATAATCATCAAGCTTATATAAAAAATTCCGTCCGTCTGAATAGGATTTTTCATATGAGAGCAGATTCCCGTTTTCATTCAGCACAACTGTGTAGTATATGGTATACTCCCCTACATTGCCTAATTTATAAGTGATGCTGTATTTATACTTTGTACCGTCTTTTACCTTGCTGCTTTTAAAGGAACACTTCTTTTCGTCATATGAATTATTGTAAGCAGTAAATGAGGCTTTGTTAAGATCATATCTCAGATCCTGATAAACGGAGAAATATTCAAAGCCGGGTGCATTATATGAAAAATATAAAAATTTGTCATTAAGTTTATCTGTTTTTTCTTCGCCTGTTTCCTTGTCAAGTATCGTATATACTGATTTTTCGTTCTTGGAAAAAAGATCAAACGATGACTCTTTGCGTTTGTATATTCCCTCGCCTGTAGTATGTGTTATTCTTTTTTTACAGTCGCATTTGAACTCGCCTGTAATATTTTTATTGTAAATCTTTTTTTCTGCTTTGACCCATTTCAGCTCTGAAATCTCGTCTTTTAAGCCCTGCGGATCTAATAAATAGCAGCTTGTCCAGTTAAACTCCTGACTGCTTGTGGGGGACAGGGATAGTAAGTAGCGTGTTTGTCTTCGGGATCTTCCGCAAATATCGCCCTTACTTCTTCCTTTGACAGGACATTTGGGTCATATTCCTCGGTTTCGGGCTGAGTAGTAACAGCGCTTTCGGCAGTCGTTTCCGTACTGCTTGTTGAAGCAGTATTTTCTGAGCTGCTTTGTGCAGCAGTATCTTCCGAACTGCTTGGCGCAGCTGGATTATTTCCGCATGCCGCTGTGCCGCAGACAAGCAAAAGAACGCCTAAAAGTCCGCTGTAAAATCTGTTATGCCGCATTGATAGTTTCATTTTTTTCTCCGATCAGGCAAGATATGTGTTAAATGGTAAAATCTTAATATGCATTATAGCACACAAAAGTCCATGTGTAAATAAAAATGCCATAATGCTTCCTGGGGAGAAGTATTATGGCATGATGTTTTATACTGTAAGCTCTATCTGATTGCCCTCTATACCCACGATACAGCTCTCATAATAGCCGTCACCCGTAGTTCTCGGACCGCTGAGCACCTCGTATCCGTCAGCTTTCAGACGCGCGGTCAGCTCATCTACTTTTTCCCTGCTGCCGAGACTGAACGCAATGTGGACAAAGCCCATTCGAGCAATAGCATTGTCGGAGTCCGCAAGCTGAGGACGTGTCATTATCTCCAGTCTTGCACCGCCGTCAAAGCTGAGGAAATATGAGCGGAAATCGGTAGTCTTGTTATGGTAGCCGCTGTTAGAAGAAGCTCCCAGATACTTCAAAAAGAAGGCTCTTGCGGCTTCAAGGTCGCGGACGTACATTGCAATATGTTCTATCTTCATGGTATATCATTCATACTGGGCAAGGATACGCTGCGCCACCTCAAGACGGGTCTGGCGGTTGTTCATTGCCTGTTTTTCGATGTATTTATGAGCCTGTGGCTCTGTGAACTTCAGATACTTCATAAGAGTGGTCTTGGCGCGGTTGATAGTGCGCATCTCCTCGATACGGCTGAGTATATCCGCGCTTTCCTTTTTTACGCCTGCCATACGGGCACGAGCCGAGAGGACGAGCCTGATAGTACGCTGTAATATCTCACGGGTATACGGTCTGGAAATGACGTTTATACCGCTGTCTGAAACACGGTCTGCCACTTCGTCGGCAACGTCGCCGCCGCATATGAGTATTATGCCTGCCGAGGTAGTCTCGGCTATCATTTCCGCAAGCTCCTGTCCGAATTCGTCGGGCAGGGGAGTGTTTATTATGACCAGCTCGGGCTCGCTTTCGTTTTTGACAAGTCTGCGGGCTTCGCTTCCGCTTACGGCTACTGCTGTCCTGCCGCAGCCCTCTATGCGCAGGAGCTGCTCGGCAAGCTCCGATATCTCAGCTCTTGCTGATACAATGAGCGCTCTGTCCATTGATTACCTCACACGAATTTGAAATAGGACTCTTCCTCAAATTTATCCTTGTCTGCTGCAAGCTCATAGTCGCGGAGCTGTCTGTCCAGCTGAGCGAAAATGCTGCTCCTTATCTCGGGAGAAAGAGTACGCTTTACGAAGTCGCTTTCCTTTGCGATAGCGGCAGCCTCCTCAAGAGTTGAGGGGAGCTTCTGGAACAGGTCGCAGTTTTCGCCGCTGTGCATTGCACTCTCGAAAAGTGAGGAGTCGCCTGCGCGGATACCCTCTATACCTGCGGCAAGAATGAGCTTGAAGGTGATATAAGGGTTACAGCAGGCGTCTGCGGAACGCAGCTCGATACGGGGAGTTATTCCCACGGGTTTTGGTACGCGGATAAGCTGAGCGCAGTTTTCCGACGACCAGTTGATGTATTTAGGCGCAAAGCCTATGCCGAAGCGCTTGTAGGAGTTTGTGGTGCTGTTGAGAAAAGCGGTTATCTCCCTCATTCTGCCAAGAATACCCGATATGAAGCACTTGCCCTCAAAGGGCATATTCTCGGTATCATTGCCGATGATGTTCTCGCCGCCCTTTTTCACGCTTATGGATATGCTGAGAGCGCTTCCGTGCTCGTCGGGGAGCGGCTTCGGCATGAACGATGCGAAAAGACCGTTCTGTGCGGCAATGGACTTAACTACGGTCTTGTAATGTACCATATTGTCGGCAGCGGTTATTGGCTCGCTCTCGCGGAACTCTATCTCGTTCTGTGCGGGACCGTGCTTGTGGCAGGAGCTCTTCGGGCTCATGCCCATTTCCTCCAGGGAGAGACATATCTCACGTCTTGCGTTCTCGCACTTGTCAAGGGGAGCAACGTCAAGATAGCCGCCCTTGTCGTGGGGTATCTTTGTAGGCTCGCCCCGCTCGTCAAGCTCAAAGAGGTAAAACTCGCACTTTGTGCCCATTTCGCAGGAATATCCGTCCAGTCGTAGCTGATTGATGTAGCTGGTGAGCTCGGTACGCATATCGCCCACGTAGTCGCTTCCGTCGGTGTTTTTCAGCGAGCAGAAGAAGCGGACAACGCGTCCCGACTTAGGTCTCCACGGGAGAACGGAAAGCGTTGATATATCGGGCACAAGGAGCAGATCGGAGCAGCCCTCGGCGATGCATGAAGCATCGAAAGGTATGCCGTACTCAAATGCTCTCGGCAGCTCGTTTGGCATGATAGCCACGTTTTTGAGATTGCCGAACATATCACAGAAAGTAAGTCTTATAAATTTTACGTCGTTCTCTTCAACGAATTTCAGTATCTCTTTAGGAGAAAAGCTCATTTATATACCCCCATGTCTATTGTATAACAATAGAATAGTTTTATTTTTCATTAAGGCATTTAGTCCTGTTGCAATTACTGCAATTTAAGCCAGGACACTTCAAAACAGGTTTATCCATTTCATCATTCAGATCAAATCTATGAATTACCCTTTGGTTCTTGTATTCTTTTTCAAAAACATTATTATCATCATAGTCGTCACAGTTTTTACCACATATAAGGCATTTGTCATTCTTATATATATGTTTGCATTGCATATTACATATAGAGCATACTCCATTTATAAAGTTATGCCTATGATCAGGATCAATAATCCCACAAATAGTACACTTTGAATCCACATACTTTATATGCATACATTCGATATTGCAAATAGTACATTTTCCGTCTTTATAAATATGCTTGCATCTAATATTACATATTTTACATCTTCCGTTTTGGTAACTATGTTTATGTGAAGGATCAATTTGATCACAAACGGTACATCTATAATTATAGTAAGAATGTTTGTGAGTTGGATCAGTTTTACCACATTTTGTGCATTTGCCATTTATGTATACGTGTATATGTTCAGGCTCATTTATATTTTCATACGTAGAGGGTGTAGTATTATCGACATTGGTATTTTTTTGAAAAATATCACGTAATAAACTTATTATTAAAGGCAGTATAGGTAGGATTATTATTATACATATAATTAAAGTGAAAGAATTTGATAAAAAATCAGCCATAATAATACCTCACTAATTAGTTTAATTACTTATCGTAATATAAATATGCTTTTTATTAACAAGGATTTGTAAAGTTATATGGCAAAATTTCACCTATGCCCTTGATTTATTTTAATGCCATAACATATATCTGGCAGGGGTTATCCTCGTCCCAGAGTGTGGGGAATACCTCGAATTCCTTGAAGCCGCAGCTTATATAGAACATATTGGTCTTGTCGTAGTCCTCGTATTTGCCCATCTGAACTGTTTTAACCTGCATGAAGGAATAGCCTTTTTCAACAGCGATAGCCTTAGCATTCTCAAAGAGCTGCCGACCGATTCCGCTGCGGTGATAGTCCTTCAGCACACCCATTACAGCCAGTTCAACGGTAGCATTTCCTGTTTCTTTCAGACACAGGAAGCCCACGTATTCGTCATTCTCTTTAGCTGCGATAAATATCTGGTCAGCACTTTCGCGGATATACTGTTCGCGGCTCTCGTCAACCTCGAACCATTCCCTGAGTGCTTCAAGGACTTTTCGTGCTATTGTCCTTTTTGCGTCTTTATCAAAAATCTGCTCTATCATTTATTGTTTCTCCGTAGGTCATGAAACTGCTATGTCGATAATGTAATCCATTACCTCATAAAAATCAGAAAACGCCAGACATTCTTCTTTTATATCATCATAATTTTCATATTCATAGAAAATAAAGGAATCATATCTTTTATCAAAGCATATATGTTTTGAATTATAGTAGCCAAGTATCAGCAATTCATCAGGGACACTGCCATCTGAATAATCAAAGTTTATTCTGAATTAATCATTCAGATCGACGCTGAATAATTCACAGTCACCGCCGAATAACACAGCGCCGTTTGACAGCCTCAGAAAGTCCTTGTAAGACTCGGGAATAACGACATTGGCAGCCTTTTCAAAAGTCTCTATCTGGGAATCAGATGCAGGAGAAGCAAATTCAGACTTCATCCAGTTGTCTTGTATCGCTTTTATGCGTTCGATACGTTCTTTCATATCAGACATTGAATCTGAACAGAACTATATCTCCGTCCTGCATAACGTACTCCTTGCCCTCAAGGCGGACAAGTCCCTTTTCCTTTGCGGCAGCCATGCTTCCGCAAGCCATAAGGTCGTCGTAGGAGATGACCTCGGCACGGATAAAGCCCTTTTCAAAGTCGGTATGTATCTTACCTGCTGCCTGGGGAGCCTTAGTGCCCTTGGTGATAGTCCATGCGCGGACCTCCTGCTTGCCTGCTGTGAGGTAGGAGATAAGTCCCAGAAGCGCATAGCCCTCCTTGATGATACGATTGAGACCTGATACTTCCAGACCAAGCTCACTGAGGAACATTGCCTTGTCCTCGTCGCCCATATCCGATATCTCAGCCTCTATCTGTGCGCAGATAGGAAGCACAGCGGAGTGCTCCTCAGCTGCAAGAGCGCATACAGCCTTGTAATTCTCATTTGTGTCTATATTGTTTGTGAAGTCGTCCTCGCTGAGGTTAGCCGCATAGATAACGGGCTTTGCGGACAGCAGGGGAGTTGACTTAATGAGCTCGCGCTCCTCGTCTGTGAAGTCAAAGCCTCTTGCGGACTTGCCGTTTTCAAGGTGAGCCTTTAATCTTTCAAGGAACTCAGCCTCCGCAAGGTACTTTTTATCGCCCTTTGCAGCCTTTTTAGCGCGGTCGATACGTCTTTCAACCATTTCGATATCGGAGAATATGAGCTCCAGATTGATAGTTTCGATGTCGCGGAGAGGATTTATGCTTCCGTCAACGTGAATGATGTTGGGGTCCTCAAAGCAGCGTACAACGTGAACGATAGCGTCCACCTCACGAATATCCGCAAGGAACTTGTTTCCGAGACCCTCGCCCTTTGAAGCTCCCTTTACCAGACCTGCGATATCAACGAATTCCAGAGTTGCGGGAGTGAACTTATCAGGCTCGTACATTTCTGCCAGCTTGTCCAGTCTCTCATCGGGAACTGATACTATACCTACGTTCTTTTCGATAGTACAGAACGGGTAGTTTGCAGATTCTGCACCTGCGTTTGTGAGTGCGTTGAAAAGTGTGCTTTTGCCCACGTT
The DNA here is from genome assembly GCF_000526795.1 of Ruminococcus flavefaciens AE3010. Taxonomy (NCBI): domain Bacteria; kingdom Bacillati; phylum Bacillota; class Clostridia; order Eubacteriales; family Oscillospiraceae; genus Ruminococcus; species Ruminococcus flavefaciens. The sequence goes on from NZ_JAGT01000001.1 coordinate 3,578,639, forward strand.
GGGCAGACCGACCATACCAAGTTTCATATTTATTTCTTACCTTTCTTAATCATATACTTTATCATATGTATCCCCGCCGTAAAGGCGGGGAAATAATTCTTAATTGCTTGCGTAAGTTATGCGCTTGTTGTTTACAAGTGAGCTTACGGTGGAGTTCTGTATCTGGACATCGCCGCTGTTTGTGCCGATATCCTTTGGATTTCCTGCGTTGACAGTCATGGACACCTTTGAGTCGATGATAGTGAGATTTCCAGCACCTGCTGCGTCGCCGATGCCTGTTACCTCGTCGCCCTCGGAGTCAATAGTAATCTCTGCATTCTTTATCTTAGTGTTCACACTGCCTTTCATAGCACCGATACAGGAGTGCTTGGCGGAACGCATTTTCATATTGATCTTGCCCTGCTTGATGTAGATGCTGCCCTCGCCGTCTTCGAGAACGCCGATGCCTACTGCCTGAGCGCCTGTGCAGGACATGGTGATGTCAGCTCCCGAGCTTATGGTAGCAATGCCCTTGCAGCTTCCGATACCTGTTACCTTGATACCCGAGATAGTGATATCCAGCTTGCAGTCCTCGCCGATGTCGATATTGGCGTCGCCGTTGAAGCTGCCGACAGCAAGACCGTTATGTGAGTACATGAATATCTTTATATTGCCCGAGCGCAGGTCGATATCCGAGTCGTCATCGTTATGGCCGCCGCCTATGCACATGGACTCGACGCTGTTGGAGATTATCTCCAGATTTCCGCTGAAATCAATGATTATATCGCCGTAGCCGTGGTCGTAGTCGTTGCCGATACCGATTCCCTCAGAGGCATAGCAGTCGATAGTCAGGTCGCCCTTGCCGCCCAGTACGAACTGGGAGCCCATAGGTACATAGATGCCCGAGTAGCTCAGCTTGTTGGTCTTGACAACATTGAGCTCCAGGCGTGCGTACTCGCCCACGGTGATAGTTGGCTTGCTGTTGCCGCTTATGATGTTGCAGTTCTTCAGGGTCAGCTCGCAGCTGTGATTGTCCATGATGGAGATATTCATCTTCACGGGCTTGTCGGGATCGCCGACTATAGTGAGCTTGCTCTGATAAACGTGGATATCGGTGTATTTTTCCAGCGCCAGCTTCAGCAGATCGATCTCCGTGTCGTTCTGGGCTGCGTATATCTTCTTTACGCCGCCGGGACGTGTTTCGAGATTGGTCTTGATTATCTCGTCCTTTATATCTGCGGAAATGCTGTTGAGGAGCAGGGGCTTTGGCTTCGATGTGTAATAGCCCTGCACAAGGTCAACTCCGAGACGGATAACGGTTTTCAGCTCCTGCACTGTCTCAACGCCCTCAGCAAGGGATTTGAGCTGATTCTCGTGGCAGAACTCGATAACAGATGTTACCAGCTGCTGCTTTTTCAGATCGTTCTGGATATCGCTTATGAGTGAACGGTCTATCTTGATGTAATCCGGTGAATAGTGCAGCAGATTGGACGAGTTGGAATAGCCTGTGCCGTAGTCGTCGATAGCAAGCGTGGTATGTGCGAAGCCGCAGCGCTTTTTGAGCAGCTCTATGCTCTCGGCTGTAGCCGCAGATTCCTCCACTATCTCGATGACTGTCTTTTCAAGGAGCTCGCCGTATGTAAGGTACAGCTCGTTGAAGTCCTCGTCGCTGAGGAGATTGTTTGAAAGGCAGTTTATAAAGAGCTTGCGGTTTTCAAATACCTGCTGATTATCGCTGAGGAGCTTCATGGTGTTGAAGAAGGTCAGCTTCTCGATAGCATACAGGTCATTCTGAGCGGCAGCTATTTTCAGTATCTGATTGGGAGTCATCTTTATATCGCCGATGGTTCTCATGAGAGCCTCATAGCCCACTATCTCGCCCTTCTGGGTCTCAACGATAGGCTGTAGGTGATAGGTGAGGAGATTCTCCTGCACGATACGTGAAAAGGTCTGTGCATTGCGGTAGGAGTCCTTTTCGTGGACGTAGTTTTCCTCCGAGAACCAGTTGATAACGGCTCGTTTTGCGGTCTTGGCTTCAAAGAGAGCAAATTCCGAATAATTCACCAGCATATTGAAGTCCGAGGCTTCCTCGGGATAGGAAGCGCAGCCTATGGACAGACTTATCCTGCTCTTGTCGGAGATGTCGATTATCTCGCCGAAATCGTCAGTGAGGATACAGTTCTGCACAGCCTCGTCCATGCTGTTGAGGATATTGTATATGCTCATCTTGTCGCTGTCGCAGAAGAAAACGCATATCTCATAGTTGGATTTTGAGCCGATTATGAGAGTATCGCTGGCAAAGCCTTTCAGCGCTTCCGCAACTGATGTGATACAGCTGTTGGTGTTGTCAACAGTTAGATATGAGCCCAGCTTGTCTATGCCGTTTATGTAGATAGTGGCAAGGCAGCCGTGCTGTATATCGGTGAGTATCTGCTTTATTTTCTGTGAGAACGACGGGAATGAGGGCAGTCTTGTAATGGGATCGTACTCCACAAAGGCTTTTTTGTCGCTGAGCTCTGTGATCTGGCGGGTGAAGTCCTGAATAAAGCCCAGCCATTCGTCGCTGCTCTCATAGATGTTCATTTTTATATAACGAGTTGTATTTCCGTCAGTAAACTTGTAAATATGCTTCTGCCCCTCTAAAGGGCATTTTGAGATCTTTTCAAGAAGATTGAAGAACTCGAATTCGTTGATCTTTTCACTCGGGCAGCCGAGCATATGACAGGCGGATGAATCAAGATATGCAGCCTTGTCCTTTGCGATGTATGTAAACGCACCAATATTACCGACAAACTGCTGGAATACCTGCCAATCATGGCTTAACACGGGCGGAGTCTGGCTAAAATCAAAAATACTCATACTCACTCCTTTTTGCTTGCGGATACAAAGGATATTTCCGCAGCGTGCCTGACTTCTGACGGTGAACAGGCGACCGTGATAACGTACATTTTATACTCTTTTATTATACCACATATTTTTTAAAATAGCAAGACTCGCGGTGAAAACAATAATGTAAATTTTCTGCGTTATTGAGCACAAAAAAGCCGCCATTTCAGGCGGCTTTCGGAAATACTGATATATGTATCAGTCAAGGAAGTCCTTGACCTTTTTGCTTCTGCTTGGGTGACGGAGCTTTCTCAGCGCCTTTGCCTCTATCTGGCGGATACGCTCACGGGTTACGTCAAAGCGCTGTCCGACCTCTTCGAGGGTACGGGACTTGCCGTCTTCAAGACCGAAGCGGAGCTTCAATACCTTAGCCTCGCGGTCTGTAAGTGTAGCAAGCACCTCGTTGAGCTGCTCTTTGAGAAGAGTATGTGAAGCTGCCTCAGCAGGTGCGGGAGCGTCATCATCGGGGATAAAGTCGCCGAGGTGGCTGTCCTCCTCCTCACCGATAGGAGTTTCAAGGGATACAGGGTCCTGAGCCACACGCATGATCTCACGAACCTTGTCCACAGGCATATTGAGCTTGTCTGCTATCTCCTCGGGGCTCGGGTCATGACCGTTCTCATGGAGAAGCTGGCTGGAGACCTTCTTTACCTTGGTGATAGTCTCTACCATATGAACGGGGATACGGATAGTTCTTGCCTGATCGGCAATAGCACGGGTTATAGCCTGTCTTATCCACCATGTTGCGTATGTGGAGAACTTGAAGCCCTTGGTGTAGTCGAACTTTTCAACGGCCTTGATAAGACCAAGATTTCCCTCCTGAATGAGGTCCAGGAACTGCATGCCTCTGCCCACGTACTTCTTGGCGATAGAAACAACGAGACGGAGATTTGCTTCGGACAGTCTCTTCTTTGCGTAGGGGTCGCCCTTTGCCATTCTCTGAGCAAGCTCGATCTCTTCCTCTGTTGTAAGGAGCGGTACACGACCGATCTCCTTGAGGTAGATCTTTACAGGGTCATCAATGGCGATACCCTCTGTGGAGAGAGCCATTTCAAGGTCGTCTGTCATATTTGAATCGAGACCAATCTTCAGGTCGGCGTCAAGGTTCATATCCTCGACGATCTCGATATTGAGGTTTTCGCAGTTGTCATAGAAGGTATTTATCTGGTCGACGTCAAAGTCAAGCTCCTCCAGAGCGTCGGTTATCTCCTTTGTGGTGAGCTTTCCGTTAGTCTTGCCCTGTTCAATAAGGGCTTCGATGGTGTTCTTTTTTTCCATATTTTATATCCTCCTATTTGTTTTTGGAGCGGAAAAGCTTCAGCAGCTCGTCGTTGCTGAGCTCTCCCTCTGCCTTGGGTGTGCTGCTTTTCAGTACCTGCGCACAGTCTGCGACAACGTCACGTGTTACGGCGACTTCGCGCTTTTTAGCTGCTATTCCGCTTATTCTTCCCATTTCCTCCGTGGAAAATTCATCGGAGAGAAGTGAAAGGGAGAATTTGTCGGAATTTTTCATTCGCTCCAGAAGCGCTCTGTAGACCTTTTTATTGAATGCGGTCACGAAGCACTCGGGGGGCGCCAGCTGCTGAACGTCCTCATATTCCTGAGGGCGGGTGAGCAGGTAGCTGATTATAGTCTCCTCGGCGCGGGCTTCTCTCTTGTTTGAAACTGCGTCGGGGTTGATATCGTCGCGTATGTACGAGGTCTGCGCCTTAATGGCGCGCCACTCGTTCTTCTTGGCACTCTTGCTGTTCTTTTGCAGCATGGTGTCAATGTGAGTTTTAAGCACCTGTACGGGAATATCGCACTTCTTGGACGTTCTGGAGATGTACACCTCCCGTTCAAGGGGCGATTCTATGCCTGCAAGTACCTTTGCTGTGCGTTTGAGGAGCTCCACACGACCTATCTCAGTGGTCAGGTCAAGACCGTCCTCACACTTATCCAGCATGAAATCGTTGGCGTCGTTGGAGCTGTCAATGAGCATACGGAAGCGGTCTCTGCCGAACTTCTTGATGTACTCGTCGGGATCCTTTGCGCCCTCCATGTGGAGTATCTTGGTGCGAAGACCAACGTCTGCAAAGTGGTTGATAGCCTTTTGTGTAGCCTTTTGTCCTGCGCCGTCGCTGTCGTAGGCGACTATTACTTCCTCGGCGTAGTGGCTTATGAGCCGCGCCTGATCGGGAGTTATAGCAGTTCCGAGGGTGGCGACCACGTTCTCGAAGCCTGCCTGATTGACGGCTATAACGTCCATATATCCCTCACAGAGTATCAGACGCTTGGCGTTGGAGTTCTTTGCGAAGTTCATGGAGAACAGGTTAGAGCCCTTGTCGAATACGGGAGTTTTGCCCGTGTTCAGGTATTTTGGCTGGGAGTCGTCAAGGACTCGTCCGCCGAAGCCTATTATATTGCCCCGCAGGTCAACGATTGGGAACATGACCCTTTTGCGGAACATATCGAAGGTGCGTCCGTTTTTCATGCCTGCAAGCCATGCATCAGCCATTTCCTCGTCGGAGTAGCCCTTTGAGCGCAGCAGGTCTGTCAGCTCGTTCCATGAGTCGGAAGCGTAGCCGAGACCGTACTTCTTTATGGTCTGTGGAGTTAGCTTGCGGTTTGCGAAATATTGCAGCCCTGTCTTGTCCTTGCCCTTGAAAAGGTTGGTGAAGTAGTAATTGGCGGCAATGCGGTTCATCTCATAGATACGGGTCTTGCGCTTTGCGTAGCCGCTGTCCTTGCTGCCGTAGGCAGGGACTTCCATGCCTGCCCTCTGGGCTAAAAGCTTGACAGCCTCGGGGAAGGTCAGGTTCTCGATCTTCATTATGAAGGTGATAACGTCGCCGCCTGCGCCGCAGCCGAAGCAGTAGAAGTTCTGTGTATCGGTGAAAATGGTGCAGGAGGGCGTCTTTTCCGAATGAAAAGGGCATGAGCAGACGTAGTTGCGCCCTCGTCTTATGACGTTGACGTAGCCGCCCATGACTGTCTCGATAGGGTTGGCATTTCGCAGATTATAGAGAAATTCGTCGTTCTGAGGCATATCCTACCTCACTTCCAGAATTTCGGCACGAAAAGCTCGGTGTAAAGGTCAACGGCGTACTCGTCGCTCATTCCCGATATGTAGTCGCAGACGGCTCTGTCGGGGTCGGCAATTTTGATTATATTGCGGTATTCCTCGGGGAGCTTGTCCGTGTGCTCGATGAAGTAAGCGTAGAGCTTGCGCACCAGCTGTTCAGCCTTGCCCTCCTCCTGCTTGGCAGAGGGATTGGTGTAGACCTTCTCGAACATGAAGCGCTTGAGCTCGTCGTGAGCCTTTCGTATATCGGGCGCAAAATCTATATCCACAGCTCCGTGCCCGATAACGGAGGCTATGAGAGTAGTTATTCTCTTGGTCTTGGTATTTCCGAGGGCTATAACGCAGCTTCTCGGCAGGTCGTTTGGTGAGAGTATGCCTGCGCGGATAGAGTCCTCGATATCGTGGTTTATGTAGGCGATAGTGTCCGCAAGTCGGACAATATTGCCCTCTTTGGTATCAGCCACCATGTTTGTGTGGCAGAGTATGCCGTTTCTTACGGCGTGGGTAAGGTTGAGCCCCTTGCCCTTTTTTTCAAGGACTTCCACCACGCGCACGCTCTGCTCGTAGTGCTTGAAGCCGTGAGGGCATATCTCGTTGAGAGTGCGCTCACCGCAGTGACCGAAAGGGGAGTGTCCTAAGTCGTGTCCGAGAGCTATAGCCTCAGTGAGGTCCTCGTTAAGGCGCATACCTCTGGAAATAGTTCTTGCTATCTGTGATACCTCAAGGGTATGTGTAAGCCGTGTTCTGTAGTGGTCTCCCACAGGGGACAGAAAGACCTGAGTCTTACGCTTTAGTCTGCGGAATGAGTTGCAGTGGAGAATACGGTCGCGGTCTCGCTGGAACTCGGTGCGGTAGGGGCACTTGTCCTCATAGCGTTCACGCTTGGTGCCGACCTCGTCTACGCTGGCGCAGGCGTATTTGCTGAGCATACCTGCTTCGCTTATCTCGATCTGTTCGCGTACTGTCATACAAATATCCCCCTTGCTGCAGAAAAAATTTAGCGGATAATATTCCGCTGAAAAATGCCTACATAATACTTATACTAAAACGGGACAAAAAACCCTTTATTTTTATTGTGAAATTTTTTTCACAGAGGAGAAATCCTCAAAAAGCTCTCCCATATCCACAATTTCGGCAGTTCCGTTGGTGACCTCGGTGAGCTCCTTTGTGAGAGTTTCAAGCTTTTCCGACAGCGCCAGTATTTCCAGAACTACATCGCTTCCAAAGTCGGAATTAACGGTGATAGTCTCGTAATTGGGCAGAAGATAGGAGATCTTGCCGTACATACCGTAGTCTGCGGTTATTTTCAGACGGTGACACAGGCACATATCCATGATGTGAGCTGCATCGCAGGCAAGTGAAGCTGCATGGGAATAGGCTCTCACAAGTCCGCCGCCGCCGAGAAGTATGCCGCCGAAATATCTTGTAACTACCACGCATACATCGGTGAGACCGCGTTTTTTCAGCACGTCCAGTACGGGAACTCCCGCAGTGCCCTGTGGTTCTCCGTCGTCTGAATATCGGGAAATATTGTCCTCGCGGAGAATATATGCGTAAACGTTGTGCTTGGCCTTGCGGTGCTCGGCTTTTATGGAATTTATAAAGGCTACCGCCTCGTCGTTTGTCTTAACAGGGGAGATATAGCCGATGAACTCCGAGCGTTTTTCTATGAACGAAGCCTTGGCATTTTCGGAAATTGTCAGATAGTTCATAATACTTACCTATGTACGAAAAGCCCCGTCATTGACGGGGCTTGTGGATTACTTGTCCATATTGAAACGCTTCTTGAATCTGTCAACACGTCCGCCTGTATCAACAAGCTTCTGCTTACCGGTATAGAAAGGATGGCACTTTGAGCAGATTTCAACCTTGATGTTTTCCTTTGTAGACATAGTCTCGATCACGTTACCGCAGTGGCAGGTAATTGTGGTCTTCTTGAACTCAGGATGGATTCCCTCTTTCACGATTTTCACTCCTTTATATTAATTTGTAGATCGTGCAGCCCATCAGTTCCTTTAGACAGTAGTGCCGAATATACATTACAGTAATATATTATATCACACTGTGCCGTGTGTGTCAAGCCCTTTTTGACTTTATTTTATTTTTTAACTCTTACAGCAGTGTATTCTCCCAGTTTATAGAATGTCATGCCGCTTGTGTCCTTGGGTATGTCATCTTCCGTGAAGAATACATACAGGGCGTCATTTCTGCCTTTTCCCGATGTGAGGAGCTTATACTGCTCATCGGCATATTCAGCAAGAACGCCGTAATCGGAACGTGCAAGGTAGAAGCTGCTGAGCTTTATATTCTTTTCGGAGGCAAGCTGTGCAGTGGTAAAATAGAGCTGCATATAGGTCTTGTAGGTATCGGGCAGGGGCAGGTAGATTATCTCATTGATGCCCTCCGAAGCCTTTTCCCATTCCACAGGGTCGATCTCCGAGACATATGCAGGAGTTTCAGCGTACTGCTTGTGCATTTCGTCGTGGTAGTTGCGCAGATCCATGTAGTTGAGCCATGCGCATATAGCTACTGCGGCAGCTGCCGAATGTTTGTCCAGCTTAGTTACCAGCCACAGGGCAGTGGTCATGACCATGATGCAGGGCAGCCATATGAATCTACCCGATGCGCGGAATATGGAGAATACTCCAAGTATGGGACGTGGAAGCTTTATATCTATGAGGACGGTCTGGTTAACAACAACGGTGGTGCTGACAGCCCACATAAAGCTGATAATGAATACTATGAGGAAAGCGTTTATCTGTACGCGGTGACTTTTGTAGTATTCCCTGATATTCTTTAGCGCCTTGCCCTCTCTGCGCTCCAGACGGCTCAGGGCTATGATAATACCGAGAAAGCAGCATACCAGCATGCCCATTCCGAGATAGCCGTAGCCCTCGCCCTGATCTCTGGTGGTGCTCAGCATACGGATATACTTTGAATGTCCCATGCTGTTGAAGAATGTATTGAGATTTGCGGAGAATGCGCCGAATCCGCCGTCAACATAGCTGCCGTTGCCGTAGAATGCGCCTATGATCCACATGGTGATCACGGTGAAGAATGTGGAGGAAGCAAAGGTGCAGGCAGCAAGACGCTTTTTCTTGCCGATGTATACAAGGAGTATCATATATCCCAGCATGACCATATATATCATGGGCAGGAAATATATGTGTATCAATGCGGCAAGTGAACATAAGACTGTCCACAGTACAACGGGGGTGAATTTGTGCTTGTACTGGCGCTTGTAGTCAAGAGTGAGTATCAGCGCCGCCATTACCAGCCATATGGCTCCCAGGGTATTGTGCTGAGGGATGCGCTGTATGGACGGGAAGAAGCCCGAATAGAATATGGAGCCCACAGATGTGAAAAACAGGTTGTCTTTTACGCGTCTGAGAAGTAAGGCTCCGAAGCCGCCGTTAAGTGCGAAGCATATCACGCCCCATAGTCCGAAATACTGGAAGGTATCAGGGAGCAGGGGGGAGAGGAGCTTGAAGAAAACTGCAAACAGCGGCAGGGAATCGGTGTACATGCATGATACCATGCTTCCCGAGGATATGCCGTCTGTAAGACCTATGGGGAATGTCCACGGGGTATTTCTGAAATACACCCAGCCTAAGTGATGCTGAGTGACATCGCCCATATTGTTGTATATCCAGTCAGTGCCGGTGGGATCAATTGTCTTTAAGCCAAAAAACTGGATAAAGACAATTGCTCCGAGGATAGCTCCTATAAGAAAGGTAAGAGGAGCGGTTTTGTTTTTTGTCATTTTGTTTCTCCTGTTTTGTATTTAGCTGTGAGTTTTTGAGAATCCGTTTTCAAGCACACATTTCTCGTCGAAGGTCGATATATCATGGGCTGTGATATCGGCTTTGCCGTCAAAGCGGTAGTATCTGCCGCTTTCGGCGATGAACTCTATTATGCAGTAGTCCTCGTCGTCAATGCCCTTGGAGTAGTACTTCTCGTCGCCCTCGTTCCAGAGGAGCTCCTTATACTTTCTGTCAAAGCTGATATTTGCCTTTCCGCAGAGACAGACAGCTTCAAATGTGGTATCGTCGGCGAAGTAAAGGCAGGCGCTGCCGTTTTTCAGCAGGCTTTGAACGTGTGAGGAGCTTGTATTGGTGGAGATGAGGTGCTTGCCTAAGCCCTTGTGCCATACACAGAAAACGCGGCGGATATTCTGTCTGCCGTTTTCGTCGGTATAGCCCAAAGAAGCAAAGAGGGAACGGTCTATAAGAGCTTTTATTTCGTCTTTTGTCATATCCTGTGCCTTTCTGCGAAAAAGGCGAACCGAAGTTCGCCTTATTTCTTATTTCATGCTCTGTGTAAAGTCTGCGTATATCTTCTGCTCGATAGCCTCGGCTTCTGCCTTTGTAGGAGCCTTTGCAGTGATATATGTCTTGATCTTGGGCTCTGTACCCGAAGGACGAACGATAGCCTTGCAGCCGCCTTCAAGGTAGAATGCGAGAACGTTGGACTTTGGAAGTGTAAGCTCCTTGACCTCGCCTGTAGCGATATTCTTGGAGATGCTTGCCTTGTAGTCCTCGAAGCGCTCTACCTTTAAGCCGCCGATAGCGGTCGGGTGATCGTTTCGGAGACCTGTCATGATATCTTCCATGTGCTTCATGCCGCTCTCACCCTCGAACTCAAAGCTGTAGAGTGTCTGGAGGAACATTCCGTACTTCTTGTACATATTCTCGCGAGCCTGCATGAGAGTAATGCCCTGTGTGCGGTAGTATGCAGCCATTTCGCAGATAAGCATTGAAGCGTCAACTGCGTCCTTGTCTCTTACGTAGCCGCCCGAGAGGTAGCCATAGCTCTCTTCAAAGCCGAATACATAGCGGTTCTCCTCACCCTTAGCTTCAAGGAAGCCGATCTGCTCGCCGATGAACTTGAAGCCTGTGAGAACGTCTATTACCTCTACGCCGTATTCCTTGGCGATGAGGTTTACTATATCGGTAGTAACGATAGTCTTTACAGTAATAGGGTTCTTTGGCATTGTGCCCTTTGCCTTGCGCTGTGAGCAGATATACTCAAGGAGCATAGCTCCTACCTCATTGCCTGAGAAGAGAGCGTAGCCGCCCTGTCCGTCGGGAACTGCTATACCTACACGGTCGCAGTCGGGATCGGTAGCAAGGAGAAGGTCTGGCTTTACTTTATCGCAGTAGCTGAGACCTACCTGTAATGCCTCGCGTATCTCGGGATTCGGATATGGGCAGGTAGTGAAGTTGCCGTCGGGCTCTTCCTGCTCTTTTACTACAGTAACATCTGTGATGCCGATACGTTTTAATATCTCGCGGACGGGCTTGTTGCCTGTGCCGTTGAGAGGAGTGTATACGACTTTGAGTCCGCTTGAAGCGCAGAGGTCTGTGTTGATGCCCTCTGCAAGGACTCTCTTGTAGAATTCCTCGATAACGCTGTCATCGATATATGAGATATTGCCTTTTTTCAGCTCTTCGCTGAAATCGGAATGCTTTACGCCGCTGAATATATCAAGTGAGTTGATCTTCTCAAGGATTATCTCTGCACCTCTGAGAGTGATCTGGCAGCCGTCCTCACCGTAGACCTTGTAGCCGTTGTACTTGGCAGGGTTATGGCTTGCTGTAACCATGATACCGCCCTGGCACTTCAGTGCGCGGACAGCCCATGAAAGGCATGGTGTAGGCATAAGCTGCTTATAGATATGTACCTTGATGCCGTTTGCTGCCAGTACCTCTGCGGCAGCCTTTGAGAACACGTCGCTCTTGATACGGCTGTCATATGAGATAGCCACGCTTGGGTTCTTGTACTCCTGGTTGAGGTAGTCCGCAAAGCCCTGTGTAGCGCGTCTTACAGTGTATATATTCATTCGATTGGTTCCAGCGCCGATAACGCCTCTCAGACCGCCCGTTCCGAATTCGAGATCACGGTAAAATCTGTCGTTTATCGCTTCGCTGTCGCCCTTGATTCCCTCGAGCTCAGTCTTTAAGTCGGGATCCTCCTTGGCGTTTTCACACCAAAGGCTGTAAAGTTCCAATTCTGACATTATAATACCTCCTGAACAGATATATAATTATTATAGCACATTCTGACAGCTTTGGGAATAGCTTTTTTCAAAAAATTCCAAATATTTATGATTTAATCAGTTCATAAACGCTGTTATAATGCGAAAAACAGGGAACGCACAAGTGATATATCGATTTTTAATATTAGTATTTTTAAATGTATATATTACTACTTGTATACTAAAAACAGGGCAAAAACGGCAGTCTGCTGGTACTGTCCGCGGACTGCCGAATGTGGGTCAATCGCCGAAAGATACGCCGATATCGCGTGCTGCGATGACCAGATGATTCTCTGTATCGACGAATTTTGTCTTTCCTGCTATGTCCTCCAGCTTGTTGGAGGTGATCTTATTGCCTATTTTAGCTACTGTTCTGCCGTAGCGCTCCTTGGCTATGAGGTAGGCTGCGTGTACTCCGAACTGTGTGGAGAGTACGCGGTCATAAGCGCTCGGTGCGCCGCCTCTGAGCATATGTCCGGGAACGCATACACGGGCTTCAAGGCCTGTATTATGCTGTATCTGAGCTGCAATGCGGTTTGTGGCTGTGAGTATGCCTGCCTCTGCACGCTTCTTTGCACGCTCCTTTTTCTTCATCTGAGCCTCGTTGATATCGAATGCGCCCTCAGCAACTGCGACTATTGAGAATGTCTTGCCGCTTGCACTTCTTGCCATTACTGCGTCGCATATCTTGTCGATATCGTAGGGTATCTCGGGGATAATGATAACGTCCGCACCGCCTGCGATACCTGCGTTAAGTGTGAGCCAGCCTGCCTTATTGCCCATTATCTCGCAGAGAAGTACTCGTGAGTGGCTTGCGGCAGTGGTATGAAGTCTGTCAAGGACATCAGTGGCAATGTCAACTGCGGTATGGAAGCCGAATGTAACGTCTGTACCGTAGATATCGTTGTCGATAGTCTTTGGAAGTCCAATAACGTTCAGACCCTCGTCAGACAGGAGCTTTGAGGTCTTGTGAGTACCGTTTCCGCCGAGAGTGAGGAGACAGTCCAGCTTCTGCTTCTTGTAGGTCTCCTTCATATTCTTGACCTTGTCTATGTTGTCCTCACCGATGACCTGCATCATCTTGAAGGGCTGACGCTTTGTTCCGAAGATCGTTCCGCCCTGTGTGAGTATGCCTGAGAATGAGGAGGGGGACATCTCCTTGCAGAGATTGTTGATAAGTCCGTAGTAGCCGTTGGAGATGCCTACTATCTCAACATTGTCCTCGCCGAAGCGCTCATAGCAAGCCTTTGCCACGCCGCGTATAGTAGCGTTGAGACCCGGGCAGTCGCCGCCGCTTGTGAGAATTCCGATACGTCTTTTCATAATGATGACCTCCGTGACCGTTAAAATGTTTTTATGCCCGCACAATTGCCTGCGGACAGGCAAATAGCAAACTCTCCTGATCGTATGGTCTGCTATATTAGTACAAAGTGTTATCTCTTGGTATTGATCTCACGCCTTACGTTCTGCTCAAAGAAATCCTGTATTTTCTCGGGGGGCATGGGCTTTCCGTAGAGATAGCCCTGTCCGTAGTCACAGCCTGCCATGCGCAGGATAGACTCCTGTTCCTTGTTTTCGATGCCCTCTGCGATAGTTTCTATGCCTTTGGATTTTGCTATGCGTATTACGGCTGAAACTATCTCGAATGAGATCTTTTCGTGCTCGATATCGATAATGAATGATCGGTCCAGCTTCAGCAGAGTAATTGGGAGTATCTGGAGATATTTCAGTGAGGAATAGCCTGTGCCGAAGTCGTCCATGGCAAGCTTTACGCCAAGCTCGCGGAGACGGTTCATCTGGTCGACCGCAAAGTCTATGTCCTTCAGCGCAAGAGTCTCGGTGAGCTCGACCTCCAGCCACTGAGGCGGCAGAGCCGAACGTGCAAGGGCTTCGTAGACCTTGTCTTTAAGGTCGGTCTGATAGAAGTCAGATGACGCGAAGTTTATGGACATAACTATAGGCGGATAGCCCATTTTCTGCCAGAGCTTGTTCTGGCGGCAGCCCTCGTTCAGTACGAACTCGCTTATCTTTCCGATAAGGTGAGAGCTCTCTGCGATAGGCACGAATGCATCGGGAGTAACTATGGTGCCGTCGGGCTTTATCCAGCGGATAAGCGCTTCAACGCCCATTATCCTGCCTGATGCAAGGTCTATCTTAGGCTGATAGTAGAGCTGGAGCTCGTTGTTGTCGATAGCAAGTGCAAGAGCCTTTTCAAGCTCGGTATCGCCTATGATGGAGTCGTGCATACTGGGTTCATAGCCGCAGATGCTGCCCTGATTGCTGTCGTTGGATTTGAGCGCGAACTCAGCATGCTCCATTACCTCAAGGAAGGATCTGCCGTCCTCGGGCATTTTGGAGTAGCCTGCCGAGCAGGTAAGGCTTATGGAAGCCAGCTCGTCAACTGCAAGCTTTGCGAACTCGTCCTGTATGGACTTCACAGTTCTTGTGGGCATTTCGTCGTCGCCGTAGTCTCTCAGCAGAAGTGCGAAGTTATCGCCGCTTATTCTGGCTGCAAGACCACCGGGAGTAACGAATTTATACAGTATATGAGCAAAATTTTTCAGAATGTAGTTACCGTTTGAATAGCCGCAGGTATCATTTATGATATGGAAGCGGTCAATGTCGAGAACGATTATCCAGAATGAATAGTCCAGTACCTTGCAGGAGTCGTATATCTCCTGTCCTGTTACCACAAGCTTGTTGCGGTTGGCTATCTCCGTTACCTCGTCCATGTACGCAAGACGCTCGATGAGGATATCCTTTTCGTGCTCCTCGGTCACATCGAGAACAGCTCCGCCGAAAAGGGGCAGGCTGTTGCCTGTACCCGTAATTGACTTGAAGCGGTGTGAGAACCAGCGGTAAGCCCCGTCGGCAGTCCTGAGCCTTATCTCGATATTCTTGATGTCGGAGATGTCGCGGCTGCGGACAGCTCCGTCAAACTGTATCCTGTCGTTGGGGTGTATCAGAGCGCGGTATTCGTTGATATTGACGGTACCGCTCTTTAGTCCCAGCATATTGACCATTTCAGGTGATACACGGAACACCTTCTTGTCGGTGCTCATAACGAGACCTATTTCTGCAAGCTCCATAGCCGAGTGGAAGAAATCGTTGGCATTGGCGAGATTTACTCGCATTTTTTTCAGCTCTGTGAGGTTGAAGCCTGTACTCAGGTAGACTGAGCGTCTTCTGTATCTCTTGACCTGTGAAGTGCTCCATGCGATAGAAACGAATGCGCCGCTTGGATTGCGGAACGTTGACTCGTAGGAGTTACTGTCGACTATCTTGTTGAGAGCAGTGGGGTCGGGAGTGTTTATGCCGAAGGCTGTCCAGACGCCCTCCTTTTTGTCCGAGTAATCCGCGGTTATGCCCAGCAGGTCGCGAAGCTTCTTGTTGATATATACATATTCAAAGTCGTCCGACCAGATTATCATTTCCGTGTTGAGGTTTTCGGTTATCTTGATGATCTCCTTTTCGTCAACAGAGGTCTTCCTGTTCTTATATATCCAGCCCGAGATCGCGAGAATAAGAGTTGCGCATACCATTGTGCATACGTAAATGATAAGTGCCATCCTGGCGTTTTCGGGGCAATTAATGCAGTAGCCTATAACAATTGCACTGGCAATGACGATTATGAGTGCGGCTGCGAGCGGATTGAAGCTTCTGGTACGTGTGTTGCTTTTTGTGGTGGGGTGTTTCTTGTTATTCATAGGCACCGCCTCCCTTCATTTACAATTATCCAAGTACATTATAGCAAAAATTACTGAAAATGTCAATTACAAATTTACGGACTCTAACAAATTTGATAAAAATGACGGAAATTCACATAAATATTTCACGTAGTCTACACTTTTATCTGATATAATGTTATAATATAAACGTAAGACAGCGAAAAGCTGTTCGTTGTATGTTTTAGACATATTGGTTAAATACAAATACGCGGAGGTAGAAATATGGCACATATTTTAATTGTTGACGACGAGGTGAACATAAGAAAGGTAGTGCGTGAATATGCTGAATTTGAGGGCTATGAGGTAACAGAAGCCGAGAACGGCATGGAAGCTGTAACGCTCTGCCATGATAATGATTACGACCTTATCATCATGGATGTTATGATGCCCAGACTTGACGGCTATTCTGCCTGCAAGGAGATACATAAGACCAAGAATATCCCTGTTATCATGCTGTCCGCAAGAGGCGAGGAGTACGACAAGCTCTTCGGCTTTGAGATAGGCGTTGATGACTATGTTGTAAAGCCGTTCTCACCAAAGGAGCTCATGGCGAGAGTAAAGGTGGTCCTCAAGAGAAATACCCGTCAGGAAGAGACTGTGCTCCCCGACAAATTCTCCTTTGAGGGACTTGAAGTTGACATTGCGGGACGTGAGGTCTACGTAAACGGTCAGAAGGCTTCCATGACTCCAAAGGAGTACGACCTGCTCTTTTATCTTGTAAAGAACAAGAATATCGCCCTTTCAAGAGACAAGCTCCTTGAAGAGGTATGGGGCTACGACTTCTTCGGCGATGACCGAACAGTTGATACCCACATAAAAATGCTCCGCAACAGCCTCGGAGAGTACCGTAAATTCATCGTTACACTGAGAGGAATGGGATACAAGTTTGAAGCCGATTAAGCATTTCAAAAGGGCAGAGAGCAGGATACCGCTTAAATTCACTGTATGGCTGTACTTCGTCATCTTTACCGTAGCAGTATTTGCCCTTATATGGGTGTTCCAGATATTCTTCTTTGAAAAATTCTATGAGCGTATGAGGATACACTCCGCGGCAAAAAGCATGGAGTCCATAGCCGAGGTCTACAGCAGCTGCGACAAGGAAAAGCATTATGATAATGCTATGAAGATAACGTCCGATGACGAAATAAAAGAAAAGCTATATAATATAGTTTACGAAACAGGCGATTCCGAGGATCTTTGCGTGGAAATACTGGACAAGTACGGGCGCGAGGTAATGAAGAAGCATGTAATGGGCGAGTGCATCATACACGACAAGGGCGGCAGCGTTCTGTGGCTGCTGAACGGGATAGACGAAGCTGACGACGGCATTATCAAATTAAAGATGAAGCACCCGAGAAGCGGGAGCGATATGCTGGTATATGGCTGTAAACTGGGCAGCATGTCCGAGCCTGACGGCTATTTGCTTATAAATGCGACTATCGTACCCGTAGAAGCTACCGTAATGATAATTAAGCGTCAGCTCATGACCATAACCGTGATACTTATTATACTTGCGTTTATAATTTCCCTTTACCTTGCAAAGAGGATATCCGCACCTATCGACAGGATAACAAAGTCTGCGGAGATACTGGCAAAGGGCGATTTCAACACCAAGTTCGACGGAAGAGGCTACCTTGAGGCTAAAAAGCTGGCGGATACCCTTACATATGCGGAAAAGGAGCTATCCAAGGTGGACACCATGCAGAGAGACCTTATCGCAAATGTGTCCCATGACCTGAGAACTCCGCTGACAATGCTGAAAGCCTATGCGGAAATGATACGGGACCTTTCGGGAGACAATCCAGTTAAGCGCAACGAGCACCTTGAAATTATCATCAGCGAGACCGACCGTCTGGCACTTCTTGTAAATGATATGCTTGATCTCTCAAAGCTGGAGAGCGGCAAGCAGAAGCTGAATCCTACGGAATTCGGTATAAGTGCTAAGCTCAGCGAGATAATGGACCGCTTCAAGGGACTGTCCGAGAAAAACGGCTACCAGATACATTTTACTCCCGACGAGGAGCGCACTGTGTACTGCGATTCCATTAAGATCGAGCAGGTCATCTACAACCTTATTAATAATGCCATAAACTACACTGGCAAGGACAAGCAGGTATTCGTCCGCCAGATCAACACCGACAGCGGCGTCATTGTTGAGGTGGAGGATACGGGCGACGGTATCGAGGAGGACAAGATCAAGCTTATCTTCGATAAGTATTACCGCTCCGAGAACCATAAGCGCGAGGTAGTGGGTACAGGTCTGGGTCTTTCTATCGTCAAGGCTGTGCTGAAAATGCACAACTATGACTACGGCGTGCGCAGTACACTTGGCAAGGGCTCGACGTTCTGGTTCAAGATAAGCGATGTGAAGAAATGATTTCCGTTCCTTTGAACCTGTCATAAGGTTGGATTCGACACAATATGTAATAACTGGGACTAATTCGGTTACAATTCTGTACGACAGGTATAAAACAGGTGGATTCAGAAAAGATGTATTGTGCAATACAAACTATGCTAACAGGTCTGATGTTGAAAATTTTCTATACTGCTGATTAAAGTTTTTCACACAAAATACATAAAAATATGCTATAATATAGTTGCTGAGGGAGAAGATCCCGAAGCTGATTTTCATGGTAGTTTAATGTTTACCCCAACATTAAATTATTAAATCCCCAATAATCCCTATATCATGGCAGATGAGCTTCCTTAAACGGAGGCTCATTTGTTTTGCGGAAAAAAATTTGTTGCATCAGGGAAATATCCTATTGACAAATTTCCGACAATAGTGTATAATAACTCACGTAACCTTATCAAGAGCGGCGGAGGTACAGGACCTGTGAAGCCGCAGCAACCCGAACGTAATGAGTCGAAGGTGCTAATTCCTGCGGTTTATCCGAAAGATGAGGACATTAGGTAACTATGACTTCTCTTCGGATGAGAAGTCATTTTTTATTTTTTCAGGAGGTCATTTTAATGAGTAAATGCTTTTTCACATCTGAATCAGTAACTGAGGGACATCCCGATAAGATCTGCGACCAGATCTCGGACGCTGTTCTCGACGCTATCCTTGAGCAGGATAAAATGGGCAGAGTTGCCTGCGAGACCTGCGTTACAACAGGTATGGTGCTCTGTATGGGCGAGATCACTACTTCGGCTGATATAGATATCCCCAAGATAGCACGTCAGGTCATCATCGACATCGGCTACGACAGAGCTAAGTACGGCTTTGACGGCCATACCTGCGCTATCCTTACTTCTATAGACGAGCAGTCTCCCGACATCGCTATGGGCGTTAACGAGGCTTTCGAGTACAGAGAAGAGAACGGCGAGTCCGACGGACTTTCCAACGGTGCAGGCGATCAGGGTATCATGTTCGGTTTTGCTTGTAATGAAACTCCTGAGCTCATGCCCCTTCCTATCTCACTTGCACACAAGCTCTCACTGAAGCTCACAGAGGTACGCAAGGACGGCACTCTCCGTTACCTCCGTCCCGACGGTAAGTCACAGGTAACAGTTGAGTACGACGACGGCAAGCCCGTAAGAGTTGACGCAGTTGTTGTTTCTTCACAGCACTCTGCTGATATCTCACTCAAGCAGCTCCGCAAGGACATTGAGGAGTACGTTATCAAGGCAGTTATCCCTGCTGACCTTATGGACAAGAACACAAAGATATTCATCAATCCTACAGGACGTTTCGTAGTAGGCGGACCTCAGGGCGACAGCGGTCTTACAGGACGTAAGATCATCGTTGATACATACGGCGGATATTCACGTCACGGCGGCGGAGCTTTCAGCGGTAAGGACCCGACAAAGGTCGACAGAAGTGCTGCTTATGCTTCACGTTATATCGCTAAGAACATCGTTGCAGCAGGTCTTGCTGACAAGTGCGAGGTTCAGCTCTCATACGCTATCGGCGTTGCAAAGCCTATCTCTATCCTTGTTGATACATTCGGCACTGGCAAGGTAGACGAGGAGAAGCTCTCAGAGGCTGTTGCAAAGGTATTCGACCTGCGTCCTACAGCTATCATCAATATGCTCGATCTCCGCAAGCCCCAGTACAGACAGCTTGCAGCTTACGGTCACATGGGTCGTGAGGATCTGGGCGTTGCATGGGAAAAGACAGACAGAGTTGACGCTCTCATGGCTGCCCTCAAGTAATCAGATATAAATATTGCCCGAAGTCGGCTGACTTCGGGCTTTTTTGTTTTATTTAGAAATTTTCAGCATTTCCACTCTTTCCAGCACACGTCCCTGTGCTATGCTGTCGAGCTTGCGGAAACCGTTTATGAGCTGAGTTTCGTTCTCCGTGAGGGCTGAGCGTGTAAGTCCGCGCTTGTCGTCGGTGAGTCCTGCGATGTAGTCTAATGACACATTATAGAGTTTTGCAATGTTTATGGCTATGTGAAGCGGTATCTCGCTTTCGCCGCATTCGTAGCGCCTGTACTGTGTAAGGTGTAGAAAAAGCTTTTCGGCAGCCTGTTTCTGCGTCATATCAGCGTCCTCGCGCAGGTCGCGGACTCTTCCGTAATTCATTTTATCAACTCCCAAATTTGTGTTATGATAATTTTATCATATAGCACAATTTTGTGTTGACAATTGTGAAAATATGTGTTATAATATGAGTATAAAAACACGAATTAGTGCTTTTAAAAGGAGCGTGGCGTTATGAAAGAATCTATGAAATTTCTTGTTTTGATCTTTGTTTTGTTTTATTTTGTAGCACCGGATCCTGTGCCCGGTCCAATTGATGATGCTATTATAGCGATAATTGGACTTACTTTGAGGGCAAAACTTACTGATAATTCAAATCTGCCTAAAGAATAAATGGAGGTGATAAAATGGCATTCAGAAAAACCCGAAGTGATTGTACAGTGGGGACGTTTGAAAAGAAACATGGTTTGCCTGCTGGAACTATTCGTAATAAAAACGGACGTGATACAAGAGCTGATAAGCTTATTGGAACTATTAGAAAAGAAAATAAGAAAAACAAAGGCAAATAGTAAACGTGAGGGGATAGTATGTCGTTTATCGGAAAACTGCATGAGATAGCTTTTTATGCGCTATTAACTGTTATATGAAAGGTACTATGTCAGCAAGAATTCTTTTCTGGACAGCTGTAATATTTCTTGTAATTGCTATTATATCAGCATTTTCAACAAAGTATTCAGATGAAGGAATAGGAATATCTTTTATGTCAGATAACATATTTGTTATAATGTTTGCGCATATTGCTGAAGAAATACTTGGTATTATTTTTACGCCTTTTTGTTTTTTAAGAGATTTGTTTACTAAGGAATTAACTTTTATAAATGTTATTGATTATCTAACATTTACAATTGAGGTTATAATTGCAGTTGTATGTTTGGTTTAGTAATCCGCCGCCTGTCCCAGACAGGCGGCTTTTCGCTATTTCCCGCACTTATATCCCTTAACGCCGTCGGGAGCCATTTCGGGCAGAAGCCCGCTCTCACGCATGGAGAACGCTCCCTCGGCGCCTACGATAATGTGGTCGGCGAGGACTGCTCCCAGCTTTGAGAGGGTATTTATGACGTTCCGCGTGAAAAGCACATCGCTGTCCGAGGGCGAAGCTTCGCCGTGCGGATGATTGTGCGCCACAAAGAATATATCGCAGTCGCTCCTGACTGCCATGCCTGCGATATCGCGGTATGAAGCCGTAAGCCGCGAGGCTGTGCCGAATGCCAGAATCTTTGTTTCGTATATTCGGAAACGGCTGCTGACCGACGTCATTATGAGCTTTTCGCCCACGGCTCCGATAAAATGGCTTGAAAAGAACTCCTTTGCCGCCTTTGAGCTGCTGAGAGTACGTATAGTAAAGCGCTCGGTGTAAAGCTTACGGCTTATACATGGGATAAGCCGCAGAAGCACGGCGGTCTGCTCGTTGACATGGGGAGACTTCATAAGCAGGGCGGTGTCCGCGTCGGCAAGGGCATTTACGCTGCCGTATTCGCTGAGAAGCTCCGCCGCTGATATGGCAGGCTCGTCTGCCTGAGCGTATGTGAGCAGGAGCTCCAGCTTCTCATGCTCCGAGAGCCCATCAAAGCCGTTCTTATGATATTTTTCGAGAAGCTGCTCCCTGCGCAGCTTTTTGTTTATGTCAGCCATGGTCAGAATGTGAATGCGCCGCTGCTGCGCATTGAGAAGCACTTGCCGCCGCCCGATATGATGAGGTCGGTGAAGCTTATGCCTATTGCGGACAGCAGCTCTCCGAATATTCGGGCGATGCGGTAGTCGTTATCTGTTGGTATGGGGAGCTCTTCGCCGTGGTTTATGCCTATGCATAACGCGGCGGCTTCGCTTTTCAGTATCATAGCTGCCAGCTCCTTGGGAGTTATGCTGCCGCTGAGAAGCTCGTCTATGGGCAGAGTTATGGTGCGCATGAGCTCGGAGCGCGTTGAAAGGCAGAGTATATTGCATATTTTAGCGGTAATGCCCTTGAATTGCAGGGACAGGCAGTCGCAGAGCTGCTTGCAGTCGGTGAGAGTCTCGCTGCTGTGTGAGCTGCGCATATAGCTGATACCGAAGTCGTTTATGAGCTTCAGAAATGCGGCTCCTCCTGCGCCCACGCCCTTTACGCTGCGGAGCTTTTCCGCGTCGGCTGAGAGCACCTTGCTGAGGCTGCCGAATTCGTTTATAAGGTCATGGGCAATACCGTTGGTGTTCACCACTGGACGGGCGTAAAACAGTATCAGCTCCAGAAGTTCATGCTCGAAGAGCCCGTCCTGTCCAGAGGCAAGAAAGCGCTGCCTCATGCGGCTCCTGTGTCCTGCGTGAGAGTTCCTTTCGTTCATATTTATCCCCCTTTTAAGTATGCTCAGGGCTGTTTAGGCTTGCTGAGCTCCTTGATATTTGTTCTGCCGAGGATATAGTCCACGGAAACGCCGTAAAAGTCCGCAAGTATCAGCAGATGCTCCACGGGGATAGTCTGGAATCCTCTTTCGTAGCGCGAATACACTGTCTGGCTCGTGTGCAGGAGCTGAGCTATTTTAGTCTGGGACATATCCATGTCCTCACGCAGGTCTCTTAGTCTTTGAAAATGCACATTATCACCTCTTGAATGAGCAGTTTTAGAACCTTTTGGTACTATTGACTTTATCACATACAGTTGGTTATGTGGGACTTTTAGTACTTGCAGGTACTAAAATAATAATATTCGGATAATTCTTCCCCCGAATGTTGATATGTTCATAATTTTGTGGTATAATAATATAAATATATGTTATGTTTACGTAATTTTTGTATCAAATCATTATAAATGCTGCTTTTATCATAGTTTAAAGCCGAAGCACTTCAATTCATTTTTTCTGTAAACATCATTTTTATCCAAGGGGGGGGACAGAGATGATCAGATATACGGATTTCTGTTTTGGTGTGGCACTTTCCGCTTTATTGATATGTCTTGGAAATCTCACGTTCACTATACTGGACGGTCATACACGAAAGCCTCAGAACCGCGTTTATATGTCGCTTCTGATGCTGCTTGCCGTCAACGCTGTCTGTGAGATGATAAATGTACGCATCGGAGCATTTGACATGAGCTCTGATGTTGCTTTTATGACAACACGGTCGGCAAAATATGTGTATTTTCTCAGCCATGCCCTCATAGCGCCTGTGCTGTACTACTACCTTTCATTTGTCATCGGACGCTCCGTGGGGACAGGCTTTCGGTTCGGGAGCAGGACTCTGCTGAAGGAGAAGCTGCGTATAATTATCCCGTGGACAGTGGTTATCATTTCCGAGCTTGCTATCGCACTTAATCCGCTGACTCACTGGTGCTGGTATTACACAGACAGCAGGATATTTCACAGAGGCTGGGGAGAATATGTCTTTCTCTATACCTTTTCGTTCCTGTGGATAGCTGCCGCTTTTATCATGTGCATGAGGTCGTGGAATATCCTGTCAAAGGGACGCAAGCGCTCTATCGCCATATGCTTTCTGCTTGCAGCGGTGGGTATCTGTGTGCAGCTCATGGTGCCTCAGATGAGAGTGGAGATACTCATGGAGGCAATAGGCTTCTCGGGGGTGCTGCTCTTCATTGAAAATGAGGACGACCGCAAGAATGTTGAGCTTGACACTTATAATTCCGCAGCTTTCTCCCTTGACCTTGCTGCAACTCTTAAAAACCGCATACCTGTAAGGATACTCATACTCCGCAATATACGCTTCGATAAGACAGCAAATACCGTTGTTTTCGGAAAGATGAACCGCGACCTTATAATAAAGCAGGTTTCGGATTATCTCGGAACTGTTGTGCAGCGCTACTTTATCTACTCTGTGGGCTACGGAAGATTTGTGGTAACACTGTACGATCATACCGCCGAAGAAGCCCATGCGCTTGCGGAAAAGGTCAGCAGGCGATTTGATGAGCCGTGGCTGGTTAACGGAAGTGATATTATCCTTACTTCAAGGATAATGCTTGTCAGCGTCCCCGACGGTGCGAAAAATGCAGAGGAAGTCAACTACATAGCCGAGTGCCCAATACCCGAGCAGGTGCAGGAGCGTATAATCGAGGGCAAGTCACTTGACTGGATAATACGCCGTGCGGCTGTGGAAAAAACAGTCACACGCGGTCTTGAGGACGGCTGCTTCGAGGTCTACTATCAGCCTACATACAATATGGACAAGACCCTCCACGGTGCAGAAGCGCTTCTGCGCATGAACGACAAGGATATGGGAATAATTTACCCCGACGAGTTCATTCCTATCGCCGAGCAGCTTGGTATTATAGATGTTATTGACGAGTTCGTGCTGAAAGAGGTGTGCAAGTTCATATTCACGGGTATCCCTCAGAAATGCGGAATGGACTGCATAAACGTCAATCTCTCCGTTCTGGAGTGCATGAAGGAGGGCTTTGCTGAATATATCAGCGGTGTCGTCGAGTCGGAGGGAATACGCAAGAAGATGATAAACTTTGAGATAACCGAGTCCGTTGCCGCAAAGGACTATACCCACCTTGCCGACGTTATCGAGCAGCTGAAGCAGGAGGGCTTCCAGTTCTCTATCGACGATTACGGAACAGGCTATTCAAATATGACCTCGCTGTTCTCTCTTGGCGCTGATATCATAAAGATAGACAAGAGCATACTCTGGAACGCCGAAAAAAGCGATCTTGGCATGACGCTGCTGAAAACCTCTATCGATATGGTGCATAAGATGGAGAAAAAGGCTCTTATGGAGGGTGTTGAGACAGAAGAGCAGATAAATATACTCAGGGAGCTTGGCTGCGAGTATTTACAGGGCTATTACTTCTCAAAGCCGCTTCCGAAAGCTGAGTTCATAAAGCTTATCGAGGGAAAAACAGTTATATGAAAATGTAAAAAGCTTCGTTTTACGTTTATGTAAGACGAAGCTTTTATGTTTGCGTATTCGCTTATGCTCTTTCTGCGATATCGAAGATCATCTTCTCGGTCTTTTCCCAGCCGATGCACGGATCGGTAATGGACTTTCCGTAGATATGCTCCTCTACCTTCTGGTTGCCGTCCTCGATGTAGCTCTCTATCATGAAGCCCTTAACCAGCTTGCGGATACTGTCGTTGTACTTGCGGCTGCTGAGAACTTCCTTGACGATACGGGGCTGCTCTAAGTACTGCTTGCCGGAGTTGCAGTGGTTTGTGTCGATAATGCAGGCAGGATTGCTGAATCCCTTTTTCTCGTAGAACTCGTTGAGGAGCTGGAGATGCTCATAGTGATAGTTGGGCATGCTCTGGCTGTGGTGGTTCTCGTAGCCTCTGAGGATAGCGTGAGCGAGAGGATTGCCCTCGGTAACTACCTCCCAGCCTCTGTAGAGGAAGGTGTGTCCCGACTGAGCAGCTTCGATAGAGTTCATAAGAACAGGCATGCTGCCGCTTACGGGGTTCTTCATACCAACAGGAACATTGAGACCGCTGGCTGTGAGTCTGTGCTGCTGGTTCTCAACAGAACGTGCGCCAACAGCTACGTAGCCCAAGAGGTCGTTTACGTAGCGGTGGTTCTCGGGGTAGAGCATTTCGTCAGCACAGGTGAAGCCTGTTTCCTGAATAGCTCTGAGGTGGGTCTTTCTTATTGCAACGATACCCTTGTACATATCGGGCTTCTGGCTCGGGTCGGGCTGGTGGAGCATGCCCTTGTAGCCCTTGCCTGTTGTACGGGGCTTGTTTGTATAGATACGGGGAACGATGAGTATTTTGTCATTGACCTTTTCCTGTACCTCTCTCAGACGGTTGATATAGTCGAGAACGCTGTCCTCGTTGTCTGCGGAGCATGGTCCGATGATAAGGAGTATCCTGTCATTTTCGCCCTTGATGATATCAGCGATGAGCTTGTTTCTCTCGGAGATGACCTTGGCGAGCTCTTCTGAAACGGGATATTCGCTCTTTACCTCGGCAGGTATGGGAAGCTTGCATTTGAAGTTCATATTCATAGCTTTGATATCCTTTCTTTAACGATTTTTTTCAAGATGATTATAGCACATTTTTTCGGAAATAGCAATACTCGCAGCTCAAACCGTATCAATATTATAGCTTTAGTACGAAAAATTCGTTTTTATGTCCCGATATTCAGCCAAAACTGTGATAAAAGATTAAAATAAGCTGAAAAAAGCCTGTCCAAGCTGAAAGGGGATAAGCTCATTCGTTGACAGCGGAGGACTGCTGTGATATAATTTAACAGAAAGGATATGAGACAGGAGCAGGGATATGGATAAATTCTTCGGAGCATTAGGCTTTATGCTGGCAAATACCGATAAAATACAGATAATATGGTATGGGGCTGTTCTGCTTACAATGCTGATACTGGCAGTGCTTCACCACCGCTTGAAGCATTACGAAAGGGAAATGAAGCTGTGGAAAAAGCTGTGCCTTATACCGCTGCTGATAACAACAGTTCACTATTTTGTATATGTCTGGGGAGTTGACAGCTTTCTGCGGCGTTATACTCCAATGTACCTTACGGCGCTTTTAGCTTTATTGCCTGCGATGTGTGCGGGATTGAAAAAGAGCTGCAAAGCTGTGTCAGTCATAACAGGAGCATTGTCGGTCGTTTTTGCTGCATATTTCTTTACCTCGTCTACGAAGCCACATAATTTTACGCGGAAAAGCTATACCAAGTCCTTTCACGCAATGGTCAGGGAAATGGACAGGAGCTACGTCCTCAAGGAGTGGAAGGATATCGACTTTTACGCTCTTGAGGATAAGTATATGCCGCTGGTGGAGGAAGCGGAGCAGGAAAAAGATCCTGCTAAGCTTGCAGATGCTGTGACGATGTTCTGCAATGAGCTCCACGACAACCATGTAAGAGTGGGTGCGGATTATGACTTTGAAAAGTACAGTTCTTCATTTATGCTGCGGGACTACGGATTCTCCATGGTGCAGCTGGACAGCGGCGAGGTCATTGCCGTATGCACTGATGCTGCGGTGAACGAGCTCGGCATAAACGACGGCACGGTCATAACTAAATGGGACGGTGAGCCTGTTTTGCAGGCTGCCGAAAAAATAGGGGACTGCGGTCAGCCTGTAAAGTCAAACGACGAAATAGAGATACTGGCTGAGCTTGCGGGAACAGGCGGAGATACGGTAAAGGTATCGTTCATTGACAGTACAGGCAGAGAACAGACCGCAGAGTTGATTGCTCTTGAAAATGAGCATACATATGATGATGCTCTCAATGCGTTCCTGCATTGTCCCGAGGATATGCGGGAGCTTATCAATTCTAATTTCAGTGCGAAAATGCTGGACGATAAATGCGGATATCTTGTGCTCAGCGCTGAGACAACGGGCAGCAGTATCCGTGATGATATCAGCTTTTATACGGGTAAGAGCAAGTGGGCAAGGGAGCTGTTCCGCGAGAGGCTACGTGACCTGAGAGAGCAGGGAATGGAGTATCTTGTGGTTGATATGCGCAATAATGTGGGCGGCTGCGGTCCTATCGGCTATGAGCTGTGTTCACTGCTCAGCGACAAGGATATTTATGCTATGGGGCTGGGAGTTCGCAAAAACGGCGGCTATAAGCGCCTGACAACTCAGATGATACGTTCTGACGGGGAGTTTGCTGATCTGAAAGTGGTGGTCCTGACAAATTGTCAATGCATCAGCGCAGGGGACAGTACAGCACTTTGTCTGTCGAGACTTCCCAATGTAACGCTGGCAGGTATAACCGATCCCAACGGCAGCGGTCAGATCACGGGAGGCTGCTGTGTGCTCTCTGGCGGCATAGTCAGCGTGAATTACCCTATCGGACTTACTCTCAACGAAAATGACGAGCCCGATATCGACACCCGTGCCGACCGCATAAGCCGTGATCCTGTGGAGGTGCGCATACCTCTTGACTATGACGCGGCTATGAGGATATTTCGTGACAAAGAGGATCATGAGCTTGACTGGGCTGTAAAATACCTTGAAAACGAATGAAAAAACACCCGACCTGATAGGTCGGGTGTTTCTGTTATACATCAGCCGTTTACGATCTTTTCCTTGTTGAAGAGTCTGCCTACAACGAAAACGCCGAGGGCAGCTGCGGCTATATTTACTGCAAAGGTTATAAGTGCGTCGGAAATGTTGTATTCAACTCTGATAACGTCCTGAAGAAGCTTTACAGAGTTCCATACGGGGATGAAATAATTTGTGTTGCCAAGCTTTTCTACGCTCTCTGAGAAGCTCTCGGTGGAGTTGAGCAGCGAGGGTACCATGATCACGAATATAAGTATCGGGGAAAGTGTTGTTGCCTGCTTTACGTCCTTGGCAATAGTGGAGAATATCAGCAGTAATGCCACAAGCACGAATGAGCCTGTGACTACGGCACAGAACAGTAATAGATACTCTAAAACGCTGTAGCTTACGCCCTCTGACATCGCCATAGCCTTTGAGAGCCTGGGCAGCGAGATCGCCATTCCTATGAATGCGGAGCAGCTTGCCGCTATGGCTACCGCAAGTATGGAAAGGGATTTTCCTATTGCAAGGCTTCCGCGCTTGATAGGCGTGATGAGCAGCGTGTTGAGGAAGCCCTTTTCCTTGTCGCCTGCGATAGAGTTAGCGGCAAGGTTCATACAAACAAGGTATACTGCCATGAATACCATGAGAGGGATTATTCCTCCGAGGAGCTTTCTGAACATTGCGTCGCTGTCAAAAAGGTCGTAGTTATTGTCTGATTCGTTGAATGTAAATATACGGGGCTGCATTGTTGTGAAAACAAATGTGGTCTTTGAATACAGCTCCATTGAATTGTTCTTCTGTGAGTTGTAATATATGTCGATATTTGAAAGATCAGCTGCGCCGGGCTCTGCCATTTTGAAGCCGTCGGGGAATACCATGAGAAGATCGGTCTCCTTGTTCTTGATCTGGTTCTGGTATTTTTCAATGTCATTATCGGGAGCAGGTATTATTTTCAGCTCATTAAGTGCGTCACTGAATTCCTCGGGAGCGTTTATGCTGTAAGCAACAACGGGCTTTTCGAGGTCCTCAGAGGATTCTCTCTGAGCGTTTGATATGGACGACATAAGCATACAATAACCGAAAACAAAAATGAATGGCAGTACGAACATCTGGAGCAGTATTGCCTTATCGCTGAAAAATGCTTTAAGCTCTTTTTTTGCGATTGTAATTATATCTCTCATGGTCACACCTCATCATTTCCGCCGTTAAGGCTTGTATAAATATCGTAGAAAGCGTCCTCAAGGGAGCGTCCCTGCATGAGGTTTTCCAGTGTATCGTCCGCAACTATCCTGCCGTCCATTATCATGGCAGCTCTGTCACAGACCTTTTCTACAAGGTCAAAAAGGTGAGTGGAGATTATTACGCACTTGCCTGTTTTTTTCATGTTGAGTATGAACTCGCGGACTTCACGGGCAGCGATGATGTCCAGTCCGTTTGTGGGTTCGTCAAGGATAACGAACTTCGGATCGTGGATAACGGATATTACCAGCGATACCTTTTGTCTCTGTCCCTGAGAGAGCTTTGCAATAGTGGTATCTGCGAATTTGTTTATGCCGAACTCGTCAAAGAGGAGCTTTTTTCGCTTTTGCGCAGCGTCCTTTGGTATGTGGTAGAGTTCTGCAAAGAAGTCGAACATGATGTTGGGTGTGGACTTCATGTCGGGTTTCAGATCAGTAGTGAGAAATGCCAGCTGTGAGCGTATCTCCTCGGGCGACTTTACGGCGCTGACGTCATTGTAGAGCGCGTCGCCGCTGTCGGGAGCGAGAAGTGTAGCCAGCATACGCATGGTAGTTGTCTTGCCTGCGCCGTTAGGTCCGATAAGTCCGAAGACCTCGCCTGATCTTGCGGTAAAGCTGATACCGTTTACGGCGACCTTTTTCTTTTCTGTGATCCCGAGAGCTTTGCGTTGTTTTTCACTTATAGTGAATGATTTTACGAGTTTTTCTGCTTTCAGTATTTCCATTATATCCTCCTTGAAATTATTGGATCATGCTGTGTTCAGGGCACAGCGGTGCATATATATACGTTTGCACACCATTTTTTATTATACATCATAATACATTATTTTTCAATAGCAAAGTCATTTTGTCCTACAGGTATACTCAAAGATATAACCACCGTCATGCGGTGGTTATATCCTGTATTTTACTATATCATGTTATGCATCAGTAAGGGTGGTTCATTGCTATATCAGGAAGAGGCTCTGCATTTTCGTTGAAGGCTACCTTGGAATACCCCGTTCCGTAAATAGCTTCACCGTTTTCATTTTTGAAGAGCTGTTTCATGATAGTACCTGTTTCTTTATCTACGAGCATTTCTGCGTATTTTATCTTACTTACATTTTCAGCTATCGGGAAACCGCTGTTTTCTGAATAAGAGCCGTCTGTAAAGCCTGTAGGTATGCCATTAATTGTCATCATATCTGCTTTCAGAAGCAGACATTCTCTACCCATATATTTTTTGCCGTATTCGATCTCAACAGATGAAATATCTATTGTGTTCAGCTTCGCCAATGTACTGATCGGAGATGCAGTGTATGCACAGGAGGACGAGCTTGTAAGGTCAATGCTTCCGTCGAATGTGTAATACTGCTTTGTATCTTCATACTTTTCATAAAAATCATCATAGGAAAGAGCTGTTTTATCGCGGTTGTAAGTGATATAATCATCGGCATCCAAAAAGAAGGATTTACGGTCGTTTTTCAGGTCACAGTACTTTGGGAAGTTGGGATTGCCACGGAATTCCTCGCCAAAAAGTGCACCGTCGGTATTCATGTACATAGTTCTGCCTTCAAAGAAATAATTGTAGTTCATACGGTAACCGTTTGATGTAAGTACGGGATCGCCGATTCTGTACCAGTTTTCTTCCATGATATCGTTTGATATCACATCGATGCTGACGCTCTCTGCACTCCATAAGCCTGTATCATTTGCAAGATCGAACCAGAATGATGTTATGCAGTCCGAGCCGATGACTTCGCCGCTTATCTTATCCATGAAATGGAAGTCATTGAGCATTCTGCCGATAACAGCTTTTTTCTGAGCTCATGTCATATTCGTCAAGGTCAACTTCATCAGCTGAGTATGCCTTATCGGCATTGGGATCGGCAGCTTCGGTGGTCGGTTCAGTGGCAGGCTCGGTCACAGCAGATCCAGAGCTGTCGGTTTTGAATGTGTGCTTGTTCTTCATCAGATACACGCCGCCTGCGATACCGCCTACAAGGATCGTACATGCAGCGGCTGAGGAGATCACTTTTCGGAGAGTGCGGGGACGGTAAGGCTCCGAGCCGCTTACAGATTCCTCGTCAGCGGCTGCAATGCCATTTTTTCTCATATTATACTTTCTTCTGCTCATTTCAAGTATCCTGGTTTTTTTCTTCATTGCCTGCTGCAGGGACTTTTTCGGAAAAGGGACTCCAACTCATTTATCTCAGCGTTTTCCATAATGCCGAAATCAACTTCTTTCTTGTTCGTCATAGTTCTGCCTCCTTTAAAGATATACCAATATTACTCAGCTTATCTTTCAGTTTTTTTTATGGCTCGGGAGCATCTTGTCCTGACGTTGGCAGGCTCAAGTGAAACAGAATCTGCTATTTCTTTTTGAACTCATGCCGTAGTAGTATTTTTGTATGATGATGATTGAATCGGGTTCTCCAAGCTCTTCCACAAGACGGAGAAGCGTGCTGCGGAGCTCTCCGCGTTCAGCGTTATCGGCAATATCCGTACTGTCTGAAATGCTGTCTGCGTCACTTTCTTCAAGTGAAACTGTCCTTCCGCTTTTTGAATTAAGGCTGTGGAACATATTGATAGCTTTTCTTATCGCCACGGTGCTGATAAAGCCTTTTACATCAGCGTTCTGTACAGATGTTTTGTCAAGGTATTCAAATACGTCTGCAAAGACATCGCTGACACATTCTTCCATATCCTCTTTGACAGCGCAGCTTCTGAGCTTGTTGAAAACGATAGTGTAAAACATAGTTGAAATATTCGTCAAACAGCTTGCTCTGAGCTTCCTGCGGAGATCTGGTGAAAAGTATTCGGTATTCCTTGTCCGTCATGACTGATACCTCCATTTATTTGAAAAGTTGTAATGCGCATTTCCGCTTTCATAATATATACTCAAAATGATATTGTAAAGTGTGACACGATCAATGTAAAATTAATGATCACCGTCAGGTGGCAGAAAAAAAGAAAGCGATACATCCTGATCCGCAGATGAATCGCAAGTGTCAGTATTATAAAAAAATATTGAGAAAAAAGGACTTTCACATTATATCTGTCTGCAATGTTCATATGCTTCAATTGGCTGTATCAGCAGCCCCAGAAAGTTGTACATCTCAAAGAATATCATTGCGGATACGGTGATAAGGTTTCCCGCAAAGCATGATATGCTGCGTATTTTTTTTGTAGGGGAGCTTCTTTTTTGCTATGAGTGAGTAAGCGGCAGCAAGAAGTGCAAGTACGCAGACTCCAAGGCATAGGAGCTGTGTAATGCCTATGACCATGCCCTGTGTCTTGGTGAGACCGTCGTTGTCACCCTGTATACGAACGACTACAATGGATATCATTGCAGCAAGGGAATACTATCTTTGCAAACTGTCCTGCGGTGATGATATGGGCAAAGGACAGGGGAAGCAGCCTTGTGTGCCTTGTTTAGCTTCCGCTTTGCAAGGAGTATGAACAGTGACGCAACGCCGCAGAGCATAAAAGCCTGCAAGGAGACAGAGCTTGGGTATGTAATGCTTTATTTCAAGGTATTCCGAGCAGCTGTTAAAAAAAGCCCCGTCTGCCGTCAGAGTGTTCGACTATGCCGTAATATAGCATCATCATAATAATCTTCGGAATGATATTCAAGAAATACATCGTCAGCTACCTTTACAGCGTCTATATTGTCAATTGAGAATGCGTCCATATACAGTATGAATCTTCCCATTCCTGCCGCATGTGTGCGGGTGTCGGAAATAGTAGCCGCTGTAGGGCGTCAGATCTGCTTTCTCGAAGTTTTTCTCCGATATAGTTCTTGGTCTTCAAGCTTCCGAAAACAAATGAGCACAAATAGTTTGGAAAATCATCGCGCAGTTTGAAAGACCTACGACTCCGAACTTTGATACGGGATCGAATTCCATATTAGAAACACAGCCAAAGGTACCTCCTGTATGTCCGAAGGAGCGGACGTTGTTGTATTCATGGACGTCAAAGCCATAGCTGAAGCTGGGGATATCAGTGTTTCCGTAGAATGAGGAGCCTGAGAAAGAGCTTCTCCTGAGTTTTGGCATTTTTGAACAGGGGTGGTCGTCGTTGACCAAAGCCTGTGCGAAGGTGGCAAGGTCGCCGATAGTACCCGTTATTGAGCCGCAGGGGTAGAGCTGGTCGTTGAAAAGGCAGGTGCCCTTGGACTTGAATTCTTCAATAATTCCTTCCTCTATTACTCCGTCTTCGTTTTCTTTATACCCGCCATGGGTAGATAAATCATAGCAGATAGTTTTTCAGACGCTGCTCTCTTACCCATGGGTTATCTGTAAGGTTAGGAGCTACTGCGGTGTGCTCCATACCGAGTGGCTCGAAGATGTTCTTGTGAATGTAGTCAACGTAGTCCATGCCGCTTACCCGCTGAACGATAAGTCCTGCAAGTGAAGCAGCCCAGTTTTGAGTAGGAAGCTACTTCACCGGGGACGGTAGGTCTGGGCGGGCCTCCACATTTTTGAGAGCTTCTTCAAGTGAGGGCATTTCAGCCATATCCTCTGAGGTGGAGTCGTAGAACTTCTCGCACCAGCCGCCCTTGTGGTTCATGATGTCCCATGAGTGTAATTGGATCGTCATATTTTAAGGCGGCGGAAGAAGTCATCTGGGAGATATGTGCGGATATCCGCTTTCAAGGTCTATCTTTTCCTGTTCCCAGAAGCTGCATGATGCTGGACCCATGTAAAGGTCTTGCTTATGCTTCCCCCATTCAAATACGCTGTTCTCGTCGGCAGGGGTGTGCTCCTCCAATATTAGTGCAGCCGTAGTAGCGTGTATAAAGTATCTCGTCCCCGTGGAAAAACAAGCTCCACATGAGGCGCTGTCAGTCTTGCTGTTTTTTGATATTGGTGGGATGTGCGTTTAATTTTTTTCTGACTGCTTATAAGTTTTACTGACGGTTATTCCCGATGGACATTTCGGCTCGTCTTCATTTTCTGCAAAAGCGCTGAATGGCTGAGTGCAGACTGTAAGCCACTGCCGCAGCAATAAAAAGCGGCAGTGCTGCGCAGAAAATCCTTTCATGTATATCCACCTCCTCAAAGCTCACGGGCTTTCATAGTCCACTACCGAGCATACAAGCTGAAATAGAGGTGTGAAGCCGAAGCCGATAAAGATAAGTACGATACTGCTGAGCAGCAGTCCGTTCATGGGAGCTGCCAGCGCCATTATCATATTTAAAAAGTACTATAAGTACAGGCTTGAGTATATCTACATTGAATTATCAAAGATAATGACAGCAGGCTATGGCATAGAACAGAGCAATTCCGCCTAAGATTTTAAGGAAGCTTATCAGCAGGGAGTTGCTCTTGCTTGAAATGCCCTTTTTGAAATATCTTCTGTGCTGTCCTGGCCATGACTATAAGGGTAACAGCGAAAAAACAAGCCAGAACATTGAGTTTTCCAGAGCCTTCATCTGTACACCTGTGCCGAAACCGTGTGATACTTCGTATACATCTCTTACGTCCTTGGAAATGGTTATTCCATGAAGCTCACTGAATTTTTCCATTATGAGGTACAGGATAAAAATAATTGCCGAAAATACGGTATATAATCCCGTTTGTGAGAGCAAAGCGTGAAATGACAATGCTTTTTCTGTCGGTGGGGATGACTGAGAATATTTTTCCTGCATTGTGAGTCTTTTCTGCCATTGTGATAAACGGCACGAGCATGACTCCCAGTACAACTATGCTGAATACCATGAATATGGCTTCCGTGAGCAGTCCCATGACCACAAACATTGCGGTAAGCAGGAGCATAACGAAGAATTCTTGCCTTGTTTTCTGCCCTTTGCCGATATGAGGTCCACTCGCATAAGGTCCGATCATCCTTCTTTTTCATATTGTCCCTCCTTACAGCTCTTTTGCGGACGCCTTTTTTAAATAGTGACCGTGCAGAAAAGGTATGGCCGCAGCTAAGGTAATTGGCCATTGAGTATAGCAATGGACAGCCATTTGGGCCTGCCGAAGTTGGCGGCATAATTTATATCCTTAAAGGCGCCGGAGCTTTTCCGTTGTACATCATAACCGATATGAATGCTGTGACGGGCTGCCAAATACAGCAACTAATTATCATAAGCTCACGAATGGCTGTCTCCATGTTCTTTACGCTCCGAGCGCATCTGGGCATAGCAGAGAACTATTGTTATGAAAGCAAATGCCGCAGCGGGCCGAGCAAATATAATTTTTTCAAATTTGTAATCGGGCATTGTAGGGAATCTCTCTGCGAAATGGGAAAAGCTTTTCGGGGAGTATCTCATAACAGAGAGGAGCACTTTACTATTAGCAGACACAGAAAAGACAGCAGTTCTCCTATGAACATAGTAACAAATATTTCCGTGAAAAGTGCCTTTATTAGCAGGCGCTTCTGCTGACAGGCAGTATACCGTAGAGCTTCTTGCAGCTTGAATTGTTGATACCCTGCACGGGGGCGATTATCATTACAAAGCTTACCAACACAAGGATACCGATAGGTTAGACTGAACAGTGGCCCGCAATGATACTTACAATGCCAAATACAGCTACATAAAGGAACAGTGAGCCTGCTGACAGAGATAAGGTCAAACCTTATCATTTTTCATTATGTCGTTCATGTCTGTCCTCCTTTGGCAACATAGACCAGTTATCTCCGTCGATATTAGCCTTTTCGGTCTCAAGGGCCCGTCTGGATACCTCGCCCGAGGATACTCAGTACTTAGAAGTGCGTCGAAGCCGTTTTCTGTAGCCGTGGAAGCCTATGCATTTTTCGCGCAGGGCAGAGGAGATGTCCTCCTCGGCGCCTCTGAGGATAACGTATTTTTCGCTGAGCTCGTCCTTTGTTCCCGTGAACCCACACTCTGCCGTTGTGGAGTATGGTAACGTAGTCGGCGATACGCTCCACATCAGATGTGATATGTGTGGAGAAAAGGACGCTTCTGTTTTCGTTCTCGATGTACTCCGCAAGTATATCAAGGAGCTCATCCCGGGCAACAGGGTCAAGTCCGCTGGTAGGCTCGTCAAGTATCATGAAGTCAGCCTTGTGGGACAGTGCGATAGCTATCATGAATTTCATTTTCATGCCCTTTGAGAATTCTCCCACACGCTTGTTATCGGGAAGCCCGAAGGCTCTGAGCCTGCCTGCGAATTCCTTGCTGTCCCAGTCCTTATAGAAGGGTTTCAGCTGCTTTTCTATCTGTTTAGCGGTGAGGTGGTCTGCAAGGTAAAGGCTGTCAAAACACCACGCCCAGCTTTTCCTTTATGGTGATAGTGTCTTTAACGCTGTCAAGAACCGAAGACGCTTATCTTTCCGCTGTCTATATTTGCCATATTGAGTATGGGAGCGGATAGTAGTGGTCTTGCCCGAGCCGTTTTCGCCTACGAAGCCCATGATATACCCTTTTGGCAGGGAAAAGGTGACGTCCTTCAGCGCGAAGGCTGTCGTAAGACTTGTTAAGTCCGCTTATCTCAAGAATGTTCTCCATAAATCATTCCTCCAGAAATTTTTTTAGGGCGGCGATGATCTCGTCATCGGAAAGTCCCGCATTTCTGCCGTTAAGTACGGCTTTTCTCGAAGCCCTCCTCCATTTCGCACAGCATACGCTCACGGAGGAGCTCATTGTTGCTTGGTGCAACGAAATAGCCCTTGCCTGTGACGGAGATGATAAATCCC
>NZ_JAGT01000002.1 GCF_000526795.1 Ruminococcus flavefaciens AE3010
AATGCAGGCAGGATTGCTGAATCCCTTTTTCTCGTAGAACTCGTTGAGGAGCTGGAGATGCTCATAGTGATAGTTGGGCATGCTCTGGCTGTGGTGGTTCTCGTAGCCTCTGAGGATAGCGTGAGCGAGAGGATTGCCCTCGGTAAACTACCTCCCAGCCTCTGTAGAGGAAGGTGTGTCCCGACTGAGCAGCTTCGATAGAGTTCATAAGAACAGGCATGCTGCCGCTTACGGGGTTCTTCATACCAACAGGAACATTGAGACCGCTGGCTGTGAGTCTGTGCTGCTGGTTCTCAACAGAACGTGCGCCAACAGCTACGTAGCCCAAGAGGTCGTTTACGTAGCGGTGGTTCTCGGGGGTAGAGCATTTCGTCAGCACAGGTGAAGCCTGTTTCCTGAATAGCTCTGAGGTGGGTCTTTTCTTATTGCAACGATACCCTTGTACATATCGGGGGCTTCTGGCTCGGGGTCGGGCTGGTGGAGCATGCCCTTGTAGCCCTTGCCTGTTGTACGGGGCTTGTTTGTATAGATACGGGGAACGATGAGTATTTTGTCATTGACCTTTTCCTGTACCTCTCTCAGACGGTTGATATAGTCGAGAACGCTGTCCTCGTTGTCTGCGGAGCATGGTCCGATGATAAGGAGTATCCTGTCATTTTTCGCCTTGATGATATCAGCGATGAGCTTGTTTCTCTCGGAGATGACCCTTGGCGAGCTCTTCTGAAACGGGATATTCGCTCTTTACCTCGGCAGGTATTGGGAAGCTTGCATTTGAAGTTCATATTCATAGCTTTGATATCCTTTTCTTTAACGATTTTTTTCAAGATGATTATAGCACATTTTTTTCGGAAATAGCAATACTCGCAGCTCAAACCGTATCAATATTATAGCTTTAGTACGAAAAATTCGTTTTTATGTCCCGATATTTCAGCCAAAAACTGTGATAAAAGATTAAAATAAGCTGAAAAAAGCCTGTCCAAGCTGAAAGGGGATAAGCTCATTCGTTGACAGCGGAGGACTGCTGTGATATAATTTAACAGAAAGGATATGAGACAGGAGCAGGGATATGGATAAATTCTTCGGAGCATTAGGCTTTATGCTGGCAAATACCGATAAAATACAGATAATATGGTATGGGGGCTGTTCTTGCTTACAATGCTGATACTGGCAGTGCTTCACCACCGCTTGAAGCATTACGAAAAGGGAAATGAAGCTGTGGAAAAAGCTGTTTGCCTTATACCGCTGCTGATAACAACAGTTCACTATTTTGTATATGTCTGGGGAGTTGACAGCTTTCTGCGGCGTTATACTCCAATGTACCTTACGGCGCTTTTAGCTTTATTGCCTGCGATGTGTGCGGGATTGAAAAAGAGCTGCAAAGCTGTGTCAGTCATAACAGGAGCATTGTCGGTCGTTTTTGCTGCATATTTCTTTACCTCGTCTACGAAGCCACATAATTTTTACGCGGAAAAGCTATACCAAGTCCTTTCACGCAATGGTCAGGGAAATGGACAGGAGCTACGTCCTCAAGGAGTGGAAGGATATCGACTTTTACGCTCTTGAGGATAAGTATATGCCGCTGGTGGAGGAAGCGGAGCAGGAAAAAGATCCTGCTAAGCTTGCAGATGCTGTGACGATGTTCTGCAATGAGCTCCACGACAACCATGTAAGAGTGGGTGCGGATTATGACTTTGAAAAGTACAGTTCTTCATTTATGCTGCGGGACTACGGATTCTCCATGGTGCAGCTGGACAGCGGCGAGGTCATTTGCCGTATGCACTGATGCTGCGGTGAACGAGCTCGGCATAAACGACGGCCACGGTCATAACTAAATGGGACGGTGAGCTCGTTTTTTGCAGGCTGCCGAAAAAATAGGGGACTGCGGTCAGCCTGTAAAGTCAAACGACGAAATAGAGATACTGGCTGAGCTTGCGGGAACAGGCGGAGATACGGTAAAGGTATCGTTCATTGACAGTACAGGCAGCAGAGAACAGACCGCAGAGTTGATTGCTCTTGAAAATGAGCATACATATGATGATGCTCTCAATGCGTTCCTGCATTGTCCCGAGGATATGCGGGAGCTTATCAATTCTAATTTCAGTGCGAAAATGCTGGACGATAAATGCGGATATCTTGTGCTCAGCGCTGAGACAACGGGCAGCAGTATCCGTGATGATATCAGCTTTTATACGGGTAAGAGCAAGTGGGCAAGGGAGCTGTTCCGCGAGAGGCTACGTGGACCTGAGAGAGCAGGGAATGGAGTATCTTGTGGTTGATATGCGCAATAATGTGGGCGGCTGCGGTCCTATCGGCTATGAGCTGTGTTCACTGCTCAGCGACAAGGATATTTATGCTATGGGGGCTGGGAGTTCGCAAAAAACGGCGGCTATAAGCGCCTGACAACTCAGATGATACGTTCTGACGGGGAGTTTGCTGATCTGAAAGTGGTGGGTCCTGACAAATTGTCAATGCATCAGCGCAGGGGACAGTACAGCACTTTGTCTGTCGAGACTTCCCAATGTAACGCTGGCAGGTATAACCGATCCCAACGGCAGCGGTCAGATCACGGGAGGCTGCTGTGTGCTCTCTGGCGGCATAGTCAGCGTGAATTACCCTATCGGACTTACTCTCAACGAAAATGACGAGCCCGATATCGACACCCGTGCCGACCGCATAAGCCGTGATCCTGTGGAGGTGCGCATACCTCTTGACTATGACGCGGCTATGAGGATATTTTCGTGACAAAGAGGATCATGAGCTTGACTGGGCTGTAAAATACCTTGAAAACGAATGAAAAAACACCCGACCTGATAGGTCGGGTGTTTCTGTTATACATCAGCCGTTTACGATCTTTTCCTTGTTGAAGAGTCTGCCTACAACGAAAACGCCGAGGGCAGCTGCGGCTATATTTACTGCAAAGGTTATAAGTGCGTCGGAAATGTTGTATTCAACTCTGATAACGTCCTGAAGAAGCTTTACAGAGTTCCATACGGGGATGAAATAATTTGTGTTGCCAAGCTTTTCTACGCTCTCTGAGAAGCTCTCGGTGGAGTTGAGCAGCGAGGGTACCATGATCACGAATATAAGTATCGGGGGAAAGTGTTGTTGCCTGCTTTACGTCCTTGGCAATAGTGGAGAATATCAGCAGTAATGCCACAAGCACGAATGAGCCTGTGACTACGGCACAGAACAGTAATAGATACTCTAAAACGCTGTAGCTTACGCCCTCTGACATCGCCATAGCCTTTGAGAGCCTGGGCAGCGAGATCGCCATTCCTATGAATGCGGAGCAGCTTGCCGCTATGGCTACCGCAAGTATGGAAAGGGATTTTCCTATTGCAAGGCTTCCGCGCTTGATAGGCGTGATGAGCAGCGTGTTGAGGAAGCCCTTTTCCTTGTCGCCTGCGATAGAGTTAGCGGGCAAGGTTCATACAAACAAGGTATACTGCCATGAATACCATGAGAGGGATTATTCCTCCGAGGAGCTTTCTGAACATTGCGTCGCTGTCAAAAAGGTCGTAGTTATTGTCTGATTCGTTGAATGTAAATATACGGGGCTGCATTGTTGTGAAAACAAATGTGGTCTTTGAATACAGCTCCATTGAATTGTTCTTCTGTGAGTTGTAATATATGTCGATATTTGAAAGATCAGCTGCGCCGGGCTCTGCCATTTTGAAGCCGTCGGGGAATACCATGAGAAGATCGGTCTCCTTGTTCTTGATCTGGTTCTGGTATTTTTCAATGTCATTATCGGGAGCAGGTATTATTTTCAGCTCATTAAGTGCGTCACTGAATTCCTCGGGAGCGTTTATGCTGTAAGCAACAACGGGCTTTTCGAGGTCCTCAGAGGATTCTCTCTGAGCGTTTGATATGGACGACATAAGCATACAATAACCGAAAAACAAAAATGAATGGCAGTACGAACATCTGGAGCAGTATTGCCTTATCGCTGAAAAATGCTTTAAGCTCTTTTTTTGCGATTGTAATTATATCTCTCATGGTCACACCTCATCATTTCCGCCGTTAAGGCTTGTATAAATATCGTAGAAAGCGTCCTCAAGGGAGCGTCCCTGCATGAGGTTTTCCAGTGTATCGTCCGCAACTATCCTGCCGTCCATTATCATGGCAGCTCTGTCACAGACCTTTTCTACAAGGTCAAAAAGGTGAGTGGAGATTATTACGCACTTGCCTGTTTTTTTCATGTTGAGTATGAACTCGCGGACTTCACGGGCAGCGATGATGTCCAGTCCGTTTGTGGGTTCGTCAAGGATAACGAACTTCGGATCGTGGATAACGGATATTACCAGCGATACCTTTTGTCTCTGTCCCTGAGAGAGCTTTGCAATAGTGGTATCTGCGAATTTGTTTATGCCGAACTCGTCAAAGAGGAGCTTTTTTTCGCTTTTGCGCAGCGTCCTTTGGTATGTGGTAGAGTTCTGCAAAGAAGTCGAACATGATGTTGGGTGTGGACTTCATGTCGGGTTTTCAGATCAGTAGTGAGAAATGCCAGCTGTGAGCGTATCTCCTCGGGCGACTTTACGGCGCTGACGTCATTGTAGAGCGCGTCGCCGCTGTCGGGAGCGAGAAGTGTAGCCAGCATACGCATGGTAGTTGTCTTGCCTGCGCCGTTAGGTCCGATAAGTCCGAAGACCTCGCCTGATCTTGCGGTAAAGCTGATACCGTTTACGGCGACCTTTTTCTTTTCTGTGATCCCGAGAGCTTTGCGTTGTTTTTCACTTATAGTGAATGATTTTACGAGTTTTTTCTGCTTTCAGTATTTCCATTATATCCTCCTTGAAATTATTGGATCATGCTGTGTTCAGGGCACAGCGGTGCATATATATACGTTTGCACACCATTTTTTATTATACATCATAATACATTATTTTTCAATAGCAAAGTCATTTTGTCCTACAGGTATACTCAAAGATATAACCACCGTCATGCGGTGGTTATATCCTGTATTTTACTATATCATGTTATGCATCAGTAAGGGTGGTTCATTGCTATATCAGGAAGAGGCTCTGCATTTTCGTTGAAGGCTACCTTGGAATACCCCGTTCCGTAAATAGCTTCACCGTTTTCATTTTTGAAGAGCTGTTTCATGATAGTACCTGTTTCTTTATCTACGAGCATTTCTGCGTATTTTATCTTACTTACATTTTCAGCTATCGGGAAACCGCTGTTTTCTGAATAAGAGCCGTCTGTAAAGCCTGTAGGTATGCCATTAATTGTCATCATATCTGCTTTCAGAAGCAGACATTCTCTACCCATATATTTTTTGCCGTATTCGATCTCAACAGATGAAATATCTATTGTGTTCAGCTTCGCCAATGTACTGATCGGAGATGCAGTGTATGCACAGGAGGACGAGCTTGTAAGGTCAATGCTTCCGTCGAATGTGTAATACTGCTTTGTATCTTCATACTTTTCATAAAAATCATCATAGGAAAGAGCTGTTTTATCGCGGTTGTAAGTGATATAATCATCGGCATCCAAAAAGAAGGATTTACGGTCGTTTTTCAGGTCACAGTACTTTGGGAAGTTGGGATTGCCACGGAATTCCTCGCCAAAAAGTGCACCGTCGGTATTCATGTACATAGTTCTGCCTTCAAAGAAATAATTGTAGTTCATACGGTAACCGTTTGATGTAAGTACGGGATCGCCGATTCTGTACCAGTTTTCTTCCATGATATCGTTTGATATCACATCGATGCTGACGCTCTCTGCACTCCATAAGCCTGTATCATTTGCAAGATCGAACCAGAATGATGTTATGCAGTCCGAGCCGATGACTTCGCCGCTTATCTTATCCATGAAATGGAAGTCATTGAGCATTCTGCCGATAACAGCTTTTTCTGAGCTCATGTCATATTCGTCAAGGTCAACTTCATCAGCTGAGTATGCCTTATCGGCATTGGGATCGGCAGCTTCGGTGGTCGGTTCAGTGGCAGGCTCGGTCACAGCAGATCCAGAGCTGTCGGTTTTGAATGTGTGCTTGTTCTTCATCAGATACACGCCGCCTGCGATACCGCCTACAAGGATCGTACATGCAGCGGCTGAGGAGATCACTTTTCGGAGAGTGCGGGGACGGTAAGGCTCCGAGCCGCTTACAGATTCCTCGTCAGCGGCTGCAATGCCATTTTTTCTCATATTATACTTTCTTCTGCTCATTTCAAGTATCCTGGTTTTTTCTTCATTGCCTGCTGCAGGGACTTTTTTCGGAAAGGGACTCCAACTCATTTATCTCAGCGTTTTCCATAATGCCGAAATCAACTTCTTTCTTGTTCGTCATAGTTCTGCCTCCTTTAAAGATATACCAATATTACTCAGCTTATCTTTCAGTTTTTTTATGGCTCGGGAGCATCTTGTCCTGACGTTGGCAGGCTCAAGTGAAACAGAATCTGCTATTTCTTTTGAACTCATGCCGTAGTAGTATTTTTGTATGATGATGATTGAATCGGGTTCTCCAAGCTCTTCCACAAGACGGAGAAGCGTGCTGCGGAGCTCTCCGCGTTCAGCGTTATCGGCAATATCCGTACTGTCTGAAATGCTGTCTGCGTCACTTTCTTCAAGTGAAACTGTCCTTCCGCTTTTTGAATTAAGGCTGTGGAACATATTGATAGCTTTTCTTATCGCCACGGTGCTGATAAAGCCTTTTACATCAGCGTTCTGTACAGATGTTTTGTCAAGGTATTCAAATACGTCTGCAAAGACATCGCTGACACATTCTTCCATATCCTCTTTGACAGCGCAGCTTCTGAGCTTGTTGAAAACGATAGTGTAAACATAGTTGAAATATTCGTCAAACAGCTTGCTCTGAGCTTCCTGCGGAGATCTGGTGAAAAGTATTCGGTATTCCTTGTCCGTCATGACTGATACCTCCATTTATTTGAAAAGTTGTAATGCGCATTTCCGCTTTCATAATATATACTCAAAATGATATTGTAAAGTGTGACACGATCAATGTAAAATTAATGATCACCGTCAGGTGGCAGAAAAAAGAAAGCGATACATCCTGATCCGCAGATGAATCGCAAGTGTCAGTATTATAAAAAAAATATTGAGAAAAAGGACTTTCACATTATATCTGTCTGCAATGTTCATATGCTTCAATTGGCTGTATCAGCAGCCCCAGAAGTTGTACATCTCAAAGAATATCATTGCGGATACGGTGATAAGGTTTCCCGCAAAGCATGATATGCTGCGTATTTTTTTGTAGGGGAGCTTCTTTTTTGCTATGAGTGAGTAAGCGGCAGCAAGAAGTGCAAGTACGCAGACTCCAAGGCATAGGAGCTGTGTAATGCCTATGACCATGCCCTGTGTCTTGGTGAGACCGTCGTTGTCACCCTGTATACGAACGACTACAATGGATATCATTGCAGCAAGGGATACTATCTTTGCAAAACTGTCCTGCGGTGATGATATGGGCAAAGGACAGGGAGCAGCCTTGTGTGCCTTGTTTAGCTTCCGCTTTGCAAGGAGTATGAACAGTGGACGCAACGCCGCAGAGCATAAAGCCTGCAAGGAGACAGAGCTTGGGTATGTAATGCTTTATTTCAAGGTATTCCGAGCAGCTGTTAAAAAAGCCCCGTCTGCCGTCAGAGTGTTCGACTATGCCGTATATAGCATCATCATAATAATCTTCGGAATGATATTCAAGAAAT
This sequence comes from Ruminococcus flavefaciens AE3010, assembly GCF_000526795.1. Taxonomy (NCBI): domain Bacteria; kingdom Bacillati; phylum Bacillota; class Clostridia; order Eubacteriales; family Oscillospiraceae; genus Ruminococcus; species Ruminococcus flavefaciens. The sequence continues at coordinate 7,668 of NZ_JAGT01000002.1, forward strand.
ACATCGTCAGCTACCTTTACAGCGTCTATATTGTCAATTGAGAATGCGTCCATATACAGTATGAATCTTCCCATTCCTGCCGCATGTGTGCGGGTGTCGGAATAGTAGCCGCTGTAGGGCGTCAGATCTGCTTTCTCGAAGTTTTCTCCGATATAGTTCTTGGTCTTCAAGCTTCCGAAAACAAATGAGCACAAATAGTTTGGAAAATCATCGCGGCAGTTTGAAAGACCTACGACTCCGAACTTTGATACGGGATCGAATTCCATATTAGAAAACACAGCCAAAGGTACCTCCTGTATGTCCGAAGGAGCGGACGTTGTTGTATTCATGGACGTCAAAGCCATAGCTGAAGCTGGGGATATCAGTGTTTCCGTAGAATGAGGAGCCTGAGAAGAGCTTCTCCTGAGTTTTGGCATTTTTGAACAGGGGGGTGGTCGTCGTTGACCAAAGCCTGTGCGAAGGTGGCAAGGTCGCCGATAGTACCCGTTATTGAGCCGCAGGGGTAGAGCTGGTCGTTGAAAAGGCAGGTGCCCTTGGACTTGAATTCTTCAATAATTCCTTCCTCTATTACTCCGTCTTCGTTTTCTTTATACCCGCCATGGGTAGATAAATCATAGCAGATAGTTTTCAGACGCTGCTCTCTTACCCATGGGTTATCTGTAAGGTTAGGAGCTACTGCGGTGTGCTCCATACCGAGTGGCTCGAAGATGTTCTTGTGAATGTAGTCAACGTAGTCCATGCCGCTTACCCGCTGAACGATAAGTCCTGCAAGTGAAGCAGCCCAGTTTGAGTAGGAAGCTACTTCACCGGGACGGTAGGTCTGGGCGGGCTCCACATTTTTGAGAGCTTCTTCAAGTGAGGGCATTTCAGCCATATCCTCTGAGGTGGAGTCGTAGAACTTCTCGCACCAGCCGCCCTTGTGGTTCATGATGTCCATGAGTGTAATTGGATCGTCATATTTAAGGCGGCGGAAGAAGTCATCTGGGAGATATGTGCGGATATCCGCTTCAAGGTCTATCTTTTCCTGTTCCCAGAGCTGCATGATGCTGACCCATGTAAAGGTCTTGCTTATGCTTCCCCATTCAAATACGCTGTTCTCGTCGGCAGGGGTGTGCTCCTCAATATTAGTGCAGCCGTAGTAGCGTGTATAAAGTATCTCGTCCCCGTGAAAAACAAGCTCCACATGAGCGCTGTCAGTCTTGCTGTTTTTGATATTGGTGGGATGTGCGTTTAATTTTTTCTGACTGCTTATAAGTTTACTGACGGTTATTCCCGATGGACATTTCGGCTCGTCTTCATTTTCTGCAAAAGCGCTGAATGGCTGAGTGCAGACTGTAAGCACTGCCGCAGCAATAAAAGCGGCAGTGCTGCGCAGAAATCCTTTCATGTATATCCACCTCCTCAAAGCTCACGGGCTTCATAGTCCACTACCGAGCATACAAGCTGATAGAGTGTGAAGCCGAAGCCGATAAAGATAAGTACGATACTGAGCAGCAGTCCGTTCATGGGAGCTGCCAGCGCCATTATCATATTTAAAAGTACTATAAGTACAGGCTTGAGTATATCTACATTGAATATCAAGATAATGACAGCAGCTATGGCATAGAACAGAGCAATTCCGCCTAAGATTTTAAGGAAGCTTATCAGCAGGGAGTTGCTCTTGCTTGAAATGCCCTTTTTGAAATATCTTCTGTGCTGTCCTGCCATGACTATAAGGGTAACAGCGAAAACAAGCCAGAACATTGAGTTTTCCAGAGCCTTCATCTGTACACCTGTGCCGAAACCGTGTGATACTTCGTATACATCTCTTACGTCCTTGGAAATGGTTATTCCATGAAGCTCACTGAATTTTTCCATTATGAGGTACAGGATAAAAATAATTGCCGAAAATACGGTATATATCCCCGTTGTGAGAGCAAAGCGTGAAATGACAATGCTTTTTCTGTCGGTGGGGATGACTGAGAATATTTTTCCTGCATTGTGAGTCTTTTCTGCCATTGTGATAAACGGCACGAGCATGACTCCCAGTACAACTATGCTGAATACCATGAATATGGCTTCCGTGAGCAGTCCCATGACCACAAACATTGCGGTAAGCAGGAGCATAACGAAGATTCTTGCCTTGTTTCTGCCCTTTGCCGATATGAGGTCCACTCGCATAAGGTCGATCATCTTTTTCATATTGTCCCTCCTTACAGCTCTTTTGCGGACGCCTTTTTAATAGTGACCGTGCAGAAAAGGTATGCCGCAGCTAAGGTAATTGCATTGAGTATAGCAATGGACAGCCATTTGCCTGCCGAAGTTGGCGGCATAATTATATCTCTTAAAGCGCGGAGCTTTCCGTTGTACATCATAACCGATATGAATGCTGTGACGGCTGCAAATACAGCAACTATTATCATAAGCTCACGAATGGCTGTCTCCATGTTCTTTACCTCCGAGCGCATCTGGGCATAGCAGAGAACTATTGTTATGAAAGCAAATGCCGCAGCGGCGAGCAAATATAATTTTTCAAATTTGTAATCGGGCATTGTAGGGAATCTCTCTGCGAAATGGGAAAGCTTTTCGGGGAGTATCTCATACAGAGAGGAGCACTTTACTATTAGCAGACACAGAAAAGACAGCAGTTCTCCTATGAACATAGTAACAAATATTTCCGTGAAAAGTGCCTTTATTACAGCGCTCCTGCTGACAGGCAGTATACCGTAGAGCTTCTTGCAGCTTGAATTGTTGATACCCTGCACGGGGGGCGATTATCATTACAAAGCTTACAACACAAAGGATACCGATAGGTAGACTGAACAGTGCCGCAATGATACTTACAATGCCAAATACAGCTACATAAGGAACAGTGAGCCTGCTGACAGAGATAAGGTCAAACCTTATCATTTTCATTATGTCGTTCATGTCTGTCCTCCTTTGCAACATAGACCAGTATCTCGTCGATATTAGCCTTTTCGGTCTCAAGCCCGTCTGATACCTCGCCGAGATACTCAGTACTTAGAAGTGCGTCGAAGCCGTTTCTGTAGCCGTGGAAGCCTATGCATTTTTCGCGCAGGGCAGAGGAGATGTCCTCCTCGGCGCCTCTGAGGATAACGTATTTTTCGCTGAGCTCGTCCTTTGTTCCCGTGAACCACACTCTGCCGTTGTGGAGTATGGTAACGTAGTCGGCGATACGCTCCACATCAGATGTGATATGTGTGGAGAAAAGGACGCTTCTGTTTTCGTTCTCGATGTACTCCGCAAGTATATCAAGGAGCTCATCACGGGCAACAGGGTCAAGTCCGCTGGTAGGCTCGTCAAGTATCATGAAGTCAGCCTTGTGGGACAGTGCGATAGCTATCATGAATTTCATTTTCATGCCCTTTGAGAATTCTCCCACACGCTTGTTATCGGGAAGCCCGAAGGCTCTGAGCCTGCCTGCGAATTCCTTGCTGTCCCAGTCCTTATAGAAGGGTTTCAGCTGCTTTTCTATCTGTTTAGCGGTGAGGTGGTCTGCAAGGTAAAGGCTGTCAAACACCACGCCCAGCTTTTCCTTTATGGTGATAGTGTCTTTAACGCTGTCAAGACCGAAGACGCTTATCTTTCCGCTGTCTATATTTGCCATATTGAGTATGGAGCGGATAGTAGTGGTCTTGCCCGAGCCGTTTTCGCCTACGAAGCCCATGATATACCCTTTTGGCAGGGAAAAGGTGACGTCCTTCAGCGCGAAGCTGTCGTAAGACTTGTTAAGTCCGCTTATCTCAAGAATGTTCTCCATAAATCATTCCTCCAGAAATTTTTTTAGGGCGGCGATGATCTCGTCATCGGAAAGTCCCGCATTTCTGCCGTTAAGTACGGCTTTCTCGAAGCCCTCCTCCATTTCGCACAGCATACGCTCACGGAGGAGCTCATTGTTGCTTGGTGCAACGAAATAGCCCTTGCCTGTGACGGAGATGATAAATCCCTCCTCAGCAAGGTCGTTGTATACTCTTGTAGTTGTGATAACGCTTATCTTCAGATCTCTGGCAAGCTGGCGGATAGACGGCAGCTGCTCGTCCTCTGCGACCTTGCCTTCAAGTATCTGAGCCTTTATCTGCTGCTCTATCTGTTCATAGATAGGCAGCTCGGATTTGTTTTTTATAACTATCTTCATAAGTGCACTCCTGTGTTATACTGTATATATCACTGTATATACAGTATAACACAGTTGTAGCAGTTTGTCAATACCATATCTGTAAATAATTTGTGTCCGTCCTGCAAATGGCGGTATACAGCATTTTTGCAGATGCATAAAAACACGCAGTCGGCAAAACAGCCGGCTGCGTGTTCGTTTTATATAGTATTATATTGCCTGTTTTAAGCGGTAAGGTCTTTTTCCTTTTCAAGCAGAGCTTTCCTCATGAGACAAAGATCGAAAATATCAAGGTGATCGTCCTCGCACAGATCAGCGGACTTTCTGTCAGCAAGCTCGGTATCGGGAACGGCAAGCAGCCATTTCTGAAAAAGGAGAAAGATCTGAAACGCTGAATTCTCCGTCACCGTTTACGTCGCCCTTTATCCTGACAGCCGTAACCTCTATCTCCTTGAATTTAAAGCCGTGCTTCTCTGCATAGGTCTGTGCAGCAGAGTCCTTGTAGCCGTGAATGACACCTGTGTATCGGATATTACTGATGATATCGCTGCCTGTTGGGTCTGCATTGTCAGGTGTTTCGCAGAATACACATTCGGGATCGAGCAGCGTTTATATTTTCAAGCCCATATGGTGAATAGTCTACATATCCCAGTTTTTTGATACCTTCTCCTATGATAACATCTGTTATCCTGCAATGGCCGTATACCCTCCGATCATTTACCCATGACCAGTCAAGTATCTCTCCCGAGCCGTTTATTTTAAGTATCCCTGCATCATCGAGCTCCCAGCTGAAGCTTCCCCCGAACTCTCCCGAATCAATAGTCTCCCGCAGAAGCTGTTTATTGAATGCGGGAAAACATTATCGCTGCCGTAAGCGGCTGCGTTTCCGATGATGCATGCTGCGAATAACGCAGCTGTTATTTTTTTTTTTCCTTTCATGATCATATCTCCCTTTAAAAATCTTATTCCTGTATGAGCTTATAAGCCGACAGCTTCTTCATTCTGCCTGACATCACAAAGCAGAAACACAAAAACCATGACTGTTACTGCAGCTGCTGTTATCAGTATCATAAGCGGCCGGAGCAGCAGATTTGCATTTCGTATGCCGTAGCCGCCCGAGTATAAGTGTGAACAGCGGATTCAGAAGAAGATAACCCAGTACCGAACCCGAAACAGCTGCTATTATAGTTGTCGGCATGAGGGACAGCGACAGCTGGCAGCGAAGCTGAGTGCTCGTAAAGCCTACAGCCTTCTTTATGCCGAAACTCCCGCTCTTTTTTGATGAATACGGTCTTGAGCAGAAGCCTTATGACAAACAGCACAGTTGCAACACTGAGTATTATCATTACCAGTACAATAAAGCCTACGGCATAAACAGGTGTATTCTCATTGCTTCTCACATGCCTGTAGTAATTCTTAACGTCTGACACGCCGCAATCATCCATTTCTTTTATCGTGCTTAAAACAATATCTACCTTCTTGTCTGTAGCATCTGTTACTCTTGCACGAAGGTAATCATAGGTTGTATTTACGCCTATTGCCTGTGCGCCCTTATCAGTAATATAGATCCTGTTGCTCAGCATAGACTGCTGAAGACCTGTTATAAGAATAACGTCCGCTCTCATCTCCGTATTCAATAACTATCTCATCGCCTACCCCAAACTCCGAGCCTTTCGGCAACAGTGCTTCCCACTACGACCTCATTGTCCCTGCGCATTATCTCTCCCTCATAAAACGCCGCAGTACACATATTCAGGCTCCGTTACATATAAAAGATCAACATCGCCGCCTCCGACACTTGCTGTTGTCCAGCCCAGTCCGTACACCTGCGATATGCCGTTTACATTTTTTATTTTATCTATAGCTTTGTATGATGCCTCGAAAGAAGTGTCCTCAAGGTAGATATAAGCATCGGGAGCATCTCCCTGTATCATTCGCTGAAAATTGGTTATATCCACCTTTGTATTGTAAAACAATAATCCCGAAAAGACCGCAACGAATGCCACAGCCGTTATAATAAAGAATACAGTGATGTTTCTGCCCCATATTCTGCATTGAGCTTTTCAGCGCAAGTAGTATATTCAGCTCGCCTTTTGTCTCGCTGAGAGGGAAGTGGTTCTTTTTAAAGCTGTTGGATTTCAGTCCGAATCTGAGAGCTGTTGCAGGGTGGAGCTTCTTTATCTTTCGCGTTGAGAAATACGACACGCACATCATTACTGCAAGCATTCCAACCAGAACTCCCGGTGTTATTACGGGATAAAACCGCTTCTTCCACACGATGCCGCATATTTCCCGAATGAACATCTTTTCAGCAGCAGGAAAGACCAGATAGGAAAGAGCTATTCCGACTGCCGACCCCACAGCTCCGATGATAACATATTCAGCAGTAAGTGCAGCCCTTATCTGTCCCACGGTATACCCCACAGCCCTGAGTGCTCCGATATTGACTATATCCCTGCTGATATTGTTGTTTATGGTGAATATTATCATTATAATGCATATCGCCATGATTATCAGCGCGAACACTGCCATAAAGCCTGCAAGGATATTAAACTATTACAGTATAGCTGTCTTTACAAAGCCTTACCGAAAATCCCTCCACATACACTTCTACATTGTTTTTGAAGTGAATTCAGTACCTGCTGCATTGACTTATCAATATCTTCGCATTTATCAGCATTTATGTATGCGACCCGAATCGGTGTACCGCCTGATCTTTGCTGAGCTTCACTCAGTTCGGCAAATGACTCATCATCTAAAAGTACTGATATATATGAATATGTGTTGCCCAGGAGCAGATGCTGATATATTCCCGCAACTGTATATTCATACCTGCCAAATTCCGTATCAAGATACATTTTATCACCTGTACAAAGATCATTGCTTATAGCAGTATATGCGTTGATGTATATCCGCCTGCCGCTTACACTGTCATCACGCTTCATAAAATCAAGCCTGTCATAGCCGATGTTATCTCCGAAACGCTGAATTATCCAGCTGGAATCTTTTTTCTCCTTTGAGCATTTGCTCGTAGTTAACTTCAAAGTGTTTAAAATACACCAAGTCCTGAACGCTATACGAGTCAATATCATTTTTCGGAGATAGGACACTTTCGATATCTTCAGCGTTTGCATTGGTCATGAACAAATAGTCTGCCAATACCTCCGCTGCGTGCATATTCATCATAGAGCTTGGGATACATGGAGGCAAACAATCCTGAATGCAAAAGGAATGTGGCTATTATGATTATCATCAGAAAGACGGACATTATGGTCCTGTCCTTGTGGAAGCCCGACTTTATAAGCTTTACCATCCCATACCCTCCAGAAACTTCCTTACCTTTTCATGGCGCTGCTTGTCTCCGCTGACATACTTGCCCAGCTCACATTCTCCCATGATACCGCCGTCCTGTAAGTATATGATACGATTGCCGCGGCGGACTGACTTTATATCGTGGGTAACCATTACCACGGAACTGTCCCGCATTATTGATATTTGTCAGCACATCAAGGACGGACTTTACTCCTGCGCTGTTGAGAGCGCCCGTAGGCTCGTCGGCAAATACGATATCGGGATCATTGATAAGAGCACGCACCATAGCCGAGCGCTGAGCCTCACCGCCTGACAGCTGAGCAGGGAATTTACGGGTGAGCTCCTCGGATATGCCCATTTTTTTCAAAAAAGCTCCATAGCCTTTGCTTTTAGCTCCTTCTGCTTCTGTCCTGTAAGCATGCCCGTGCTTATTACGTTATCCATGACACTCAATGCTGTCAACAAGGTGTATCTGCTGAAATACAAAGCCGCAGTGCTTTTCTGCGGAATACTGCAAGCTTGTCGTCGCAACATATCCGTAATATCCTCGCCGCAGTAAGTTTTATCCTGCCCAAAGACGGCTTATCCATTCCCGAAAAGCATATACAGCAGGGTGGATTTGCCTGCTCCCGAGGAACCTACTATAACTGTAAAATCGCCCTTGTATATCTCAAGGTCGAGATTCTTTATTACGTGCCTGCTGCTTCCCGCCCCACTGAAAAGCTTTTTGGAAAGCTTATCCTGTTCTTACTATGACTTCCTTGTTTTTCCATAGCGACCCCCAATAAAAATAAGATCATACAGCGCTGTTCTGTATGACCTTATTATATCATAATCTGATTTTTGGAAAATCTTTGTCTGTTCTTTAATTGTTTTTTAAAACAAGTCTGAGCCGCAGTGATACCGTAAAGCCCTTGCCGTTGTTATAGCACATGAGCTCGCCGTTCATTTGCTCGATAAAGTATTTTGATATGTACAGTCCCGATACCCGAGCCGTCCTTGCCTGCCGCATTTGAACCGCGGCAGAATTTTTTCAGTAAATGAGTTCAAGCTCCTCGTCGGGAACTCCGCCGCCCTTATCTGCGATCTCCAGTACAAAGAAGTTTTCCCTCAAAGAAGCTCCTGATAGTTATGTCTGTGTCCCGCATACTTGTACGAATTGGAAATGATATTGCCCCACGGTCTTGTTCAAGCCTGAGCTTATCCGCATATATGACACAGTCCTTTATATCGGCCAGACTTTACCTTTTTAAGAGGATCGCTCTCAGCGATTTATGCGTTGAAGGCTCCCGTGACGGCAGCTCCTCGGGAGACACTTCAAGCTGTTCCAGCTCTTCAAGAGCGGGCATGGAACATATTTGAGACCAGCTTGTCCTATTTGGTCTGTCCTTGCCGTTTTATGGCAGCAAGGGTTTCTTTCTGCTCCGCATTGTCGGACACAAGTTCAAGATAATCCACCATAGCCTTTATAGACGAAACAGGAATACAAAGATGAAAGCTCTGCATGGCAAAGGCATCATGCCCTTCCTGGTTCCTCTGTTGGATATTCTTATTTTCCCTCAGGCGAACGTGGGTAGTAAGCGGCCATTTGGCAAGAACTGAAAGACTTTGCGGTCAGAGGGTTGCAGCAGGAGAACGCTCGATACTCCGCTTGGAAATGGACAGAGGCAACATATTCGGCGCATTTACTGAGAAGCTCGATATCATGCGCGAGGAGCTGAAGGCTTCGCGCAAGCGTGAGGAAGCTGCTGTAAAAAGCCGCAAGGAGCTCATTGCAGAGGCCTTGTCCCACCGAATATAAGGAATCCTGTTTCGTCTATAAAGGCCTATGGTGGATTATCTTCGAACTTGTGTCCCCGACAATGCGGAAGCAAGAAAGAAACCCCTTGCTGCCATAAACGGCAAGAACAGACCAAATAGACAAGCTGGTCCTCAAATATGTTCCATGCCGCTCTTGAAGAGCTGGAACAGCTGAAGTGTCCCCGAGGAGCTGCCGTCACGGGAGCTTCAACGCATAATCGCTGAGAGCGATCCCTCTTAAAAAGGTAAAGTCCTGCCGATATAAAAGGACTGTGTCATATATGCGGAATAAGCTCAGGCTTGAAACAGACCGTGGCAATATCATTTCCAATTCGTACAAGTATGCGGACACAGACAATAACTATCAGGAGCTTCTTTTGAGGAAAACTTCTTTGTACTGGAGATCGCAGATAAGGGCGGCGGAGTTCCCGACGAGGAGCTTGAACTCATTACTGAAAAATTCTGCCGCGGTTCAAATGCGGCAGGCAAGGGACGGCTCGGGGTATCGGACTGTACATATCAAAATACTTTATCGAGCAAATGAACGGCGAGCTCATGTGCTATAACAACGGCAAGGGCTTTTACGGTATCACTGCGGCTCAGACTTGTTTTAAAAAACAATTAAAGAACAGACAAAGATTTCCAAAATCAGATTATGATATAATAAGGTCCATACAGAACAGCGCTGTATGATCTTATTTTTATGGGGGTCGCTATGGAAAAACAAGGAAGTCATAAGTAAGAAACAGATAAGCTTTCCAAAAAGCTTTTCAGTGGGCGGGAAGCAGCAGCACGTAATAAAGAATCTCGACCTTGAGATATACAAGGGCGATTTTACAGTTATAGTAGGTTCCTCGGGAGCAGGCAAATCCACCCTGCTGTATATGCCTTTCGGGAATGGATAAGCCGTCTTTGGGCAGGATAAACTACTGCGGCGAGGATATTACGGATATGTGCGACGACAAGCTTGCAGTATTCCGCAGAAAGCACTGCGGCTTTGTATTTCAGCAGATACACCTTGTTGACAGCAATGAGTGGTCCATGGATAACGTAATAAGCACGGGCAATGCTTACAGGACAGAAGCAGAAGGAGCTAAAAGCAAAGGCTATGGAGCTTTTTGAAAAAATGGGCATATCCGAGGAGCTCACCCGTAAATTCCCTGCTCAGCTGTCAGGCGGTGAGGCTCAGCGCTCGGCTATGGTGCGTGCTCTTATCAATGATCCCGATATCGTATTTGCCGACGAGCCTACGGGCGCTCTCAACAGCGCAGGAGTAAAGTCCCGTCCTTGATGTGCTGACAAATATCAATAATGCGGGACAGTCCGTGGTAATGGTTACCCACGATATAAAGTCAGTCCGCCGCGGCAATCGTATCATATACTTACAGGACGGCGGTATCATGGGAGAATGTGAGCTGGGCAAGTATGTCAGCGGAGACAAGCAGCGCCATGAAAAGGTAAGGAAGTTTCTGGAGGGTAATGGAATGGTAAAGCTTATAAAGTCGGGCTTCCACAAGGACAGGAACCATAATGTCCGTCCTTTCTGATGATAATCATAATAGCCACATTCCTTTTGCATTCAGGATTGTTTGCCTCCATGTATCCCAAGCTCTATGATGAATATGGCACGCAGCGGAGGGTATTGCAGACTATTTGTTCATGACCAATGCAAACGCTGAAGATATCGAAAGTGTCCTATCTCCGAAAAATGATATTGACTCGTATAGCGTTCAGGACTTGGTGTATTTAAACACTTTGAAAGTTAACTACGAGCAAATGCTCAAAGGAGAAAAAAAGATTCCAGCTGGATAATTCAGCGTTTCGGAGATAACATCGGCTATGACAGGCTTGATTTTAATGAAGCGTGATGACAGTGTAAAGCGGCAGGCGGATATACATCAACGCATATACTGCTATAAGCAATGATCTTTGTACAGGTGATAAAATGTATCTTGATACGGAATTTGGCAGGTATGAATATACAGTTGCGGGAATATATCAGCATCTGCTCCTGGGCAACACATATTCATATATATCAGTACTTTTAGATGATGAGTCATTTGCCGAACTGAGTGAAGCTCAGCAAAGATCAGGCGGTACACCGATTCGGGTCGCATACATAAATGCTGATAAATGCGAAGATATTGATAAGTCCAATGCAGCAGGTACCTGAATTCACTTCAAAACAATGTAGAAGTGTATGTTGGAGGGATTTTCGGTAAAGGCTTTGTAAAGACAGCTATACTGGTAATAGTTAATATCCTTGCAGGCTTTATGGCAGTGTTCGCGCTGATAATCATGGCGATATGGCATTATAATGATAATATTCACCATAAACAACAATATCAGCAGGGATATAGTCAATATCGGAAGCACTCAGGGCTGTGGGGTATACCGTGGGACAGATAAGGGCTGCACTTACTGCTGAATATGTTATCATCGGAGCTGTGGGGTCGGCAGTCGGAAATAGCTCTTTTCCTATCTGGTCTTTCCTGCTGCTGAAAAGATGTTCATTCGGGAAATATGCGGCATCGTGTGGAAGAAGCGGTTTTATCCCGTAATAACACCGGGAGTTCTGGTTGGAATGCTTGCAGTAATGATGTGGCGTGTCGTATTTCTCAACGCGAAAGATAAAGAAGCTCCACCCTGCAACAGCTCTCAGATTCGGACTGAAATCCAACAGCTTTAAAAAGAACCACTTCCCTCTCAGCGAGACAAAAGGCCGAGCTGAATATACTACTTGCGCTGAAAAGCTCAATGCAGAATATGGGGCAGAAACATCACTGTATTCTTTATTATAACGGCTGTGGCATTCGTTGCGGTCTTTTCGGGATTATTGTTTTACAATACAAAGGTGGATATAACCAATTTTCAGCGAATGATACAGGGAGATGCCTCCCGATGCTTATATCTACCTTGAGGAACACTTCTTTCGAGGCATCATACAAAGCTATAGATAAAATAAAAAATGTAAACGGCATATCGCAGGTGTACGGACTGGGCTGGACAACAGCAAGTGTCGGAGGCGGCGATGTTGATCTTTTATATGTAACGGAGCCTGAATATGTGTACTGCGGCGTTTATGAGGGAGAGATAATGCGCAGGGACAATGAGGTCGTAGTGGGAAGCACTGTTGCCGAAAGGCTCGGAGTTGGGGTAGGCGATGAGATAGTTATTGAATACGGAGATGAGAGCGGACGTTATCTTATAACAGGTCTTCAGCAGTCTATGCTGAGCAACAGGATCTATATTACTGATAAGGGCGCACAGGCAATAGGCGTAAATACAACCTATGATTACTTCGTGCAAGAGTAACAGATGCTACAGACAAGAAGGTAGATATTGTTTTAAGCACGATAAAAGAAATGGATGATTGCGGCGTGTCAGACGTTAAGAATTACTACAGGCATGTGAGAAGCAATGAGAAATACACCTGTTTATGCCGTAGGCTTTATTGTACTGGTAATGATAATACTCAGTGTTGCAACTGTGCTGTTTGTCATAAGGCTTCTGCTCAAGACCGTATTCATCAAAAAAGAGCGGGAGTTCGGCATAAAGAAGGCTGTAGGCTTTACGAGCACTCAGCTTCGCTGCCAGCTGTCGCTGTCCCTCATGCCGACAACTATAATAGCAGCTGTTTCGGGTTCGGTACTGGGTTATCTTCTTCTGAATCCGCTGTTCACACTTATACTCGGCGGCTACGGCATACGAAATGCAAATCTGCTGCTCCGGCCGCTTATGATACTGATAACAGCAGCTGCAGTAACAGTCATGGTTTTTGTGTTCTGCTTTGTGATGTCAGGCAGAATGAAGAAGCTGTCGGCTTATAAGCTCATACAGGAATAAGATTTTTAAAGGGAGATATGATCATGAAAGGAAAAAAAAATAACAGCTGCGTTATTCGCAGCATGCATCATCGGAAACGCAGCCGCTTACGGCAGCGATAATGTTTTCCCGCATTCAATAACAGCTTCTGCGGAGACTATTGATTCGGGAGAGTTCGGGGGAAGCTTCAGCTGGGAGCTCGATGATGCAGGGATACTTAAAATAAACGGCTCGGGAGAGATACTTGACTGGTCATGGGTAAAATGATCGGAGGGTATACGGCCATTGCAGGATAACAGATGTTATCATAGGAGAAGGTATCAAAAAACTGGGATATGTAGACTATTCACCATATGGGCTTGAAAATATAACGCTGCTCGATCCCGAATGTGTATTCTGCGAAACACCTGACAATGCAGACCCAACAGGCAGCGATATCATCAGTAATATCCGATACACAGGTGTCATTCACGGCTACAAGGACTCTGCTGCACAGACCTATGCAGAGAAGCACGGCTTTAAATTCCAAGGAGATAGAGGTTACGGCTGTCAGGATAAAGGGCGACGTAAACGGTGACGGAGAAATTCAGCGTTTTCAGATCTTCTCCTTTTTTCAGAAAATGGCTGCTTGCCGTTCCCGATACCGAGCTTGCTGACAGAAAGTCCGCTGATCTGTGGCGAGGACGATCACCTTGATATTTTCGATCTTTGTCTCATGAGGAAAGCTCTGCTTGAAAAGGAAAAAAGACCTTACCGCTTAAAAACAGGCAATATAATACTATATAAAACGAACACGCAGCCGGCTGTTTTGGCCGACTGCGTGTTTTATGCATCTGCAAAAATGCTGTATACCGCCATTTGCAGGACGGACACAAATTATTTACAGATATGGTATTGACAAACTGCTACAACTGTGTTATACTGTATATACAGTGATATATACAGTATAACACAGGAGTGCACTTATGAAGATAGTTATAAAAAAAAAATCCGAGCTGCCTATCTATGAACAGATAGAGCAGCAGATAAAGGCTCAGATACTTGAAGGCAAGGTCGCAGAGGACGAGCAGCTGCCGTCTATCCGCCAGCTTGCCAGAGATCTGAAGATAAGCGTTATCACAACTACAAGAGTATACAACGACCTTGCTGAGGAGGGATTTATCATCTCCGTCACAGGCAAGGGCTATTTCGTTGCACCAAGCAACAATGAGCTCCTCCGTGAGCGTATGCTGTGCGAAATGGAGGAGGGCTTCGAGAAAGCCGTACTTAACGGCAGAAATGCGGGACTTTCCGATGACGAGATCATCGCCCCGCCCTAAAAAAATTTCTGGAGGAATGATTTATGGAGAACATTCTTGAGATAAGCGGACTTAACAAGTCTTACGACAGCTTCGCGCTGAAGGACGTCACCTTTTCCCTGCCAAAAGGGTATATCATGGGCTTCGTAGCGGAAAACGGCTCGGGCAAGACCACTACTATCCGC
>NZ_JAGT01000003.1 GCF_000526795.1 Ruminococcus flavefaciens AE3010
TTTTTTGCGATTGTAATTATATCTCTCATGGTCACACCTCATCATTTCCGCCGTTAAGGCTTGTATAAATATCGTAGAAAGCGTCCTCAAGGGAGCGTCCCTGCATGAGGTTTTTCCAGTGTATCGTCCGCAACTATCCTGCCGTCCATTATCATGGCAGCTCTGTCACAGACCTTTTTCTACAAGGTCAAAAAGGTGAGTGGAGATTATTACGCACTTGCCTGTTTTTTTCATGTTGAGTATGAACTCGCGGACTTCACGGGCAGCGATGATGTCCAGTCCGTTTGTGGGTTCGTCAAGGATAACGAACTTCGGATCGTGGATAACGGATATTACCAGCGATACCTTTTTGTCTCTGTCCCTGAGAGAGCTTTGCAATAGTGGTATCTGCGAATTTGTTTTATGCCGAACTCGTCAAAGAGGAGCTTTTTTCGCTTTTGCGCAGCGTCCTTTGGTATGTGTGGTAGAGTTCTGCAAAGAAGTCGAACATGATGTTGGGGTGTGGACTTCATGTCGGGTTTCAGATCAGTAGTGAGAAATGCCAGCTGTGAGCGTATCTCCTCGGGCGACTTTACGGCGCTGACGTCATTGTAGAGCGCGTCGCCGCTGTCGGGAGCGAGAAGTGTAGCCAGCATACGCATGGTAGTTGTCTTGCCTGCGCGCCGTTAGGTCCGATAAGTCCGAAGACCTCGCCTGATCTTGCGGTAAAGCTGATACCGTTTACGGCGACCTTTTTCTTTTCTGTGATCCCGAGAGCTTTGGCGTTGTTTTTCACTTATAGTGAATGATTTTACGAGTTTTTTCTGCTTTCAGTATTTCCATTATATCCTCCTTGAAATTATTGGATCATGCTGTGTTCAGGGCACAGCGGTGCATATATATACGTTTGCACACCATTTTTTATTATACATCATAATACATTATTTTTCAATAGCAAAGTCATTTTGTCCTACAGGTATACTCAAAGATATAACCACCGTCATGCGGTGGTTATATCCTGTATTTTACTATATCATGTTATGCATCAGTAAGGGTGGTTCATTGCTATATCAGGAAGAGGCTCTGCATTTTTCGTTGAAGGCTACCTTGGAATACCCCGTTCCGTAAATAGCTTCACCGTTTTCATTTTTGAAGAGCTGTTTCATGATAGTACCTGTTTCTTTATCTACGAGCATTTCTGCGTATTTTATCTTACTTACATTTTCAGCTATCGGGAAACCGCTGTTTTCTGAATAAGAGCCCGTCTGTAAAGCCTGTAGGTATGCCATTAATTGTCATCATATCTGCTTTCAGAAGCAGACATTCTCTACCCATATATTTTTTGCCGTATTCGATCTCAACAGATGAAATATCTATTGTGTTCAGCTTCGCCAATGTACTGATCGGAGATGCAGTGTATGCACAGGAGGACGAGCTTGTAAGGTCAATGCTTCCGTCGAATGTGTAATACTGCTTTGTATCTTCATACTTTTCATAAAAATCATCATAGGAAAGAGCTGTTTTATCGCGGTTGTAAGTGATATAATCATCGGCATCCAAAAAGAAGGATTTACGGTCGTTTTTCAGGTCACAGTACTTTGGGAAGTTGGGATTGCCACGGAATTCCTCGCCAAAAAGTGCACCGTCGGTATTCATGTACATAGTTCTGCCTTCAAAGAAATAATTGTAGTTCATACGGTAAACCGTTTGATGTAAGTACGGGATCGCCGATTCTGTACCAGTTTTCTTCCATGATATCGTTTGATATCACATCGATGCTGACGCTCTCTGCACTCCATAAGCCTGTATCATTTGCAAGATCGAACCAGAATGATGTTATGCAGTCCGAGCCGATGACTTCGCCGCTTATCTTATCCATGAAATGGAAGTCATTGAGCATTCTGCCGATAACAGCTTTTTCTGAGCTCATGTCATATTCGTCAAGGTCAACTTCATCAGCTGAGTATGCCTTATCGGCATTGGGATCGGCAGCTTCGGTGGTCGGTTCAGTGGCAGGCTCGGTCACAGCAGATCCAGAGCTGTCGGTTTTGAATGTGTGCTTGTTCTTCATCAGATACACGCCGCCTGCGATACCGCCTACAAGGATCGTACATGCAGCGGCTGAGGAGATCACTTTTCGGAGAGTGCGGGGACGGTAAGGCTCCGAGCCGCTTACAGATTCCTCGTCAGCGGCTGCAATGCCATTTTTTCTCATATTATACTTTCTTCTGCTCATTTCAAGTATCCTGGTTTTTTTCTTCATTGCCTGCTGCAGGGACTTTTTCGGAAAGGGACTCCAACTCATTTATCTCAGCGTTTTTCCATAATGCCGAAATCAACTTCTTTCTTGTTCGTCATAGTTCTGCCTCCTTTAAAGATATACCAATATTACTCAGCTTATCTTTCAGTTTTTTTATGGCTCGGGAGCATCTTGTCCTGACGTTGGCAGGCTCAAGTGAAACAGAATCTGCTATTTCTTTTGAACTCATGCCGTAGTAGTATTTTTGTATGATGATGATTGAATCGGGTTCTCCAAGCTCTTCCACAAGACGGAGAAGCGTGCTGCGGAGCTCTCCGCGTTCAGCGTTATCGGCAATATCCGTACTGTCTGAAATGCTGTCTGCGTCACTTTCTTCAAGTGAAACTGTCCTTCCGCTTTTTGAATTAAGGCTGTGGAACATATTGATAGCTTTTCTTATCGCCACGGTGCTGATAAAGCCTTTTACATCAGCGTTCTGTACAGATGTTTTGTCAAGGTATTCAAATACGTCTGCAAAGACATCGCTGACACATTCTTCCATATCCTCTTTGACAGCGCAGCTTCTGAGCTTGTTGAAAACGATAGTGTAAACATAGTTGAAATATTCGTCAAACAGCTTGCTCTGAGCTTCCTGCGGAGATCTGGTGAAAAGTATTCGGTATTCCTTGTCCGTCATGACTGATACCTCCATTTATTTGAAAAGTTGTAATGCGCATTTCCGCTTTCATAATATATACTCAAAATGATATTGTAAAGTGTGACACGATCAATGTAAAATTAATGATCACCGTCAGGTGGCAGAAAAAAGAAAGCGATACATCCTGATCCGCAGATGAATCGCAAGTGTCAGTATTATAAAAAAATATTGAGAAAAAGGACTTTCACATTATATCTGTCTGCAATGTTCATATGCTTCAATTGGCTGTATCAGCAGCCCCAGAAGTTGTACATCTCAAAGAATATCATTGCGGATACGGTGATAAGGTTTCCCGCAAAGCATGATATGCTGCGTATTTTTTTGTAGGGGAGCTTCTTTTTTGCTATGAGTGAGTAAGCGGCAGCAAGAAGTGCAAGTACGCAGACTCCAAGGCATAGGAGCTGTGTAATGCCTATGACCATGCCCTGTGTCTTGGTGAGACCGTCGTTGTCACCCTGTATACGAACGACTACAATGGATATCATTGCAGCAAGGGATACTATCTTTGCAAACTGTCCTGCGGTGATGATATGGGCAAAGGACAGGGGAGCAGCCTTGTGTGCCTTGTTTAGCTTCCGCTTTGCAAGGAGTATGAACAGTGACGCAACGCCGCAGAGCATAAAGCCTGCAAGGAGACAGAGCTTGGGTATGTAATGCTTTATTTCAAGGTATTCCGAGCAGCTGTTAAAAAAGCCCCGTCTGCCGTCAGAGTGTTCGACTATGCCGTATATAGCATCATCATAATAATCTTCGGAATGATATTCAAGAAATACATCGTCAGCTACCTTTACAGCGTCTATATTGTCAATTGAGAATGCGTCCATATACAGTATGAATCTTCCCATTCCTGCCGCATGTGTGCGGGTGTCGGAATAGTAGCCGCTGTAGGGCGTCAGATCTGCTTTCTCGAAGTTTTCTCCGATATAGTTCTTGGTCTTCAAGCTTCCGAAAACAAATGAGCACAAATAGTTTGGAAAATCATCGCGGCAGTTTGAAAGACCTACGACTCCGAACTTTGATACGGGATCGAATTCCATATTAGAAACACAGCCAAAGGTACCTCCTGTATGTCCGAAGGAGCGGACGTTGTTGTATTCATGGACGTCAAAGCCATAGCTGAAGCTGGGGATATCAGTGTTTCCGTAGAATGAGGAGCCTGAGAAGAGCTTCTCCTGAGTTTTGGCATTTTTGAACAGGGGGTGGTCGTCGTTGACCAAAGCCTGTGCGAAGGTGGCAAGGTCGCCGATAGTACCCGTTATTGAGCCGCAGGGGTAGAGCTGGTCGTTGAAAAGGCAGGTGCCCTTGGACTTGAATTCTTCAATAATTCCTTCCTCTATTACTCCGTCTTCGTTTTCTTTATACCCGCCATGGGTAGATAAATCATAGCAGATAGTTTTCAGACGCTGCTCTCTTACCCATGGGTTATCTGTAAGGTTAGGAGCTACTGCGGTGTGCTCCATACCGAGTGGCTCGAAGATGTTCTTGTGAATGTAGTCAACGTAGTCCATGCCGCTTACCCGCTGAACGATAAGTCCTGCAAGTGAAGCAGCCCAGTTTGAGTAGGAAGCTACTTCACCGGGACGGTAGGTCTGGGCGGGCTCCACATTTTTGAGAGCTTCTTCAAGTGAGGGCATTTCAGCCATATCCTCTGAGGTGGAGTCGTAGAACTTCTCGCACCAGCCGCCCTTGTGGTTCATGATGTCCATGAGTGTAATTGGATCGTCATATTTAAGGCGGCGGAAGAAGTCATCTGGGAGATATGTGCGGATATCCGCTTCAAGGTCTATCTTTTCCTGTTCCCAGAGCTGCATGATGCTGACCCATGTAAAGGTCTTGCTTATGCTTCCCCATTCAAATACGCTGTTCTCGTCGGCAGGGGTGTGCTCCTCAATATTAGTGCAGCCGTAGTAGCGTGTATAAAGTATCTCGTCCCCGTGAAAAACAAGCTCCACATGAGCGCTGTCAGTCTTGCTGTTTTTGATATTGGTGGGATGTGCGTTTAATTTTTTCTGACTGCTTATAAGTTTACTGACGGTTATTCCCGATGGACATTTCGGCTCGTCTTCATTTTCTGCAAAAGCGCTGAATGGCTGAGTGCAGACTGTAAGCACTGCCGCAGCAATAAAAGCGGCAGTGCTGCGCAGAAATCCTTTCATGTATATCCACCTCCTCAAAGCTCACGGGCTTCATAGTCCACTACCGAGCATACAAGCTGATAGAGTGTGAAGCCGAAGCCGATAAAGATAAGTACGATACTGAGCAGCAGTCCGTTCATGGGAGCTGCCAGCGCCATTATCATATTTAAAAGTACTATAAGTACAGGCTTGAGTATATCTACATTGAATATCAAGATAATGACAGCAGCTATGGCATAGAACAGAGCAATTCCGCCTAAGATTTTAAGGAAGCTTATCAGCAGGGAGTTGCTCTTGCTTGAAATGCCCTTTTTGAAATATCTTCTGTGCTGTCCTGCCATGACTATAAGGGTAACAGCGAAAACAAGCCAGAACATTGAGTTTTCCAGAGCCTTCATCTGTACACCTGTGCCGAAACCGTGTGATACTTCGTATACATCTCTTACGTCCTTGGAAATGGTTATTCCATGAAGCTCACTGAATTTTTCCATTATGAGGTACAGGATAAAAATAATTGCCGAAAATACGGTATATATCCCCGTTGTGAGAGCAAAGCGTGAAATGACAATGCTTTTTCTGTCGGTGGGGATGACTGAGAATATTTTTCCTGCATTGTGAGTCTTTTCTGCCATTGTGATAAACGGCACGAGCATGACTCCCAGTACAACTATGCTGAATACCATGAATATGGCTTCCGTGAGCAGTCCCATGACCACAAACATTGCGGTAAGCAGGAGCATAACGAAGATTCTTGCCTTGTTTCTGCCCTTTGCCGATATGAGGTCCACTCGCATAAGGTCGATCATCTTTTTCATATTGTCCCTCCTTACAGCTCTTTTGCGGACGCCTTTTTAATAGTGACCGTGCAGAAAAGGTATGCCGCAGCTAAGGTAATTGCATTGAGTATAGCAATGGACAGCCATTTGCCTGCCGAAGTTGGCGGCATAATTATATCTCTTAAAGCGCGGAGCTTTCCGTTGTACATCATAACCGATATGAATGCTGTGACGGCTGCAAATACAGCAACTATTATCATAAGCTCACGAATGGCTGTCTCCATGTTCTTTACCTCCGAGCGCATCTGGGCATAGCAGAGAACTATTGTTATGAAAGCAAATGCCGCAGCGGCGAGCAAATATAATTTTTCAAATTTGTAATCGGGCATTGTAGGGAATCTCTCTGCGAAATGGGAAAGCTTTTCGGGGAGTATCTCATACAGAGAGGAGCACTTTACTATTAGCAGACACAGAAAAGACAGCAGTTCTCCTATGAACATAGTAACAAATATTTCCGTGAAAAGTGCCTTTATTACAGCGCTCCTGCTGACAGGCAGTATACCGTAGAGCTTCTTGCAGCTTGAATTGTTGATACCCTGCACGGGGGCGATTATCATTACAAAGCTTACAACACAAAGGATACCGATAGGTAGACTGAACAGTGCCGCAATGATACTTACAATGCCAAATACAGCTACATAAGGAACAGTGAGCCTGCTGACAGAGATAAGGTCAAACCTTATCATTTTCATTATGTCGTTCATGTCTGTCCTCCTTTGCAACATAGACCAGTATCTCGTCGATATTAGCCTTTTCGGTCTCAAGCCCGTCTGATACCTCGCCGAGATACTCAGTACTTAGAAGTGCGTCGAAGCCGTTTCTGTAGCCGTGGAAGCCTATGCATTTTTCGCGCAGGGCAGAGGAGATGTCCTCCTCGGCGCCTCTGAGGATAACGTATTTTTCGCTGAGCTCGTCCTTTGTTCCCGTGAACCACACTCTGCCGTTGTGGAGTATGGTAACGTAGTCGGCGATACGCTCCACATCAGATGTGATATGTGTGGAGAAAAGGACGCTTCTGTTTTCGTTCTCGATGTACTCCGCAAGTATATCAAGGAGCTCATCACGGGCAACAGGGTCAAGTCCGCTGGTAGGCTCGTCAAGTATCATGAAGTCAGCCTTGTGGGACAGTGCGATAGCTATCATGAATTTCATTTTCATGCCCTTTGAGAATTCTCCCACACGCTTGTTATCGGGAAGCCCGAAGGCTCTGAGCCTGCCTGCGAATTCCTTGCTGTCCCAGTCCTTATAGAAGGGTTTCAGCTGCTTTTCTATCTGTTTAGCGGTGAGGTGGTCTGCAAGGTAAAGGCTGTCAAACACCACGCCCAGCTTTTCCTTTATGGTGATAGTGTCTTTAACGCTGTCAAGACCGAAGACGCTTATCTTTCCGCTGTCTATATTTGCCATATTGAGTATGGAGCGGATAGTAGTGGTCTTGCCCGAGCCGTTTTCGCCTACGAAGCCCATGATATACCCTTTTGGCAGGGAAAAGGTGACGTCCTTCAGCGCGAAGCTGTCGTAAGACTTGTTAAGTCCGCTTATCTCAAGAATGTTCTCCATAAATCATTCCTCCAGAAATTTTTTTAGGGCGGCGATGATCTCGTCATCGGAAAGTCCCGCATTTCTGCCGTTAAGTACGGCTTTCTCGAAGCCCTCCTCCATTTCGCACAGCATACGCTCACGGAGGAGCTCATTGTTGCTTGGTGCAACGAAATAGCCCTTGCCTGTGACGGAGATGATAAATCCCTCCTCAGCAAGGTCGTTGTATACTCTTGTAGTTGTGATAACGCTTATCTTCAGATCTCTGGCAAGCTGGCGGATAGACGGCAGCTGCTCGTCCTCTGCGACCTTGCCTTCAAGTATCTGAGCCTTTATCTGCTGCTCTATCTGTTCATAGATAGGCAGCTCGGATTTGTTTTTTATAACTATCTTCATAAGTGCACTCCTGTGTTATACTGTATATATCACTGTATATACAGTATAACACAGTTGTAGCAGTTTGTCAATACCATATCTGTAAATAATTTGTGTCCGTCCTGCAAATGGCGGTATACAGCATTTTTGCAGATGCATAAAACACGCAGTCGGCAAAACAGCCGGCTGCGTGTTCGTTTTATATAGTATTATATTGCCTGTTTTAAGCGGTAAGGTCTTTTTCCTTTTCAAGCAGAGCTTTCCTCATGAGACAAAGATCGAAAATATCAAGGTGATCGTCCTCGCACAGATCAGCGGACTTTCTGTCAGCAAGCTCGGTATCGGGAACGGCAAGCAGCCATTTCTGAAAAAGGAGAAGATCTGAAACGCTGAATTCTCCGTCACCGTTTACGTCGCCCTTTATCCTGACAGCCGTAACCTCTATCTCCTTGAATTTAAAGCCGTGCTTCTCTGCATAGGTCTGTGCAGCAGAGTCCTTGTAGCCGTGAATGACACCTGTGTATCGGATATTACTGATGATATCGCTGCCTGTTGGGTCTGCATTGTCAGGTGTTTCGCAGAATACACATTCGGGATCGAGCAGCGTTATATTTTCAAGCCCATATGGTGAATAGTCTACATATCCCAGTTTTTTGATACCTTCTCCTATGATAACATCTGTTATCCTGCAATGGCCGTATACCCTCCGATCATTTACCCATGACCAGTCAAGTATCTCTCCCGAGCCGTTTATTTTAAGTATCCCTGCATCATCGAGCTCCCAGCTGAAGCTTCCCCCGAACTCTCCCGAATCAATAGTCTCCGCAGAAGCTGTTATTGAATGCGGGAAAACATTATCGCTGCCGTAAGCGGCTGCGTTTCCGATGATGCATGCTGCGAATAACGCAGCTGTTATTTTTTTTCCTTTCATGATCATATCTCCCTTTAAAAATCTTATTCCTGTATGAGCTTATAAGCCGACAGCTTCTTCATTCTGCCTGACATCACAAAGCAGAACACAAAAACCATGACTGTTACTGCAGCTGCTGTTATCAGTATCATAAGCGGCCGGAGCAGCAGATTTGCATTTCGTATGCCGTAGCCGCCGAGTATAAGTGTGAACAGCGGATTCAGAAGAAGATAACCCAGTACCGAACCCGAAACAGCTGCTATTATAGTTGTCGGCATGAGGGACAGCGACAGCTGGCAGCGAAGCTGAGTGCTCGTAAAGCCTACAGCCTTCTTTATGCCGAACTCCCGCTCTTTTTTGATGAATACGGTCTTGAGCAGAAGCCTTATGACAAACAGCACAGTTGCAACACTGAGTATTATCATTACCAGTACAATAAAGCCTACGGCATAAACAGGTGTATTCTCATTGCTTCTCACATGCCTGTAGTAATTCTTAACGTCTGACACGCCGCAATCATCCATTTCTTTTATCGTGCTTAAAACAATATCTACCTTCTTGTCTGTAGCATCTGTTACTCTTGCACGAAGGTAATCATAGGTTGTATTTACGCCTATTGCCTGTGCGCCCTTATCAGTAATATAGATCCTGTTGCTCAGCATAGACTGCTGAAGACCTGTTATAAGATAACGTCCGCTCTCATCTCCGTATTCAATAACTATCTCATCGCCTACCCCAACTCCGAGCCTTTCGGCAACAGTGCTTCCCACTACGACCTCATTGTCCCTGCGCATTATCTCTCCCTCATAAACGCCGCAGTACACATATTCAGGCTCCGTTACATATAAAAGATCAACATCGCCGCCTCCGACACTTGCTGTTGTCCAGCCCAGTCCGTACACCTGCGATATGCCGTTTACATTTTTTATTTTATCTATAGCTTTGTATGATGCCTCGAAAGAAGTGTCCTCAAGGTAGATATAAGCATCGGGAGCATCTCCCTGTATCATTCGCTGAAAATTGGTTATATCCACCTTTGTATTGTAAAACAATAATCCCGAAAAGACCGCAACGAATGCCACAGCCGTTATAATAAAGAATACAGTGATGTTCTGCCCCATATTCTGCATTGAGCTTTTCAGCGCAAGTAGTATATTCAGCTCGCCTTTTGTCTCGCTGAGAGGGAAGTGGTTCTTTTTAAAGCTGTTGGATTTCAGTCCGAATCTGAGAGCTGTTGCAGGGTGGAGCTTCTTTATCTTTCGCGTTGAGAAATACGACACGCACATCATTACTGCAAGCATTCCAACCAGAACTCCCGGTGTTATTACGGGATAAAACCGCTTCTTCCACACGATGCCGCATATTTCCCGAATGAACATCTTTTCAGCAGCAGGAAAGACCAGATAGGAAAGAGCTATTCCGACTGCCGACCCCACAGCTCCGATGATAACATATTCAGCAGTAAGTGCAGCCCTTATCTGTCCCACGGTATACCCCACAGCCCTGAGTGCTCCGATATTGACTATATCCCTGCTGATATTGTTGTTTATGGTGAATATTATCATTATAATGCATATCGCCATGATTATCAGCGCGAACACTGCCATAAAGCCTGCAAGGATATTAACTATTACAGTATAGCTGTCTTTACAAAGCCTTACCGAAAATCCCTCCACATACACTTCTACATTGTTTTGAAGTGAATTCAGTACCTGCTGCATTGACTTATCAATATCTTCGCATTTATCAGCATTTATGTATGCGACCCGAATCGGTGTACCGCCTGATCTTTGCTGAGCTTCACTCAGTTCGGCAAATGACTCATCATCTAAAAGTACTGATATATATGAATATGTGTTGCCCAGGAGCAGATGCTGATATATTCCCGCAACTGTATATTCATACCTGCCAAATTCCGTATCAAGATACATTTTATCACCTGTACAAAGATCATTGCTTATAGCAGTATATGCGTTGATGTATATCCGCCTGCCGCTTACACTGTCATCACGCTTCATAAAATCAAGCCTGTCATAGCCGATGTTATCTCCGAAACGCTGAATTATCCAGCTGGAATCTTTTTTCTCCTTTGAGCATTTGCTCGTAGTTAACTTCAAAGTGTTTAAATACACCAAGTCCTGAACGCTATACGAGTCAATATCATTTTTCGGAGATAGGACACTTTCGATATCTTCAGCGTTTGCATTGGTCATGAACAAATAGTCTGCAATACCTCCGCTGCGTGCATATTCATCATAGAGCTTGGGATACATGGAGGCAAACAATCCTGAATGCAAAAGGAATGTGGCTATTATGATTATCATCAGAAAGACGGACATTATGGTCCTGTCCTTGTGGAAGCCCGACTTTATAAGCTTTACCATCCCATACCCTCCAGAAACTTCCTTACCTTTTCATGGCGCTGCTTGTCTCCGCTGACATACTTGCCCAGCTCACATTCTCCCATGATACCGCCGTCCTGTAAGTATATGATACGATTGCCGCGGCGGACTGACTTTATATCGTGGGTAACCATTACCACGGACTGTCCCGCATTATTGATATTTGTCAGCACATCAAGGACGGACTTTACTCCTGCGCTGTTGAGAGCGCCCGTAGGCTCGTCGGCAAATACGATATCGGGATCATTGATAAGAGCACGCACCATAGCCGAGCGCTGAGCCTCACCGCCTGACAGCTGAGCAGGGAATTTACGGGTGAGCTCCTCGGATATGCCCATTTTTTCAAAAAGCTCCATAGCCTTTGCTTTTAGCTCCTTCTGCTTCTGTCCTGTAAGCATGCCCGTGCTTATTACGTTATCCATGACACTCATGCTGTCAACAAGGTGTATCTGCTGAAATACAAAGCCGCAGTGCTTTCTGCGGAATACTGCAAGCTTGTCGTCGCACATATCCGTAATATCCTCGCCGCAGTAGTTTATCCTGCCCAAAGACGGCTTATCCATTCCCGAAAGCATATACAGCAGGGTGGATTTGCCTGCTCCCGAGGAACCTACTATAACTGTAAAATCGCCCTTGTATATCTCAAGGTCGAGATTCTTTATTACGTGCTGCTGCTTCCCGCCCACTGAAAAGCTTTTGGAAAGCTTATCTGTTCTTACTATGACTTCCTTGTTTTCCATAGCGACCCCCATAAAAATAAGATCATACAGCGCTGTTCTGTATGACCTTATTATATCATATCTGATTTTGGAAATCTTTGTCTGTTCTTTAATTGTTTTTTAAACAAGTCTGAGCCGCAGTGATACCGTAAAGCCCTTGCCGTTGTTATAGCACATGAGCTCGCCGTTCATTTGCTCGATAAAGTATTTTGATATGTACAGTCCGATACCCGAGCCGTCCTTGCCTGCCGCATTTGAACCGCGGCAGAATTTTTCAGTAATGAGTTCAAGCTCCTCGTCGGGAACTCCGCCGCCCTTATCTGCGATCTCCAGTACAAAGAAGTTTTCCTCAAAGAAGCTCCTGATAGTTATGTCTGTGTCCGCATACTTGTACGAATTGGAAATGATATTGCCCACGGTCTGTTCAAGCCTGAGCTTATCCGCATATATGACACAGTCCTTTATATCGGCAGACTTTACCTTTTTAAGAGGATCGCTCTCAGCGATTATGCGTTGAAGCTCCCGTGACGGCAGCTCCTCGGGAGACACTTCAAGCTGTTCCAGCTCTTCAAGAGCGGCATGGAACATATTTGAGACCAGCTTGTCTATTTGGTCTGTCTTGCCGTTTATGGCAGCAAGGGTTTCTTTCTGCTCCGCATTGTCGGACACAAGTTCAAGATAATCCACCATAGCCTTTATAGACGAAACAGGATTCCTTATATCGTGGGACAGCTCTGCAATGAGCTCCTTGCGGCTTTTTACAGCAGCTTCCTCACGCTTGCGCGAAGCCTTCAGCTCCTCGCGCATGATATCGAAGCTCTCAGTAAATGCGCCGAATATGTTGCCTCTGTCCATTTCAAGCGGAGTATCGAGGTCTCCTGCTGCAACTCTGACCGCAAAGTCTTTCAGTCTGCCAAATGGCGCTACTACACGTCGCCTGAGGAAAATAAAGTATCCCACAGAGACCAGAAGCATGATGCCTGCCATGCAGCCTATCATCTTTGTATTCCTGATATCGTCATTGCGTTTCTGTTCCGCATAATTGTTATGAACTATGAGCTTGCCCACAACATTATTATTGCAGACAATATCGCGGATAATGTCAAAATTCCCCGTAGCGGCAGAGACTGTATCGGATATGCCCGCCTTAGTATAACAGAGCAGCCTGCTGTCATTGTCTATAACAGCATAGTCGAATTTTTCACTGCTGTCGGTCAGGACAGCATTTTCAGCGGAGATATCGTTCCAGTTCTCCTCTATACTTATGAGCAGGCGGTTTATCTCCGTCGTATACTGCGGCATGGCTGTTTTTTTGCCTGAATCGAGTATATAGGAGCACATCAGAAAGCTCAGCAGCGAGAAAAATAAAGCATATATTACAATAAAACGCCTTTTCAATTGTTATCCTCCAGCATGAAGCCAACACCCCAGATAGTCTTGATGACAGTTGGATTTCCCGCGTCGTCTTCTATTTTCTCCCTGAGATGACGGATATGAACGTTCAGTGTTACATCGCTGACATAATCTGTTTCCCATACCTTTTCAAAGAACTCGTCCTTGGGGATAACACGGTTCTTGTTTTTCAGCATATACACAAGGAGCTTGAACTCCATAGCTTTCAAGCCGATACTGCTGCCGTTTTTGATAATAGCTGCTTTTCTCATGTCAAAATCAGCATTTCCGATATGTACTATGCCCTCATTGGCTACTCTTTCGTCCGAGCTTTGATTAGCCTCATACCTTTTGAGAGCAGCCTTTACCTTTGCGAGAAGAACTCCCAGAGAAAAGGGCTTGCATATATAATCATCGCCGCCTATACCGAGGGCGAGGAGCATATCGTCTTCCGCCGATCTCGCACTTATAAAGAATATAGGCACGTCCATAGAATTGCGTATCTCCCTGCAAAGATCAAATCCCGAGTCATTTCCGAGATTTATATCAAGAAGTACAAGAGAACAGGTATTTTCACTCAGGAAAGCAAGTGCGTCCTGTGCGTTAAGGACATACTGCGTCTCAACACCTGACATATTGAAGTATTTTGCCGTATATTCGGCAAGCTCACGCTCGTCGTCAATAACGAGTACACTTGTATGCATGTACGCACCCTCTTTCACTGTATTTTGTAACATTATATCATAAGCGGAAGAATTTTTCAAGTGGACAGGATACGGTAATGCGCATTTTATGCTGCGATGCCTGAATGGGAGCGCAGATGCTTACACTCAGTTACGCTTTTCTCTTGAAAAAACAGCATTGCGCTTTTTCGGGATATATGATATAATGAATGAAAGCATTCATTCATATCAGAACATAAACTGACAGAACGGGCTTGAATGAACAAAGCTCTGCATAGCTGAGATCATTTATTAAGCATACAGGGGGTACATTATGAATTGTAAAAGAATAATAGCAGCGCTGCTGTGTGCTGCGATACCGTTTGGGATAGCCGATCTTTCCGCTGCGGCGCCGATAGCTCTTTATGCTGAGGCAGCGACAGTAACCGCCGGCGGCACCTGCGGCAAGAATTTAACATGGCAGCTTGACAGCAGCGGTACTCTGACCGTGAGCGGTACTGGAAATATGGACGAAGCTCTTGATAGGACCCCGTGTCCGTGGAAGGACTTAAAGGACGATATAAAGAAAATAGTTATCGGCAAGGGCGTCACAAGTATCGGAATGGGTATGTTCAGCTACTGCAATAATCTTACCTCATTATCCCTTCCAAGCACGCTGAAAAACATAGATACTTATTCATTTGTGGGCTGTAAATCCCTTACATCAGTAGTTATCCCCAACGGAGTCACAAATATCGGTTCAAGTGCTTTTTTAAGGTGCGAAAAGCTGAGCAGTATTACCATACCCAAGTCCGTAACATATATCGGTGCTCTTGCGTTTTTGGATACGCCGTGGTTTGAATCTCAGAAAAGTATTGATGATCCTTTCATAATAATAAACGGGCTGCTCGTTTATGTGGACTATGATCTTTCGGGAGATGTGGTCATCCACTCTTCTGTCAATAAGATATGCGAACAGGCAGCAGAAAGACGTTCAAAAATAACCTCGCTGACCATTCCAGAAACCGTCACCGAGATAGGCTTTAACGCCTTTTTAAGCTGTTCCTCTCTTAAAACGGTGACAATACCTGCGTCAGTGAAGGAGATCAAACAGCAGGCTTTTTATAAGTGTGAGTCTCTTGAAGAGATATACATACTTAATCCCGAATGTAATATATGTGAACACTGGAACACGACCATTTCCAATGATGAGGAGGAATATTCTGGCGTTATCAGGGGCTATAAAGGCTCTACCGCCGAGAAATATGCCGAGAAATACGGTTATACCTTCAAAGCGCTTGCTCAGCTCGGAGATGTCAACTCTGATGATCATATCAATGCAGTTGATGCTTCTTCGGTGCTTTCATATTACGCCAGTATATCGACGAATAAAGACGGTGGATTTGATTACGGGCAGAAGCTTGCGGCAGATGTTGACCGCAGCGGAGTGATCAATGCTGTAGATGCGTCGAATATTCTTGCTTATTATGCGTTCAATGCTACGAGCAAGGACAAGATAAGCTTTGAAGAATACCTGGAAAATAATTGATTAACGAGGACGGCTTTATGCCGTCCTTTATTTTTTATCGTATATGGCGATTATCCGTATGACAAAAGAAGTACGGTTCCGCCTGCGACGCGAGTTAAAACAGCATTGTGCTTTTGCGAGGGATATGATATAATAAATACAGTTGCAGCGTCACGTTCTGCTTAATCACATCTGATTGCTTAATCGCGATAAGGAGACCGCCGAAAATGATCACAGTCAATCTTTACTACACAAAAAAACGTCAGAGCGATAGTATTTGCCGCTGTTTGAAAAGGATATCGCTGAGATATTCGCCGCGTCATTATAAAGGAGGAACACTATTATGAGCAAAAAGTTAGTCGCATATTTCTCTGCAAGCGGAAACACCGCTGCCCTCGCAAAGAAGCTGGCAGCTGCCGCAGATGCCGATCTTTATGAGATCAAGCCCGCAGTACCATACACAGCTGCTGATCTGAACTGGCAGAACAAGCAGTCCAGAAGCAGTGTTGAAATGTGTGATCATAATTCAAGACCTGAAATTGCTGACGGAGATGCTGATATCGGAGCATACGACACAGTATATATCGGTTTCCCCATATGGTGGTATATCGCACCAACGATAATCAACACTTTCCTTGAAAAATATGATCTCTCAGGGAAACGAATAATCCTGTTTGCCACATCAGGCGGCAGCAGATTCGGAAAAGCCGCAGATAACCTGAGAGTCAGCGCATTGGGTGCAGAGATCATTGAAGGTATCCAGCCATATCTGCATTATCAAGAATACAGTTATCCTTCGGATGGTCCTTGATATGCTGATATATTTCTATTGGACAGCAAAGGTGTATTTCGTTCAAGTGAGAATCGAGAAACTGTTCATAGCCTATACATTATAAAGGGGAGCAACCCAATGTATCTTCTTCACTTTGAGACAATAGGCTTATACGTATATGCCAGTACAGAGACAATCATGAAGAAGGCGTTGAAACAGCTGGGACTTCATAAGTTTGAGAGTAAACGTATTGATACAGCAGAGGGAGATATTCTTCGCATCGACAGGAACGGTAAAATCGCAAGAACACAGTTTGAACCAAAGATCTATCGTTCCAAGTATAGTAGCTGGTTCGATTACGATACCTCTCCTTATTATAACATGCACGAAGAAATACTGCTTGCTTACTGCGGTTGCTATGGCGTTGATAGCTCTGACGTGGAGTTGCTTCTCGATTACGGATATACCTGTGATGAGATTGAGGAGATGCTCATGGATCAAAGCCTGCTCCGTGAAGCACTCAAAGACGTGAAGTTTATGTTACGGTGAAGATATCTATGAGGAGTGTTATGGAGGGGCATTTTGAAGTCTCAAAAAGTACACTTTATTGCACACCTTGAAAACAGGCAAAAAAGTGTACATAAAAGTCCTGTTTTGACTTTTGAGACGTTCCGAAAGTAAGCACCACTTTTGGGGACAGTAAGGAGAAGAACTATGGGCAGAATAGGATATATTAGGGTATCAACGGAACATCAGGAGACAGCTCGTCAGGAAGCTCTAATGAAGCAATATCAGGTCGAGCGTATCTTTGCCGAGAAGATGTCCGGTAAAAATGCTGACCGTCCCGAGTTGAAAGCAATGTTGGAATACGTCCGCGAGGGTGATACGTTATATATCGAAAGCATCAGTAGGCTTGGAAGATCCACCAGAGATCTGCTCAACATAATCGATGTACTTCAGCGGAAACAGGTTACTCTTGTCAGCAGTAAGGAGAACATCGATACCAACACTCCGCAGGGACGATTCGTTCTGTCGATATTTGCGGCGCTCTCAGAGCTTGAACGTGAACAAACCCTACAGAGACAGCGTGAAGGTATCGCTATTGCAAGATCTCAGGGAAAGTACAAAGGTCGGCAGCCTCTACCTATCGACTGGATAAAGTTCGGGCAGCTGTATGAGCAGTGGAAGTCTGGTACTATTACGGCTGTATGGTTTCAGAAAGAGATGGGCCTGCGTGCCAACACATTTTACCGCAGGCTCAAAGAATACGAAAGAAAGTATACATAAATGAGACGGAGCCGGTAATAACCGGCTCCAATCATCTTTCAATAAGGTGGCTGTTTTTATTGCAATATTTCAAAAGCCTAAAAACGACTTATATGACATGCTTTTTTTGTATTTCAATAGACTATAGTCTATTGGCGCACCTGTAATCCGTTCCGCACAAGTCCAATCAGGCATTGTGGAGCATACCAAAATAACAGCATACCCTATTGAAACTGAATAACAGATACAGCTCTCGATTCGTGTTGAGAGCTGTATTTTTTGATGAGAATTTCTGAAAACATATTGACAAGCTTCAATATGTGTGATATAATATAGAAAATCATCAATGTGAGGTGAGCAAATGGAACTGACAAACAAGCAGATCACCGTGATTTTTAAGGCTCTGTGCGATGAGAACCGTGTGCAGATATTCAGGCTTCTGCAAAACGGTGAGAAATGTGCCTGCAAGCTGCTTGAAGCAATACAGTGTACCCAACCTACGCTTTCGCATCACATGAAGATACTCTGTGACAGCGGTCTTGTGGTCGGAAGAAAAGAGGGCAAGTGGATGTATTACTCCATTTCTCCAGAGGGTACGGAGATAGCCGTGAATGTTCTGCGTGAACTGACAAAAGTGTCTGACAGCGGAGAATGCTGCTGTAAATAAAATGTCCGTGGGAACACGGATTTTTATTTGCAGTTCGTATAGATAAATTCAAATATATTTATTGGAGGTAAACTATGAAACACACAGAAATTGCAAGTGAGCTTTTCTCAAAGCGGTATTACTGCTCTCAGGCGGTGCTTGCGGCATTTGCCGAGGAGCTTGGAATGACGAAGGAACAGGCATTGAAAGTCGGAGCTTGCTTCGGCGGCGGTATGTGCAAGGCTGAGGTCTGCGGAGCGTGTACGGGTGCGCTTATGGCTTTAGGGCTTAAATACGGTATGTGCGAAGACGGTGACTTAGAAAGCAAAGAGAGAGCAAACAGCTATGCCGTGCGTTTTCTTGATGAATTTGCGAAACAAAACGGCTCTTATATCTGCCGTGAGCTGCTTGACTGCGATATTTCCACCGATGAGGGCAAGGCTTATGCAAGGACAAAGGGGCTGTTCGCAATGGAATGTCCGAAGATGATAGAGAGTGCTGTGCTGATCGCTGAAAAGCTGATAAACGAATAATTCTGCCGTATGAAAAATACGGCTTTTTATCCCGTGAATAAATCGACTGATTTCAATTTATCTATGGAAGGAGGTGCTTTATGGGAATTTGGGACTTCATACAAGACGAGATTCTCGGTATGAAATGGCTGAACAGGCTTATCGGCTCGTTGCTGAATGCTTGTGGTCTTGATACAAGCGGAAAAATCGGTGGAAGTGTGCAGTTTTTCATTTATGATGTTATCAAGATCATGGTTCTGCTCGGTGTGCTGATATTTCTTATATCCTACATTCAGAGCTACTTTCCGCCTGAGAGGACAAAGAAGATACTTGGCAGGTTTCACGGTATCGGCGCAAACTGTATCGCAGCACTGCTCGGCACGGTCACACCGTTCTGTTCATGCTCGTCCATACCGTTATTCATGGGATTCACAAGTGCAGGACTTCCACTTGGAGTAACATTCTCGTTCCTTATCTCATCGCCAATGGTTGACCTCGGCTCCCTTATTCTTCTGATGAGCATATTCGGCTGGAAGGTCGCTGTGGTGTATGTGATCGTCGGACTTGTCATAGCTGTGGTCGGCGGTACGCTGATCGAAAAGCTGCACCTTGAAAGTGAGGTCGAGGAGTTTATCCGCAACGGCAAGAGTATTGACACTCCGCAGAACGAGCTGACAAAGCGTGACAGGCTGAAATACTCATGGAAACAGGTCACGGGAACTGTGAAAAAGGTCTTTACCTATGTCATATTGGGTGTAGGTATCGGTGCAGTTATCCATAACTGGATACCCGAAGAATGGGTGATAAAGCTGCTCGGCACAGGAAATCCGTTCGGCGTTATCATAGCAACTGTCTGCGGAATACCGATGTATGCGGATATATTCGGCTGTATCCCCATAGCTGAAGCTCTGCTTGCAAAGGGTGCAAGGCTTGGAGTGGTACTCAGTTTTATGATGGGAGTCACCACGCTTTCGCTGCCGTCGATGATCATGCTGAAAAAAGCGATCAAGCCAAAGCTGTTAGGCATTTTCATCGCTATCTGTACGGTTGGAATTATCCTTGTTGGGTATTTCTTCAATATCATTCAAATCTATATCATTTAGGAGGAAACTATATGGCTCTGTTTGGAAAGAAAAAGGAAGAAATAAAAGCTGAAACATCCTGCTGTTGTGGCTGTGGGCAGTCTGCCAGTGAGGTCACATCGACCTGTTGCGGAGAAAAGGTCAAGGGTATCTGCTGTATCAAAGTCCTCGGTTCGGGCTGTAAGTCCTGTCATCAGCTATATGAAAACACTCTGAAAGCTGTGGAAGAGTTGGGAATCGAGGTCGAGTACATCACCGATATGCAAAAGATCATGGAGTACGGCGCAATGTCAATGCCTGCGCTTGTAATCAATGAGAAGGTCGTGTCGGTGGGCAGAGTTTTGAAGCCTGCGGAGATCTCTGCTCTGGTAAGCGATATGACAGGTAAGTCGGGGTGTAAATGATGAACAAGCCAAAGGTCGCATTTATGGCAGCGAGAATACCGATGAAAAGGAGCAAGACTGCTTCGCTAAGGCGTTATTCCGCTAGCAACGGTAACATTCATTAAAAGTTTTTGTTAATGAATATTATTATATAGAAATCAGCTCCCGTGTGAGGGAGCTGCTTCTTTCATAACATTATATCGCCTTTTCTTCGTGTGAATTTCGTGTGAAAACGTGTGAAAAATAACTTTTTTTTCTCACACGGAGCTGCAAAAATGCAGTTGAAACTGCTTCAGATAGATAAGAGAAAAGCCTGTATTTCGGTGCTTTCCTCGAAATACAGGCTTTAGTAATTTGGCAGGGGCAGAAGGACTTGAACCCTCGGCACGCGGTTTTGGAGACCGCTGCTCTACCAACTGAGCTATACCCCTATGTTATCAAGTGTTATGAGCTAATCACAACATAATAATTATATCAGAAACGATGATAGCTGTCAAGAGATTTCAGAAAAAATTATTTTTTAATTAAATTAAGAGCAGAGCTCACAACTGATCGGCAGGGGATAGTGTTTGAGAGAATATAAATAAGCCCGAAAGTGATTCATGAAGAATCCTTTCGGGCTGTATTTATGGTGTGATACTTGGACCTTTAATGATTATGCTTTAAGAGTGCTGTTGATTACTTCAAAGCGCTTGAGGAGGAAGTCGATAACGGAGACGCTGTTGCTTCCGAACATTCCTCCGCCGCCACCGCCGCCGTTCCAATTGAAACCGCCGCCGAAGCCGCCCTCGAATGCCCAGCTCTGGTCGAATTCAGCATCTGCATCGGGCTCGTCGGAATTGAACTGGAAGTTCCACTGACCGCCGTTATTGCCGCCGTTCCAGTTGAAGCCGCCATTATTGCCGCCGTTGTTATCGCCGTTCCAGTTGAAGCCGCCGTTGTTGCCGCCATTGTTATTTCCGCCGTTATTGTTGCCGCCGTTCCAGTTAAAGCCGCCATTACCGCCGTTGCCGCCAACTTGGAGACCGTTTGCGCTCTTGGTAGTAGATGTTACGAACTGGTCAACAGAGAATGCGAAGCGGGGATCAGCTTCAACGTGTGGACGGATCATCTGAGCATAATTTGAAACGTACTGCTCGGGGTTCTTGTAGTAATTCATGATCTCCTTAACATAGCCTGCGTACATATCATAGTACTCGGGGATCTGGAGGAGCTTTGCAAAAGGACGGTTGTCTACAGTTGCATTGTAGAGGCTTGTATTGATGTCTGAGTTTACAGAGCTTGCGCCGTCCATGAATATACCTAAGCAGAGGTTGTAGTCCCAGCCTACGAAGTAGTGCTTGCCGCCTGTATAGATAAGGTAGTAGTTATGAGCAAGTGAGCCGTTGTAGCTGTCGTAGTTGCACATTACAGAGTTTACAGCGAATCCCTTGAGGAAGCTTGGAACGTCCATGATGTCCTCGATGAACTTATAGTTGGAAGTAGTCATCTTGTTGATAGCTGTCTTGAGCTCTTCAAGGTGTGTGAGCTGCTCGTCGTTGCCGAACTTGAGGTCAAGGTTGCTGACGGGCATCTTCTCGGTGAATGTGCTGTAGCTGTCGCCGCCGCCGAAGCCGCCCCACATACCGCCGCCGCCTGCCTGATTGCTTCTCTCGGTAGCCTTGTAGAGGTTGGAGTCGTCATCGATAGCATAGCGCTCAGCAAGTGTTGTACCGGGCTGCTCCAGTGCGAAATAGAAGCTGTAGAGCTTGCCGTTTACGTACATATCGGTGTAGCTGCTTTTTGGAGCAACACCGTCAATTGTATACATAGCGTCGTAGCAGATAAGGTCTCTCATGCATGAAGCGTCTGAGTAGAAGTTGTTTACACAGAATTCTGTGAGACCGCGGTAGTTATTGAGCTTTTCGTACTTGTCAAGCTTGAAGCGGAAGCTGTACTTGCCGTTGCTTACCATCATACGTGAACTGTTGCCCTTGGTTCTGATACCGACGTTCTTGATCTCCTCGCCGTCGATAACAAGGTCACATGGGTACCACTCTTCGTTCTGTGCAGGTGCGCCCATGAATGTGCTCCAGTCGTTATCGGGCATTTTAACTTCGATCTTGTGGATCTGCTTGAGATCGAAGAAGCTGCCGTAGAGCTGCTCCTCGTTCTCCATGTCGTTGTTTACGTCCTTGTATGCAGCAGGCTTGCCGCCCTTGAAGGTGCTGCCGCTGCTGTGCTTCATCTTGATGCCGCCTGCGAAGAGCTTATACTCACCGCTGCCGATCTCGGGAGATGAAACGATAGCGTACTTATACTTCTTTGGTGTATTATGGTCAAAGATGATATTGTTTGAAGAATCGGTAACTGCTATCGGATTATTCTTTGTCCACTCCTTTGTGAAGTCAAGCATAAGAGTGTTCTGCTCTGTGGAAGTGAGGTTCTCGCACTGGTTATCGGTAGCTGTAGCGAGGAGCTCGCCGCCTGTGATACCGATAGTGCCTGCGCTTGTGAGACCCTTGTCACCGAATGCGCCGATCTTACCGCCTGAGATATTGATAGCTGTCTCAGCCTGGATAGCGTCCTTGCCGCACTTGATGTTTACTTCGCCGTCTTCGATATCAACGTTGCCCTTTGAGGACTTGATACCGTCGCCCTCGGACTTGATATTGAGCTGACCGCCCTTGACTGTAACGGAAACCTTGCCCTTTACAGCGTCGTTAGCCTCAGTCTCGTTGAGTGTATCAATATTTGTTGTACCGCCTGTGAACTTGATATCGTTGTTGCAGACGATAGCAGGCTGAACGTTAGCGGTGATATTGAGGATACCTGTACCTGCGTCGCCGCCCTTGATGGTAAGGTCGTCCTTAGCCTCAATAACGGCATCGGTCTGATTGTCACCTGCATAAGGTGAAGTGCCGTCTGAAAGTGTATTCTCGGTGCCGTCAGCAAGAGTGATAGAGGTCTTGTCTGCGTTCTTGACAAGTACAGCAGGAGCGTTCTTGCCTGTGATGTTAACGCCGTTGAATACGAGCTTTACTGTGTCGGGATCAGCATTTGCATCGGGAACCTCAACGTAGATCTGTCCGTCATCGAGAGTACCGTCGATGGTATAGCTTCCCGAGTGTGAGATAGTTACCTTTGAGCCGTTAGCCTCGGCGTATTTACCCTCAACAGTGATAGAGCTGCCCTTGAGGTGGATCTTTGTGTCAACGTCCTCCTTGGGGAGTGTTGTCACTGTGGGCTCGGGAGCTGTAGTTGTAATAACGGTTGTAGTAGCATTATTTGTAACAGTTGTAGTTGCAGTCGTAGTTGTGCTGCCCGCAGTGCTGCTGTAGCTCTCGGGAAGTTCCTTTATAATGCCGAGAAGATAACGCTGTATTGAAAGAGCGTCGTTTGATGTAAGTCCGTTGCCGCGTTCGGAAACGTCAGCCATGTCTGTTCCTTCGGGAGTGATGTGCTTCTCGTATGTGCCTGTGGTGCCGTACTTTGAAGGATTAGCCAGAGACTGCATTATGAGTACGCAGTCGGACATATCCACAGCTCCGTCAAGATTGGCGTCGCCGTACAGCTTGTCGGCAGCTGAACCGCTGAGCGTAAGGGCTGCTGCGGAGCCGACTATACAGGCAGAAAGTATGCCTGCGATTAAGCTTTTCTTCTTCATTTTTGATTCCTCCTAAAAGTGTTATCGTGAAGTCATCGTTAATATATGATTACATAATAATGAATAAATCTTAAAATAATCTTAAACTTACCTTAAAAATACCTCTTTTTACAGCATTTTGTTCAGAAAAAACGAAAAAAGTGCATCTCCTATATACAAATAGCTGTTCGTTAAAAGATAAGCGCAGCAGACATAACTGCTGCGCCAAACTTTGTAAATATTCAAAACTGAAAATATTCGGGGTGTTCACGAACAAAAAGCTCCGCTGCTTTGTGAGCCTGTTCGGACATTGTCTCTATAGAGAAGATGTACACGTCGTTCTCACCCATGAGTACTTTTATCAGCTTGGTGTCCATTATTTCATATTCGCCGCTTTTGGTCTTATAGTGGAAGGGCTGCTGGAAGAACCTTCTGCCTGATCTTGCCATTCGGTCGCGCAGACTTGAGGGCTCCATGCTGCGGATAAACCTCTCCCTGTCATATTCGGCTACCTCGTTTTCGGCGAACATCTTTATAGCATCGTCCAGCGGCATTTCGGGATATTTGTCATTGAAGCCCAGCTTTGAATACAGCCTTGTTATGACGATATTGTTTGTGGGATCGATTACCGAGATGTGGTCATAGGTGTCTATGAGCAGGCGGCTGTACTTCTCGAAGAGGTCGTTTGTGGACTTGTCCACGTCGCCGCCGTAGGTCTGTATGCTTGCGGCAAGCATTACCTTTCCGTTGCCCTCTGCGATACACTTGGTAAGGTAGCTGAAGTATATACCATTAATGAGGTGATCCTCCTTGATGACCTGTCCCGTCTTGATAGAGGTGTACACCTGCTCGTTCATGTTGGGGTAGTAGGCTGCCTCGGTATTGTTTATGGTGAATATCATGTCGTCAACGGAGTTGAAGCCTATGCGCTTCAAGCCCTTTACGTATGCCTCGTTGCAGTAGAGCAGCTCCACGTGCTTGCCTGTCTGCTCGATAAGGGCGAGAGGTGTGGAGTTCTCGCGGATAAAACCGTAATCGCCGCTTTCAAGCTGCTCGTTGGTGAGATCGTACAGCGGATCGGGGCTCAGGAAGTTTATCTGACCGACGGAGTTCCAGTAGTGATTCTCGGCAGGGTCCTCAACGCCCAGCTTTGAGTCGGAGAGGTACTTTACGTAGAGATCGCCGTCCATGGGCTTTGCGTAGTAGAAGCCCTGTAACATCTCACAGCCGATATTGCGCAGGAACGTCATCTGCTCCTTGGTCTCGACGCCCTCGGCAAGTGTGTGCATGCCGATAGCCTTAGCCATGTTCATGACGGAAGCCAGTATCTTCTTGGAGCGTATACCGATATCGCTGAGAAAGCGCATATCAATTTTCAGTACGTCGAAGCTGTAGTCCTTCAGCACGTTCAGCGAGGAGTAGCCGCTGCCGAAATCGTCCATGAAGATAGCAAAGCCCGCGTCGTGGAAGCTGTCGAAGATACGGCGGAAATACGCGGTATTGTCAAGCATGACACTCTCGGTAATTTCAATATGTATAGCCGTAGAGGGCACATTGTGCTTCTCGAGAATTTTTGAAATGGCGTCCAGCATATCTATCTCGTCGAAGTCCAGACGGGACAGGTTAATGGAAAAGGGGTGCAGAGCCAGTCCCAGCTCTTTCATCTTATTATATGTAACGCAGATATTATCGAGGATAGCCAGATCGAGCTTATGGATAAGGTGGTATTTCTCCAGTACATTAATAAATAGGAAAGGGGAGAGGAGCCCCACAACGGGGTCCTGCCAGCGGGCGAGAGCCTCAACGCTGCATATCCTTTCGGTGAGAGTACGGATAACGGGCTGATAGTAAGCCTTGACGAAGCCTTGTTCCAGGGCGGATTCAAAGTTGCTTACAATATATTGTTCATCGATATGCTGCATAACCATTCTCCTTTGCTGTCCGCACAGCGAGGTGCAGAAGAATTGCGAAATATTTTACAAAATTATTCCGATAACTTATTATATCATAAAAGCAAAGCGTTATGATATAATTGTCCGATTGTAGGGAGCAAATCTCTGATTTGCGCATCTGCAAGGACATTAAAATAAAATTATAATGAACGCCTGCATTCATTATAACATATGGTACAGAAAAAATCAATATTTTACCTAAAATTTATGAATTGTTCACTTTTGCGGCGCGTTGCGCCGAGTGAGTAGAAAGTAGAAAGTAGTAGGGGCGGGCGTCCCCGACCGCCCGTTTGGGTTACGTTGCAATGTGGGATAACCGTAAAAACGTGTAGGGGCGGCGTTTCGCCGCCCGTGTTGGAAATGCCCATTATGTTTGCGGGTGCGGAATTTGCGCGACGGGGATATTTGCGTTATGTTGCAGGTGTGGAAATATGCGGGCGGCGGGACGCCGCCCCTACAGGTACTAAATTACAATTTGTATACAATCCTGAATTTTTTACATTT
This sequence comes from Ruminococcus flavefaciens AE3010, assembly GCF_000526795.1. Lineage (NCBI taxonomy): Bacteria > Bacillati > Bacillota > Clostridia > Eubacteriales > Oscillospiraceae > Ruminococcus > Ruminococcus flavefaciens. Next base: position 26,174 of record NZ_JAGT01000003.1, read on the forward strand.
TTTGGCAATTACTGATTGCAAAGCAAAATATATATTTATACCGTGTGTAAACTGCTGATTGCAATAGAAGTGCAGAAAAACTACTTTTCATTGTGAAATCTGCTGAATTATATGAAAAATTATGAATTTTTCAAAAAAGCCGTTGACAAATAGTAGAAAATACGCTATAATGTGATTGTAAACAAAAAGTATAAACCCTAAGGCAAAACAAAAGAGGCAAGAGGCAGCCGAGCCTTTACTCGGTAATTTATTATGAAAGGAAAATGACCTATGATGAAAACTAATGCTAAAAGAAAGAACAGCGCGATGAAGAAGCTCGTTCCGGCTGCTGGAATGCTTGCCCTTTCGGCTTCTATGCTCGCAACATCCACCTACGCGTGGTTCACAATGAACAAGACCGTTAACGTTACTGGAATGGAAGTTAGAACAAAGGTTGGCGACAACTTGCTTATCTCTCATGTTACAGGAAATGGTGTAGCAAAGAATGCAGAAAATACATTTATTACTACGGATAATACGTCAATCAAAGCATGGCTTCAGCCTGTATCTACGAACACTGCAGCAGCTAATAATTTCTGGTATACTTTAGATGCTAAGGCAGATGGCTCAAAGTTGACTGCAGCTACAAATTATTTGGATTATGACAGTGTTGGATTAGGTGCTGCAACTGACGCTACCAACTTTGCAAATAAGTTTTCACAGGATTATGGTGTAACGAAGAGTGAAGTTACAGGTTTTGGTGCAACTACTTCTCCAAACAACGCAGCGGTTGGATATGTGGATTATACATTCCAGTTGAAAGCTGTTAATACAAACAGCAGTGCACAGGAAATCCATCTGACACAGTTGGATCTTCTCTATGATGGAACAGAGGCGCCAGTTGAGAACGCTTTTAGAGTAGCAGTATTCTGTGAGCCTGAAGCAACAACACATACCGATGATTCTGATTATTTTGCAGCTGGCGGTACATCATTAAAGAAGATGTACAAGACTACATCTGCTACATACTTTACAGCTAAGTCGGGTGCGAGCGCAGCAGATGGAGTTACTGCTATCACAACTTTTGCAGATGAAACTTCTTCTGATAACAAGTTGGCTTCTGTACCTGGAGATACAACAGCTTATTACAATGTAGTTGTTAGACTTTGGATTGAAGGCGAAGATACTAGCTGTAATTCTACGACATTCGCTGAACTGACCAACAAGTGGAGCTTGAATCTGAGAGTTGATCTTGGAACTCCTACTTCTGGAGAGGTTAATGGTAACGCAATTGTTAATAACCTTACAATTGACCACGATAGCACAGATAATTCTTAACTCTACAGGCGCACATAAATCATAAAAATCCCCTCTCATTGTAATTCCTCCATAAACGGGTTTTATAGACCTATTCGATCAGCTTAAAGCCCGTCGGCAATAGTCGGCGGGTTTGCATAAAAAATTTAAGTCATCGTAGGTTCCTAAAGCCTCTATAACATGATGTCCCTCTCCGAGTTTTCAAGGAGGGGGACATTGTATTTGTGGGATATGTTTTTCTATATGTCACCAAAATTTTATTGTTAGTATAGATGTGTCGGAATATACATTATGTAATTGATTTGTGCCTTGAAGCTCCCTTTTTTTGCACAAACAATACAAATAGTAAAGGGTATTATTAGCAATTATGTCCATTGAAAATGATATATGAAAATGATATAATAAAGTAGAGATACTATGCGCTAATAGGCTAACTATGCCCTTTAGCAGTTCGATAAAAAGGTGGTGATCACGGTGAGCGCTAAAGCTTTTGAAGCATTGTCAAAGTCCTCGGAGTCAGAGCTTTCTCCACAGACTGCACATAGTCAGGATAAGTCCGACAAAGAGAATAATGAAAAGATCGTCGCTGCACGCAAAAACCTCATACGCTTCGGCTCCCTCGCCGTCCTAGCCTTTGTTGTCTGGCTCTTTGCGACGATAGCTTGGTTTTCAAGCAACCGCACAACTACAGCTGGCGGTATGTCTGTTACTACTTCGGATATGCCTTTTGAGATCGCGGCAAAAGGCGATACTATCAGGAATTCTGATGTTTTCGATTCGCTCTGCACCGATTATGCGGAAGGCGCTGCCATGTATGTTACAGATAGCGAGTCAGTCACACAAACCTATTACAAGACATCTTCGACCATAGACAAGATCAAACTAAGATTCGATCTTATTGAAGATGATCCTGAAACGCTTAACATTAACGAGGATAATAATAAAAGCATAGGCCCCGGAAGCTGCGGAGTTCTGGAGCTGTATGTCATTCCCAAAAAAGACGGCTCAGTTTCCGCTAATATAGAAATGAATGTTGTTGGGTATGTAAATGTCGAAGTTGATGAAACAGTTGTTGATGAAGTAACAAACGAAGAAACAACTACTACTGTGAAAAAGCTCATGAAGGTTTCCGAGCTTACTACTTTAAATAGTGGGCTCACACAAGAGGAAATTGACAATATCAAACAGGCGGAAAAATTCTTGCAGGGACACATAATGTTTTTCAACGAAGAAAACACTGTTACAACTGCTGCTGTTACAGCGGTAAATGGTACAACAACTACTGCCACTGTTGCGTACAGCTACAGATCGCCCTGCATAAACAGAACGACTGTATATAACGGAACAGATCTGACCGCGAATACGCCCTACTACAAGCCGATCTACTGGATGTGGCCTAATACTCTGGGTCAGATAGCTGTTAAGGATAATAGTGCAAAAAGGCGTGTGGGTACTCCTGTTGTTGAGGAGACAACTGTCATGCAGACTGAATCAGGTCCCACTGATAAGGGGCTTGTCCTGCAATACATGAAAGAAAACAAGACTGATGTTTTCAAAAATCTTGAAAACGTTGCAGCTCTTACAGAGCAGCAAACAACAGGAAAGACTGATGAGGAGATATCTGCCTTGATCAATTCTACAATTGATACCCGTATAGATAATGCTTCGGATGAGGAAAACTTTAGAAAGCTGAGCACAGGATATAACTCAGCCGACTCTGACATCGGAACTATGATAGACTATTTTGTTATAGAAGTCACCGTAACAAGCGGAACGTGAGCCATTAAGGAAAGGGATGCCGTTTATGAAGAAAATAAAAGATGTAATACGGGCGATCCCGTTAAAGCGAAAGATCGAAGCCGTTTCAGCTGTGGTATTGACTGTAGCTGTATTCGGAACAGTCCGTACTTACTCATGGTTCAGCAACCAGAAAAAGGCAGCGGAAATGTTCAAGATAAAATATCCTGATTCCCTGTATATCAATGCTGCACACCGTGAGGATCAGGTTAACTTCGATCTTGGTCAGATAAGTATGGACGAATATTTGGTCAGCAATGGCGAATTTGTAATCGATAACGAAACGAATCAGCCTATCAAGGTCACGAACAAACGTTATATCTTTTCCATTTCCGGCACAAATACATATGAATACATCTTACAGCTTGCCCATACTAACAATAATATGTTCACATATACTATATATGAAGCAAAAGAGTATATGCATCCAAAGGGAATGACTGCAACAGAACAAAACGGCTTTGACGCCGAACGAATCGTTCCTTCTTCAGCAATCGATGATAATATTATCACATTCAGCCCAAGTGCTGACAAACATACTGAAAACAGCTTGCTGCTGTCTGCCGACACTTATATATCAAGCAAGAGCATAAATACGCTATATTATGTTAAGGACGATGATCCACTTGTCTTAGACTACAAGAACCCCTCGGTTGCCACAGTTACAGACGGAGAAGGCGCAACGTCTGCTGTTACTACAACAGGAATGCTTGCAAAAAAAGATACAAACGATAATTATTATCCATACGGTACAAATACAAATGTCGAGGAACATGCTGTACCATCATATAAACAAAAGAACATCCCACTGGATGAGAACACCGATATAGACAGTAACAAACAATTCTGTAAATACTACATCCTTGAAGTAACATGGGGTGATCGTCCGAGCGAAACTAAAAACAAGGAAACCGATCTTGTTTACATTTCTGTAGAAAGAGTCAGGTAGTCCATATTCTTTACAGAAAGGAGCTGCTGTAAATGAAAAAAGATTTATTAACTTTCTTAAAAGACCAGTGGCTCCGTGTATGGATAGCTTTTATGACATTGTCACTCTTTTCATTTTCTGTTTCTGCGGAATATCAGCCTCAGAGCAATATTATGAAACGCGTTGTCGTATCTGCGTCTGAGCCGATATATAAGTTTTCATCTGACGTGCTTTCAAGTGGAAGCGTAAAAACTTATGTGCCGCAGTATATGGGGGCTTTTGGTGAAGATGCTGATCCGAACTATTATGAGGTACCGATTCACATTCGTAATTACAGCACGAAAGCCAGCGCTTCATGGTATGATGAAAAAATAGATTACAAAGTAAGTTTTTTATTCACGGACATTATGGGCAATGCGATCACATTATCCGAGGGCGACACAAGGACTGTTGAAATATATAAAAATAACGGCTCTGACCCTATAGCTATTCTTAGCGCAAGTACCTTGCAAGCTCTTAATATCTCTGAAGAGCTTGCAAGTGATTCGGCACATAATTCGCAGGATACGTACTATCTACGATTCAGCTCGGATTGGAATTTGACTGAGGATGAAAATATCTGCGTACAAATGAAAGCCGAGCCTGACAGAACCGGCGGCAAATATAACGATCTCAGAAACCTTGGAGCTGTTATAGGTCTGAAACAGTCAAACGGAGATACCGACAGCGGTTGGCATGCATTTCTTGATGAAGAAAATGCTGTTAACGAAAGCAATCCTCCTTCTGTATTTGATGGCTACAACCTCATCGTCACAGGTTCGGGTAAAGCAACTATAACAATCACATGGGATACAAGATATTTTGAACTAAATAAACACTTCTATGATAATTCAAGTGGGCATATAAACAGTTTTACATTTAATGCTACTTCCAATCCTGATACAGGAGAAGCAATAACACCTGCATTCAATGAAATTACTAAAACTGATACTACATTGGGTGAAGAGCCTGATACTTATATACAGTCGACAATCACTATCAATGCCGATTCCGGTAGTTCTTTTACCAATCACAGGACACGTTATAACATTCAGGTGTACAACACCGGTTTAAGAACATATAATGATTTTGGTTTCTTTGCAGTAAATGGTGACTCTAATTTTAATACTGCAACAATAAAAGTCACCATTAATCAGGCTGAATAATGATCGCCTCATTACACACATACGGCAGATATTAATCGTCAGACTTTTAGGAGTATGATGCATATGAATAAATACATAAAAAAAATAATTAAAAGTAAAACTTCAAAGCGAATCATAAGTGGCTTTACTGCTCTTGTAATATTGTCAGGTGTCACGCCGCTAAGTGAAATAAGCGACGAATTAAGTAAACTCAGTATAAGTCCCATTCATGTTTTTGCCGACGATACGCCTGAGTTCACACAGGATAGTAATCATGAAATAAGTATTTTTATTGATGAACTTGTACGTTACTCAGAAGACTGCGAAAAATTCCGCGATTACCATAAAAATGATAATCTAAGAATAACGGTCAACTCTCAAACCGAGGTATTGGCAAATGGCTTTAAAGGACTCGGCAGTGACAGCTGTCCGTTTGAGGGTTCAGTCTCCATAGAAGCCAACAGCAGTCTTGTGCTTTTCCTTGATGCACCTCTGTTTAACGCTGTTTATGATAACGTAAGCATAAATTCAACTACTGAGAACGTACTCATCAAGAGAGGCTATGACAGCGGAAGAGATGAGAATTACAAAAAAACACCTCTTCTTGCAAAGAATGTCTATCATGGAAGCGGAACGGCTGCCACATGGCGAGTGACTTTGTCCGGAACCAGTGACGAATCCTTTGGTGGGCTTATCGGAACTATGGTGAAGGATAGTGAACACGGAAACGCTGATCTTTCTGTCGAGCTGACAATGCCATATTCGGCAACAGATGTTCCTATAAAAGGAACTGGCAATGTTGGCTTTATCTGTGGAACAATGATGGAGGATACAACGCTGAATTGCTCGCTGACTTGTCTGACGGAAAGTGAAGAAAGCACGTCGATTCGCAAAGTCGGTAATATTGAGACGGACAGCGGTAATGTCGGCGGACTGATCGGTGAGCTTCAGCACGGGGCAACTCTTAATTATACAGGTTTTGTTCCTCAGACTTCCGGTGCGGAAATAAAAACAGATGCAAATGGTTACGCCGGCGGACTCGTGGGCAAGAATCTGGACGGAACCATGAATCTATATTCCGCTACGGATACCCTTTATAGTTCAAGCAATAAGTATACTATCAGTCAGCATATGACAGGCTCAAGCGGAGCAGGCGGACTCTATGGCTACTTTGAGCCTCAGAGTGCAGCCTCTGCTTCAATATCTCCAAGCACATATACAATAGACTGCCAGGTAAATGGCAGTGGCAATACAGGCGGACTTATCGGTGAGCTGGTAAGTGCAAATAATGTTTCGCTTAGCGGAACGGATAAAATAACTTCATCGCATGCGTCAGGAACAGCTTCAACATACGGAGGTCTTATAGGACAATATATGACCTCGAATAATTCAAGCATTTCTGTCACTTCAATGGAGGTTGATACTTCATGCGGCGGTACAGCCGCTATTTACGGCGGAGCGATAGGCTGTATAGTTGATTCCAAGACCATTACAGAGAATGATGTCACGACCACGGTAGATACTAACATACACGCAGCGTTTACTTCATTTACTGTAACATCAGCAAATGCAGGTACGCTGACATATGGCGGACTTGTCGCATCTGCGAAAAAAGCATACATTGATGTTACAGGCACATCCTCGGCTAAAACCAAGATCACAGCAACCGGCGGCTTCAAGGGCGGTGGACTGGTCGGCGATCTCGGCGACGGCGTTCTTGTTATGGACGGTCATATTGATCTGTCAGCCGCAACACCAACAGCTGACGGACATTCTGTCGGCAAGGTAGTCGGTGTGCGTGATAATGCACTGGTTATAAAAAAAGAATCTGCTTCACTTGATCTGCCATCAACAGCAGTTGATAATATCGGTTCATGGGGCGATGTTATAGCCTTTGATGATCTGTTCAATATCACAAGTGGAACAAGTATAGAAATCAAGACACCCTCTGATCCAACAGATCACTATAAGAAGATAACAAATGAGGCGGACTACGCAAAAACTGCGCTCTGCTTCCAGATAGACGCAAGCCAGAACCCTTATGTCAGCTTTGCGGACACAACATATAACTACGCAACGATAGCTGCACAGAATATCTCAATAGTTCTTCCTTCAGGTACAACAGTTCTTAACCTTTCGGGCAAGGGCTTCGGAGGACTTACAAGAGACAACGACATAGGTACAAGCGGAGAGAAGTGTACATATTCGGGTATATTCAACGGTAATAGCAATACATTGAATTTAGGTATCGGTCCTGTTTACCGTCATTCCTATAATGGACTTTTTGCGATAGCAAACAATTCGACCATACAGGATGTGACTTTTGGCGGCACTATTAATGTCAATGCACTTGCTGATATGTATGTCGGTGCAGCTGCTGCAAAGGCAACATGCAGCTTTACAGTCAAGAACGTTACTGTTAATTCGCATTTTACTCATGCTTGCAGCAGCGAAAGCAAGCTTGTGCTCGGTGGAATAGTCGGTGAATCTGACGGTGCAGGTACATTGACCATCGGTGACAGCACAGGTTCAGCAGGCAATGTTACTGTAAATGCAAATATCACTTCTTCCGGAAGCGGTTCTGCAGGCGACGTTTACCTTGGCGGCGTTATAGGCAGGATAACTCATTCTGCAAACGAAGCCAAAACGTGGGAATTCAACAAAGTTAATGTCACAGGTACTATCAAGAACAGCGCTGCTCAGACGTATAACCGTGTAGGCGGTCTTGTAGCGTTTATTTCAAATACGACTTCGGGTGATGCAAGCAGCGCAAATGTGCGTTCCTTAAATCTTAAAACTGTCAATATCAAAGGTCTCTCAATAGAGGTAAATGCTTCTGAAAACGGAGCAGTGGGAGGCTTGCTTGGTTATGCCTGGAGAAATGTGAATGTTGACTTTAACGGTGTCACCGTTGATGTTAACGGAAGCACACCTTGCTCGATAAAGAATACAGGTTCAGAAGCAGGCATTGATTTTGCAGGTCTTGTATATAACGGTACAGGTTACTGGAAGGCTGATACTGCAAATGATATAAAGATAGATTCGTTTGCCCTCAGCTCAGATAATGCCGCTTCATTCGGCATGATAGTCAACAAGGGCTGGTATGCCGATACAGATAAGACCATGAGTGACGGTTCGGCTTCGGCAATTTATCTTGAACTTGGTAATACAGGTGCTTATTCGCTGACAACAGGAGCGACCTTCAAGCAGAAAACCAATACAAGTGCTGATATGTCTATCCCCACATTTGACGAGCTTGTGGCATATACTGCTTATTACACAGGCAGCGGCGCTTCAAAGGTCGGCTACAAGGATAACGAAGATGACCTCTACATCATCAAGAATGGTCAGGGTATCGTTTCCATAAAGACCTCCATAACCAATGGTCTTACAATGGACAGTACTTCTGCAAGCGGTTCGTATACGCCTAAAACATCTTTCGGACAGCAGATGAATCCGTATTCGAGATATTATTATAACCTCTCGGATTTCAGAACATTACCTGCAAATGACGAGCAGAAGCTCATGTCGTGGGGCGCACGCTGGTATGCACATTCAAGCATTAAGAAACTGTTTACGGATAACAGCTGGGGAAGTACTGTTCCAGTTCCTTCAACAGCTCCTACGCAAGCAGAAATTGATGCCGGAAAAGTGTCTACAGTCAGAGATTATGACATGGTGGGCTACAGCTGGTATCCTCTCAATATAGACAATGCTTCTGTCACTATAACAGGAACGTTCAAGCTCTATAACAAGGAGTTTGAGGACAGTGAGATAAAAGCACATAGAATCGTTGATCCAGACACAAACGATGTTACTGCTGATTATTCTCGTTCTTCTCTCTACAAAAGTGGGCCATCTCAGCATTTCCTTATGCAGAGTGCGCTTTTCTATGATGTCAACCATAATCTGACTGTTAATAATGTAACTCTTCAGGGTAGTATCCCGCAGATCAATACTATAAGAACAGTCGGCACAGGTGAGGATGCACATTCTGTTGGCGATAAATACTCGGGTGTTCTCATTCTGGATAAAGTCAAGGGTACAGGTGTTACCGAGAGTACAAAATCTGTAGTTAAGCTCAGCAACGTAACACTTGACGGCATTTATGTGCATAATTTCAGTATATTTAATGATAATGATAATACTTACGCAGATGATTATGCACCCCTGCTTATTAACAAGACCGGCAGTTATTCAACTCTGACGGTGAATGGTATCAGCAATAATGAGTACCCTTCATCGTTCCCGCGTGGTAGATGTGCAACTTATACAGATTCAAGCTCCAATACAGTATATTGCCCGAAGGTAGCAACAAGCCTTATAGGCAATGTCGGAGACACAAATGACAGCAACGTCAATATCGAGTTTTCTAATATTACTCTTGACGGCAGAAGCAATAATCTTGACCTCACAGCACTTGATACTGCTTATAAAACGAGAATATCTCTCTTCACAAAAGCAACTCTGCTGAACAGACTTTCTTTCAGCTCAGGTAAGGGTAGCTATTCATACCAGTGGGCTGAGGACTGGACTTTCTCTCAGCATCATGTTACATACGGTAAGGAAGTTGGATACACAGTTGAAAATTCACCTGTTCCGAATCAGTATCCAGATATGGAACGCTGCTATGCTGACTATAATACCGCTGAACGTACTTTTAAATATACCAATCCAACAACATCTGATGGAACAGATAATTATGCACAAAATTTCATAGACAATTATCTTCCGTATGTTGCTGTTGCATATAATCCTGAAAACAGGTATTATCAGCTTGAAGTTAACCATGCAACATCAAAATTCGGCGGCTGCGGTACATATAACGATCCATATACTATAACATCCGGAGGCGATTTTGTTACTATTTCAAAGATTCTTGCAGGCAACTGTGAGGATGCTGAAATTTATCTTCCGATGAAATCAGCGAATCAGGCTGATCTTTCATTAACATGGCACGGATCAAGTGGCTGTGGAAAATATTATTATAAATCGGGTGATGACTCACATAGTGAAGGTTTTTATTTAGACGATGATTACAGCAAAGAATGCAAAGCCGTTGACGATGTCCGCACATATGTTGCAGGAGCATATTTCAAGCTCGCACCTAAGAACAATGCAGACGGAAGCACATCAAGAGAAATTACGATAAGTAGCGGAAGCGGATTTACTGGCTTGGGCAATACAGATGATGCGAAGGCTCAGTTCAGAGGCGTTATCGTAGGCAATAAAAATCAGACTGTTGTAAATGAAACAGACTATCCTCTTATCGCAATAAGCAACGGCAGCGTTGTAAAGGACTTTGAAATAATCGTTGGTTCGGAAACAGTTGATAATGATATTACTCTTTCGCAGGGTAGCGCTAAGAGTTTCAGTGCTACTGGTGAAAATAGAGGACAAAGCTATGGCACGGTTATGGGTATCGTTCTCGGCGGCGATAACATCATCGATAACGTACCTGTGCAGTTCCGTAATACTACTATTATTCTTTCAGGAACTCACGCACAGCTCATACCAGTCGGCGGATATGTTGGCGTTGTTGAAAAAGGCGGCGTGATCTTCCGTGGAATGGAAGGAAAGGACGGTATATCAGGACTTCCTGCTACAGGTGAGGTTGTGCAATACAATAACGGTACTTCAATATCAGAGACAACTCTTATCAAAAAGCCATTATATGAGAATGAATATGATCTTACCGAGATTACAGGCTATGCAGACAATATGCGCTGGCTCTATGTCAATCCGATAATCGGCAGAGTCATTAACGGTTATGTTGTTACCGAGGCAAGTGCATACCGCCCGTTTGAGGACGGAACGCGTACTTACGGCGACGGTACTGTTGAATACTGGCAAACCAGCGGAGCTCCTGTTTCTAAGACTAAGGCTGAACTTGATGCTATGACCGATGAGCAGAAAGACTTGCTCAAAAACAGTGCTGTCGGCGTGACAATGCGCAATGGCAATAAGCATTATTCTATTGCGGATATCAGTTCGTCAGAGGCAAAATTGAATACGAAAGGATCAAATTCTGTCATAGAAGTCCCGAACGGTCAGGCATTTTTCATTATGTCTCTTGCTGTAAATAGCGGTATGTCACAAAAACAACTTGGCTATAATCAGGCATATCAGGTTTCACGCATAGCGGATTATAGCAATGTTGAAAAGAACTTGTCAGCTGCTCAAAACTCTGTACCTGATTATAATAATAAAGCTAAAAATGATATACTTAATTCATCAAATGAAGCCGCAAATAGAGGTTACCTGTGGCAGAGCTATACTTTAAATAACACTCGGATTACAAATGCAGATAAATCATTGAAGCTAACAACACAAGATGGAAAATACTATCTCCCCGACGGTTATAAAGGAATTGGTAATATATTCCAAAATTCTGATTATTATCGTATAAAGCTGACCTCTTTTAATGGTAACGGTGCAACTATTTCGCAGAATACTTATTATTACTTTTATGATAGCTTAGAAACAAAATATCCTCCGTATGAGAATTTGCAAAGCGGACTTGGATTGATTAATTATTATACCGCTGGCAGCAATGGCACATTCAGAGATTTTTATTTGAACGGAAATGTAAAGGCTGATTTAATAAACACATCAGACGGAAATCCTATTCTGACTAAGACTGCGAAGGATTTGGACACCGGAGGTACAAATGCTGCAAATTCAAAATATTTAAGTGTTGGAATGTTGTGCGGCACAATGGCTAAAGGTCTTACAGTTAAAAATGTTTCTTTGCAGAATGTTGATGTTTTAGGACTTAGAGCAACAGGAGGATTGATAGGATATATTCCTGATCAGACTTTGACATATGAAATTGAAAGTACCGTAGCTGCAACCGCTTATAATTCAAACGAAATTAAAGTTCATGGACGAGCAAGCACAGGCGGTTTGGTTGGTAAAATTCGTGCGGGTTATGCAAAAGTTGATATGAACAATCATACATTTAATCTTTCCGAAGTTGTCTGCGAATGTCAAGACAGAGGTGGAGATTATTGGGATTATGGTGTTGGCGGTTTTGTTGGTATGATGAGAGCAGGACAAAGTTCTTTAGATACAACTGCAAACTCGTTTAAAAACATTATCATTGGAACAGAAGAAAAAGCACAGAATGTTAAATGCGAGAAAGCTGAGATTTTCACCGCTGGTGTCGTAGGCATAATGAATAAGTGCAAAGGTATAACTATTGAAAAGTGTAAATTTTATAATTTGTCGGTAAAAGCTAAGTTTGCGGCTGCAGGACTGGTTGCATTTCCAACTACCTATACCCCTGCGGTAGTTACCAATACTCATTTGTATAGTCCTTTAGGCTCTACAATAGAGAGCACTACAGATTATGCCGGCGGATTGATCGGAAGTTCTGACCCTCGACGGGACATTAGCAACGGAAGCCAAAATTTTACATTCGATGGTTGTTCGGTGGACAATTATACTATTTCCGGCAAAAAAGGAGCAGGAGGTGTTATTGGTTTCAGAGGAGCTTATGAAGATAGCATTAAACTTTGTGTTAACAATAGCAGTGTTACGAACTGTACAATAAAAAGTGACGCTGCAGCGGGGGGATTGATCGGTGAGATGATCTCTCCTGTGGTTGGCTATAATTTGTTGGCACAGAATATTGCTATAGACGGATATTCAAATGATGCCCCCACATATGCAGGCTACATATGTGGCTCTATTACAGATAACAGTGCAAATGTAACATATAATACAACTGGAAATTATAAACCGGGTAGTTATATGAAAACCAATCAAGAAACAGGAAGAAACCCATTTATTAAGATAGCCGGTTTCAGCCGACAGGCAGATGATCAGAGCACCATGAAAGCGGATTTAGTTGGTGCTTGTAACTACGGAACAGGCTATGGCACCGGCGGCTATGTCATCTTCGCTGATTACAACGGCACAACAAGCAACCAAACCGCTTCAAGCGTAAATCTATCAACAGGCTATGAGGGCACTGCTCCTTATGTTACAGTCAATCCAAAAATGCTCATCAACAATGATAACTCGTCGAATCCGCTGTTCTTTACAGGCGACGGCGTAAGTGCGGTCAATTATGCAGATTCAGCATTCAAGGCAATTACTGACGCCAGAACGGCTGGTACTGATCCAAAGGCTTATACCTTCTATAAGAACGGTAACAATACTGATATCTCAGAAGCCGATATCGCAGCTATAATGGAGAACTATTCGACCTCATACATTGCATACAGCAACCGTGCAGGCGTAAGAGGTTTCCCGCTGCTTGTCATTGACGATACCGATGCGGACAAAACAACAGCTCTTATCAACAATTATATCAATGTCCTTGCCAATACGAACTACAACTACGCTGATACAAGTAGTCCCGCCAAGGAAATATATGAAGTTAAATTCAAAAGGTATACGTTCAACGGAACTGATTTTACCTTTGACAGCTCTGCTCCTGCAAGTATGTCCACAGCAGGAAGCAAATTCAAAATGGATCCGGATCACGTTGATACATCATCAACTCCGAAGTTCACACTTATGGACGTTCAGTTCAAGGATCCGTCCTCAACAGGCAATGTTGCATATCATCTGTATATCCCACTGTATGTCAAGCAGCTGTTAAGATTCGAGTTCAACGCCACAGTTGCTTCGGATACAAACTATTATCCAAGTGCTTATACTGACGGAAGAACATGGGAATTTGAAAACTATGGAAACCCCGTTACAATAATGCTGGAATATAAGTATGTCCGAACTCCTTCCCAATGGGCCGAGGCTATCAATAGTGGCGACAGCGTTCTTAATAATTACTACAAGTCATTGATCCTTTCAAATCTGATTACGGCAAGTGCATATCCCACTGACTATAATACTACTGCACTTCCGCCCGACAGCAGATTGGTCCTTGTAGACGCAAACAATAACGACAAAGCGTATTACCTCGACAGTGTACCTGCTACGGGAGAAATAAACTTTTATAGTTTTACTTCTGACGGCACCTCTGGTGGCACACATTATACGCCTGCACCATTCCAAAATCTTATGAGTATAAGAGTGGAAGAATGTGATGGTGGAACGCTTGTTGCTACAGCGGAAAACACTGCTACAAATGCAATTGTAAAATATAACAATACATATTATCGCAGTGCTGTTGACGGCGATACTGGTCAGAGATACCGCGCATTTGCAGAGTTAGCTGTTCAGGAAGATAATGTTAACGGAACTCTTGTGGTAGCTACAACGGAAGAAAAAATTCAAGCAACTGTATATAATAATGGGATCTACTATCGTTCTGCAACCGATGAAGAATTAGCAGATGCAGAAACAAAAAAGTATAAGACAGCGGATAGAGTGCAAACAGAAAGATATTATCTGAGTATTTTTACAAAGGAAAGCGATAGCACAAACATTTACCATTCAACTATTCAGTCCGCCGAGGCTTTTGCAGAGAAATCCGAGACTGTAGTTAATAATGTTCCTGAATGGAACGTTGAAAAATGGAGACCTAATAACATACATGGTTCCAATACTTCGATACATCTGTTTTATGGTAATCTGTTTGAAAACTATGTAGATATGGACGTATCATCTTCCAATGACTCAACGTTGATGAATGATGAAAACAATTACCTCAAAGTTGAATTGTTCGCAAATGTAAGATTAAGTGAAAGTGCAAAAAACAAAAACTTAGCGTCAAATCTATATAATCGAACCGAAGGTCAAGCAGGTGTTTATCAAACATTCCTTCTAAGATATGATATGAAGGACGAAACTGCAAGCAGCTTTGGCGTTGTCAAAAAAGCTGGTGTTATGGTTGTAGACAATGTCGGTGATAACGGATATTATATTCAACCGGGTTCAATCACTAAAGTCGAAGAAGGAAATACCATTATCGACAAAACTCGGTTTAACAGTACATCAAAGGTTTCTGCTTCAACATATATCACCAGCTCATCAAGCTACATTGAGTTAAGAAATAATGTTAACATCGTAAAAATGCTTGGTAATGAAGCTAATAACTATTCTGTCGCCTTTAAGGTGAAAGCTGACCTGTTGTATGCTGCAAATGCACTGAATTATCAGTTCCCGTCAGGAAACGGTGATGGAACAACCGGTTCAAAGGTAATCGGATATTCAAATATATCCGGTTCACCGGAAAATGCAGCATACAGTACGTTCACCCAAAAGGTCGAAGATACTTCTCGTTACTACACCAAGAATGAGACTAAGGCAAAGCTCGGTTATGAGGTTATCGAAACTCCTGATCCCGATGCGCTGCTTGATCCTGATTCGCCTAATCCGTTCATCGGACCATATGGTGGAGATTACAGTTATCTCGGTATAAATGCTTACGAGATCAAAGACGGTCAAAACAGGCAATATGTTGATAGCTATGCTACATATGACCTTAGCAGTATTTATCCGAGCGGCAGTAATCAGGCGACCGACTATATAAGACTTACATTGAGTCTTTCTAAGAAAGGAAGCTATCTATCACCGACAGTTGATTCTGAACATGCCGGCGGAACTGCATTGACAATAGCTAACTACATTGAAAACATAACTTTATTGGGAGCTGACGGCAGCGACGAGGATACCGATGATGATGAGCTTTACAGCAACGGCTCACTGGCATCGGGAATCACGCTTGGCAGCGACAGCGACAGCACAATGCTGGTTCTTATTGTTCCTAAAAACAGACTGAAAAAGAATCAGGAGGAAACTGAATACTATTTCCCGATAAGCTATAAAGTCAAAACGGGATCAGCTGCTAATTTCGATAATAGTCACAGCGATATGACTTATTCCAACTACATGGTATCGCTTACAGCAGAGGAATGCAGTGCAAGCGGTGAGACGATTACCACGACATTTGCAACAGACTATCTCATATACACCAATGCAATACTGGATCCGACAATAAAATAACCAAATCCAAGAGTCGGGAGTTTATCTCCCGACTCTTTTCTGCTATTCCGCAGGCATGATTTGCTGTACAAATCAAACAAAGCTGCTGCTTTCGGTTTGTGTTGAATTACGATTTTTAGGTGGATCACAGCCTATATGACCGAAGTCTGATTGACACACTCCATTATTTGTGATATGATAAAAACAGATTCCTTTCAATATAATAAATTTGATAAGGCAGTTATAAATGAACAAGCAGGCATAATGAATACATCAATGGATACTTTTATCGTTATATGAAACTGTAAATGTAAAAATCAAGTATGAGTTATTCAAAAAACACGCCGATTAACGGCATAGGAAGGGAAGAATGAAAAATGAATAAAACAAGAAGTAAGATATGCAAAACCATTGCAGGCTGCATGGCGGCAATAATGACTATTGCAAGCGGAGGACTAAAGCCTGATACAAAGGCTGAAGCTTTACAGTTTCCGTTTAAATATGAGTCTGTGAGCATAAATGCCACAACTTTTCCTGACCCTAATTTCAGAGCTGTTGTTTCAAGTGATTTTGACAGAGACAAAAATGGTATTCTTGATTCGGACGAGATCATTCTGGCAAGAAATGTATGGTGTATAGGCAAGGGTATCAAGTCTATGAAGGGTATCGAATATCTTAAAGAAATGCGCGGTATCTACTGCATGGACAATGAGATCGAGACATGGGATCTCAGTCAGAATCAGCAGATCACAGGAATATGGTGCTCGGGCAATAAGTTCAAGTCACTGGACTTTTCTGTTATACCGACCCTTGAGTGGGTGTATTGTTATGACTGTCAGCTCACTTCTCTGAATGTGTCTAAGAATCCGAAGATGGCATTTATCGAATGCAACACCAACCCATTGAAGGAACTTGATGTAAGCCACAACCCTGTACTGGAGCATCTCATGTGCGGATCCTGTGAGATTACAGAGCTTGACCTGAGTCACAATCCTAATTTGCAGCATCTTGACGCTTTCAGAAACAAATTAACTACACTTGATGTTACCTGCTGTCCAAAGATGAAGCGCCTTGACGTCTGGGATAATCGTGGGCTGGGAAGTATCGACGTCAGCAAATGCCCGGGACTTCAGTACTATAACTGTGCACATAACGACGCGACCAGTGTAGATGTGAGCCATAACCCCGAGCTCACAAAGCTCATTTGCTCCTATAATTATCTGGAGAGCTTAGATGTGTCCAACAATCCCAAGCTTGCTTATCTTGACTGTTTGCAGAACCAGCTGAAGAGCCTCGATATTTCGCACAACCCGAATCTGCACTTTTTACAGGCGTTTATCAATGATTTTACAGAGCTTGATATCGGCTACAATCCATTCCTTATAAAGACTCATAATGAGGGAAAAGATGAAGATATCTGGGGCTATGGAAAATTCCACTCATGGAAGATAGACTTCGGCGGAAGAACTTCAACGGGCGGAGATAACGTATTCTTCATCGCCTATGACAATAAAGTAAAGCTTGAAAAAACACAGAAGCAGCCGTTCCCGTCGGAATATCCTGATGATGAGACCATAACAGATACAAGTCAGCTCATAACCCGTGAGGCAGCTGTACAGACCCTGTACGAAATGGCAGGAAAGCCTTCTGTCAGCGGCTTGAAGTCAAGATTTACCGATGTGGAGAAGGGCTCGTGGTATGAGGACGCGCTGCTATGGGGCGAGAAGAATGCCCTTTGTCTTGGCTATCCTTATGTAATTGCCGATACCTTTGGTGTGGGCAAATGGGTAACAAGAGAAGATGTTGCTCTCATGCTCATGAGATACTCTGAATTTATGAACTATGAGAGAGAGATCGACTTCGGCAGAAGCGATGATTTTATTGATTATTTCGATGTGGACTTCGACCACTGGGAGGCTATATGCTGGGCTTGCACATGGCATATCATTGACGGAAAGGGCGAAGAGGGCGCACCAAAGTCGGAGCGCATTATAGATCCTCACGGAAAGGCTACCCGTGAAGAGTTTACAGAGATGATAAACACCATGCTTGAAGTTAACAAAAAGACCGCAGAGTTCCATATCCCGGAGAATCCTCAGACTACTACTACAACATCGTCCACATCAACTACAACAACTACTGTAACTACTGTAACTGCAACAACGACGACAAGACCTGTAAAGCCTGAGATCACCGAGGATTATTCGCTTGGCGACGTAAACAACGACAAGTCAATAAATGCCATAGATGCTTCGGCTATCCTCACATATTATGCAAAGACGTCAACAAAGGAGGACGGCGGATTCAGCGATAAGCAGGAGAAGTCGGCTGACGTAAACAACGACGGTCTGATAAATGCCGTGGACGCATCGGGTATCCTTGCTTATTACGCATATGTTTCCACTGCTACGGCAAAAATAATGACGATGGCTGATTTTATGAAGCAGGAAGCATAATATAATAAAAATATAAAATATAAGGAGTGCGCTCATATTCGGGCGAACTCCTTATTATTATAATATATATAGCAGGGAAGAAATAACTCAGCTAAAGTTCAAAAGCTTGACAAAAGCTGCTGTAAAGTGTATAATTAATTCAATATTGCTCGGCAAATAATGCTTTTTTTCGGGAGGAATAGGTATTTTAAAAAAATTATTGCTGATATTACTGAGACTTATCACGATACCTTATATGTACTTAGTACTGGTCATAACGCTTCTTAGCAGAAAGCCGACTCATACTCACAACATAAAGCCGCCATTCTGGGAAATAACGGAGCTGATCAAGGGGAATGAAAATATGCTCTTTGATATTATAGCTAATACGATAATGCTTTTTCCTTTGGGGATCCTTGTGCCGCTCTGTATCAGAAAGGCTGACAGCGTGAAAAAAGTCGCTTTAACAGGATTTTTTGTCTCTTTGGCGATTGAGATCACACAGCTGATAACTACGCGCGGTTATTTTGAGCTTGACGATATGTTCCATAATACGCTGGGAGCTTTTCTCGGCGGACTTATAGGCTGCCTACTGGCAAGGCGGATATATTCGGAAAACAAGAATTAAAGGAAACAATAAAAAGGCTTACTTTTGCGGAACACACAAAAGTAAGCCTGTTTTTTTATCAGCCGTAAACACTCATATATTCTAATTCGTAGGAATTATCGTAAGAAACAGTCTCGTCAGGCTTGTCGATATCGCCCAGCACATCTCTAAGCATTTCTTCAAGATTGTCAAAATACTGTTCCATAAAGAAGTTGATGATCCTTTCGGGATCTTCAAAGCCATTATTCCTTATAAACTCCTGAACTTCCGCATCGCTTTCAAAACTTGGGATATTGAGATAATCCTCATTGTCAAAAACGTCATCGGGAAGAGAAGAAAGCGCTAAATAAATAGTTTTTTCAGGCAGGAATTTGCGCAGCTCTGCAAGAAAAGCTCTAACCTTCATATTATCATTCATAAATATCACCTCAGTAAGAAAAAATTGATAATTTCTATTTATCCATCATAAAAATATATAATGCGATATATAATAGAATAAGGTGTAAAAAAGCGATAAAAAATTACAATTAGGAATAATTAGCTTATGGAATAGCTTTTGAACTTTATATCGATATTATACCACTCAGATTCGGAAAAATCAATAAAAACTATTCTTTTTTAATAAAAAATCGGCTTTTTCACAAGAAAGCCATACGCTGATTGTATAATTTGAATAATGAGATGAAGCATTAAAATATACAAAGCGTAAAAAGAAATTGCTGTATAATATTTTGTATTATAAAACCGCTGTTTACGGAGCTGTTCAAAATACCTGTCAACAGTCTTCAAGGGGAGCTTTGAGAGATGTGTTTTATGTAACGGAAAGCTGTATGCGCTGTGTGGGATCGGTCAAAAGATGATAAAATAGCACAAATGGTCATATAAAAAATATATATACGCATCATGGAGAGATAATTAAAAGATGATACATGCTATCGGTGATTTGATAAAAATACATGGGGGATAATTGCAAATTCAAAGACTTATTCACACTGTCACAATTATTGGTGGCATTATGTAAGAAAGAAGCAATATTTGGTCATATGAAAACTGTCAGTTTAAACAATTTGAATACTGTGAACTATACATCTTATATAATAATTGGGTAATATTACAAATAGTCGTTTCAGCTATTGACAGACCTATATAAATATGATATAATAACACGAAAAATACGAATCGTAACTAATTATCTATATTATACTCTTGGTTATCATTTCGCTTTGGGATTAGATCATAAGAAGAATCGTTGTCTGGATTTTTAAATACTTTTTGGAGGGAATATTTTATGAAGGTTTCATTTTCACCACCCGATATTTCGTTCCTCGAAATACATGAAGTCTGTGAGGCTCTGAAGTCAGGCTGGATAACAACAGGACCGATGACCAAACGCTTTGAGGCAAACATTGCAAAGATGATCGGTGTGGATAAGGCTTGCTGCCTTAATTCACAGACTGCCTGCGCTGAAATGGCGCTGAGACTGCTGGGTATCGGCGAGGGCGACGAGGTCATCACTACTGCTTATACATACACAGCAACAGCTGCTGTAGTATGCCACGTTGGTGCAAAGCTTGTACTTGTAGATACGATGCCCAACAGCTTTGAGATCAACTATGACGAGGTCGAAAAGGCTATCACGGAAAACACTAAGGTCATCATACCTGTTGATCTGGGCGGTGTTCCTTGTAATTATGCAAGACTTTTTCAGATAGTAGAAAACAAAAAGTCTCTTTTCAGACCCAAGAACAAGATCCAGGAAGCTATCGGACGCATCAGCATAAACGCTGATACAGCTCATGCTTTCGGAGCAAAGTGGCGCAACATGAACGTGGGCAATATAGCCGACTTCTCAAGCTTCAGCTTCCATGCTGTTAAAAATCTCACAACCGCTGAGGGCGGCGCTCTTACATGGCGTCCTATCAATGGAATCTCGGACGAGGAGATATACCATCAGCTCCAGCTCTTCAGCCTCCACGGTCAGAGCAAGGACGCTCTTGCAAAGACACAGCTCGGTGCATGGGAGTATGATGTTGTGGGAACATGGTATAAGTGTAACATGACAGATGTGGCTGCTGCTATCGGACTCAAGCAGCTTGAGAGATACCCGCGTATGCTTGAATTCAGACATCAGATAATCAATTATTATGATGAGGCTCTTCACGAGTATGGCATAGAGACTCTCCCGCATTACACAAACGAGCATTCGTCTTCGGGACACCTCTACATAACAAGAGTTCCCAATATCACTTTAGAGGAAAGAAACGAGATCATCACACGTATGGCAGAGCAGGGAATTGCTACAAACGTTCACTACAAGCCTCTTCCCATGCATACGGCATACAAGAATCTCGGATTCGACATTGCTGATTTCCCAAATGCTTATGCTCATTTTGAAAACGAGATAACACTTCCGCTTCACACCTGTCTTACCGGTGAAATGGAAAATTATGTAGTAAGCAACTACATCGATATAGTAAAGGATTACCTTTGATACTGCGCCGCTGGGAAGATCTCCCTTCATTTATGAAAACGGAAGAGGTAAGACCGTATTGGGAGATATTATGGAAAAAGCGCAGACATCTTGCTGTAAAGAGAGCATTTGACATCGTTACTGCGTCGGTGCTCCTTATGATCGCTGCTGTCCCCATGATAGTGATAGCAGTGATGATAAAGCTTGATTCAAAAGGCCCTGTGCTTTACCGCCAGGAAAGAGTAACTACATACGGAAAGCGGTTCCGTATACATAAATTCCGCACTATGGTACAGAATGCCGATCGGGTCGGATCTGCCGTTACTGTCAGCAATGACAGCAGGATCACCCGCGTCGGTTCTTTGCTGCGCGGATTAAGACTTGATGAACTGCCTCAGCTCATAGATGTGCTTCAGGGAACTATGAGCTTTGTCGGCACACGTCCCGAAGCGTCAAAGTACGTGAAAAGATACCGTCCCGAATTCTTTGCCACACTGCTTATGCCCGCAGGCATCACCAGTGAGGCTTCTATCAGGTATA
This sequence comes from Ruminococcus flavefaciens AE3010, assembly GCF_000526795.1. Classification (NCBI taxonomy): domain Bacteria; kingdom Bacillati; phylum Bacillota; class Clostridia; order Eubacteriales; family Oscillospiraceae; genus Ruminococcus; species Ruminococcus flavefaciens. The sequence continues at coordinate 48,327 of NZ_JAGT01000003.1, forward strand.
AGGACGAGTACAAGCTTTTAAGCGCTTCCGAGGATGTTGATGATACCTACATAGAGCAGGTGCTTCCGGGAAAAATGGTATGGAATCTTAATTCCATCGAGCGTTTTTCATTTTTCCGTGAGCTTCTGACCATGGTCAGAACAGTTCTTGCTGTATTGGGAAAAGAATACGATTGAGGAGTTTAATATGGTCACCATCAGAAATATGACTGCTTCAGAGCAGGCAAGCATAAGGAAGCTGTCACGGCTCCACACCCGTGCTTTTCCTGATTTTTTCCTTACACAGCTTGGTGTGGGCTTCCTTGATGCTCTGTATAAAGGGTATCTCGAGGATGAAAGGTCGGGTATAATAGTTGCCGAGGATAACGGCAGACTTGCAGGCTTTATCGCTTATTCCTATGATTATCCGAATTTCTACAAGGGACTGATAAAGCATCATCTTTTGAAGTTTGCATTATGCTCCGCGGGAGCTGCTATAAGACACCCTTCATTTATAAAGAGACTTCTGGGAGCTTTCAAGAAAAGCGATTCTGTAGTCAAGAACGAAAAGTATGTTGAACTTGCATCCATATGCGTTGAACCCAAAATGGGCAAGAAGGGCATAGGCTCAAAGCTCATAGACCACCTTAAAGGCATGGTTGACTTTGAGAAGTACGCATACATCAATCTTGAGACAGATGCCGTAAACAATGATCCTGTAAACAGGTTTTATGTAAAGAATGGCTTCAAGCTGGCAGGAAGCTATTATTCTGCCGAGGGGAGAAAGATGAACGAGTACAGATTCGGGGGCTGATATGTCAGTGAAAATGCTATACATTCTCAACGTTGCGGAAAAAGTGAATAACTTCTCATATTCCGCAATGGTCGCTGCACAGAATCTTGGCATAGAGTTTTCCATAGCAGGAAACTGGAATTATCCCAATGACGCAGCAAGAAAAGCAGACGAAAAAAAATACGGTATAAAGATCTATCAGGTCGATTTTATTCGTGCTCCATATGATCCGCGCAACTGCAAGGCTTATCGTCAGATAAAGGCGATCGTGGAGCAGGAAAAATTCGACCTGATACACTGTAATACACCTATCGGCGGCATAATCGGAAGATTAGCCGCAAAAAAATGCGGCGTGAAAAAGGTGATATATCAGGCACACGGCTTCCATTTTTACAAGGGAGCGCCTTTCATAAACCGCGCACTTTTCTATCCTATAGAAAAGCACTTTGCAAAGTATACCGATGTTCTTGTTACTATAAATAATGAGGACCTTGAAGCTGCTAAGGCTTTCAAGCTGAAAAAGGGCGGCAGGCTCCGCTATGTTCACGGCGTTGGCATTGACCTTTCGGTATACGACGGCATAGCTGAGCAGAGGGATAAAAAGCGTGCAGAGCTGGGGCTCGGCAGCGACGATGTTGCTGTTATCTCAGTGGGCGAGCTCAACAAAAACAAGAACAATATCACCATAGTACAGGCTATGGCTGAGATAAAGAATAAGTCCCTGCAATATTTCCTGTGCGGAGTGGGTCCTGAGCAGGAAGCTATAAAAAGCTTTGCTGCCGAACACGGACTGACTGAGAATCTCCACTTCCTCGGATACAGGAACGATATCAAGGAGCTTTTATCAGCCTGCGATATATTTGTAATGCCTTCATTCAGAGAGGGACTGTCACGTTCCCTCATGGAAGCTATGGCTTGCGGACTGCCCTGTGTAGTTTCAGATATAAGAGGCAACACCGACCTCATACAGAAAGGCGGCGGACATCTTTGCTCTCCCTCTTCGTCAGCAGAGTTTGCAGACGGCATCAGGGCATGCCTTTCATCGGACAGAAAGGCTATGGGAGCAGTCAATGTTCAGTCTGTAAAAAAATATGATCTCGGCATAGTCATTGCTGAGTGGGAAAAGATATATAAGGATGTTTTATAAGGGATTGTTGTTATGACCAGAACGGATAACAATGTATCATTTGGCTTGTCGGCGATAAGCTTTCTGATATATTTTCTATTAAAGCCGTTTTATCTTTTTGGTAGCGGTACTTTGCAGCTGGGCGACTTCTTCCTGCTGCTGTCCTTTGCATTTCTTGTATACGAAAGAAAAAAAGGACTCAGAAACGATGATTACATATTCGGCGCATTTCTCATCTGCGTGATGATCATCAATTTTACTTATTTCTTCATATACCGCGGCAGCGATTTCCTGAAATCCTGTCTTTATTATGTATTCAATTATATAGTTATCCTGTGCTTCAGGGAATTTATGTACGACAGGACATTCCAAAAGGGACTGGCGATAGTCTGCAAAATGAACCTCCTGTTACAGCTGGCAGTATTCCTGCTTCATAAGGGCGCCTACTTGGATTACAGATACATGGGAACCTACACCGACCCTAACCAGATGGGATTTGCGGTAGTATCCACATTGTCCATACTCTTTCTGCTGCAAGACAAATGGAAATACCTGTATGTACTTGTAGCTGCATTTCTTATCTTACAGACGTCATCAGGCGGTATGCTCATGGCACTTTGTATACTGATATCTCTCGACTGCCTGATAATGCTGAAAAAAGCCATGGACGACGGCGGTATATCCTATACCCTGCTGTTCCTTATCATACTGGGTGTGGGAGCAGGTGTTATCCTGATACTCTCTGATGTGATACATATCGACTGGGATCACTTCCGTATCGCCGACAAGTTCGGCGGTGAAAAATCAGCGCTCCAGAGCTTTATAGATGACCGAGCACTCAATGTGGCTCAGGAGCACCCCGAGTATTTCCTTTTCGGATACGGCGAGGGCTTCCAGTTCCCGAGATACGGATACCAGATAGAGCTTCATTCAACATGGATATCCCTGTGCTATTATTACGGAGTTATCCCGTTCTGCATACTTCTTGCATGGATATACTCCAATATAAGGCACGTCAAGCTTAATATGATACCTGTATACTGTGCAATATTCATTGAGGCTTTCACTCTTGCACATCAGAGACAGGCGTCTTTCTGGATGATAATACTGCTTGCAAATATCTGCTGTCAGGACGACAGTGATTATGAATACACCGACGAAATAGAGATTGAGGAGATAAAAAGTGCATAATTGTTTAGTGACGGTATGTTGTCTCGCATACAACCATGAGAAATATATCAGATCTACTTTGGAAGGTTTTATCAGGCAAAAGACGACATTCAGATTCAAGGTCATAGTACACGATGATGCGTCCACAGATAATACCCGCAATATAATCAAGGAGTATGCCGAAAAGTACCCTGATATTTTTGAGACCATTCTCCAGGATGAGAACAGGTATCAGAAGGGGATAGATGTTGAGGATGAGTATATTTTCCCGAAGGTGGAAGGAAAATATGTAGCTGCCTGTGAGGGCGATGATTACTGGACTGATGAGAACAAGCTTCAGCTCCAGGTGGAGTATATGGAAAAGCACCCTGACTGTACTCTTTGTGTCCACAACACAGAGAAGATATTTGAAAACGGCGACCGGATGAAAAAGAACATCAATGTATGCCGCAGGGAAAGAGACTATTCCTTTGAAGATCTGGCACTGGCTGAGCCCGGTTCGTATTTCCATTTCAGTTCTTTCATGTGGCGGTACGACAAGATGAAAATAAAGAACCCTGCCTTTGAAATGGAGGGCATCGGCGACTATCCCATGGCGCTGTATCTTGCTTCTGTCGGATATATCCACTATATCCCGAGAGTGATGTCAAGGTACAGAATGAATTCAGTCGGTTCATGGTCCTGTTCAATGAATTCCGATCACAGTAAAAAGATAGCTCAGCACAGGAATATCATCAAGGGCTTCAGGCTGATAGATAAAGAGACTGACAACAGATATTCTCCCGTTATCAAAAAAGCCATTGCCCGTGAGGAAGCTAAAATAATGGCTATGGAAAAGAATTATTCCGCACTCCTGAAATCACCGCGGCGTTTTGCTGCATTATGCAGGACCCTGACCCATAAAGCTGTCAGGGGAGTCTGCGATAAAGTTCAGGCGGTTCGGTGCAGATGAAAAGAGATACAGTAGTAAAGAATCTTATCTGGCGTCTCGGTGAACGCTTCGGAGCAAAGATGGTACAGTTCACTGTACAGATGGTCCTTGCGAAGCTGATAGCGCCGAAGCACTGGGGAACGATAAGCCTGATACTCATATTTATCGAGATATTGCAGGTGTTCATCGAAAGCGGACTTGGAAATGCCCTCATACAGAAGAAGGATGCGGACGATCTTGATTTTTCCACTGTCTTTTACTTCAACTGCGTGGTGTGCGGAGCAGCCTATCTGCTCATGTTTTTCAGTGCACCGCTGATAGCTCGTTTCTACTCCAAGCCCGAGCTTATCCCTGTTATAAGAGTAATGAGCCTTGTGCTCATAGTTTCGGGCATGAAGAACGTACAGCAGGCATATGTCAGCAGAAATATGCTGTTCAAGAGATTCTTCTTTGCTACATTGACAGGCACTGTCACAGCTGCTGTTGTGGGCATCGCAATGGCTGTCATGGGCATGGGATTATGGGCTATCGCAGCTCAGAACCTTGTTAATATCACCATAGATACGCTGATACTCTGGCTGACAGTTAAATGGCGTCCTAAAAAATGCTTTTCGTTTCAGCGTTTAAAGGTGTTGTATTCCTTTGGCTGGAAGCTGTTTGCCTCTTCAATGATGGAAGTGATATACCTCAAGCTGAGAGGACTTATAATAGGAAAGAAATACTCGGAGGACGACCTCGCTTTTTATACCTACGGTGAGTACTTCCCGCAGTTCATAACGAGTATACTCAATTCGTCAATAGACAGTGTACTGCTGCCGTCTATGTCAAGCGTTCAGGATTCGCGTGAGAATGTTAAAAACATGACAAGGCGCGCAATAAAGCTGGGTACATACATACTGATGCCGTTCATGGTGGGGATCATGGTATGTGCAGCACCTGTTGTCAGGATCGTTCTGACCAAGGAATGGCTGCCTGTAGTTCCTTACCTCAGGATACTCTGTATTTCCTATGCATTCATGCCCATACATACGGCAAATCTCAACGCCATAAAGGCTATCGGAAGAAGCGATATTTACCTCAAGCTCGAAATAATAAAGAAATTCGTGGATTTCGCTTCCATACTTGCAACGATGTTCATATCCGTCAAGGCTATAGTATACGGTGTGCTCGCGGCGTCGATCATAAGTCAGGTCATAAACGCATGGCCGAATAAAAAGCTGCTGGGCTACAGCTATCCGGAGCAGGTTGCGGATATGATACCGCAGATGATCGCATCAGCAATAATGGGCGGCATCATATATCTTATAAACCTTATAGATATGCATTATATACTTATGCTGGCCATTCAGGTGCCCTTAGGTGTTATAATATATATCATCTGTTCAAAACTCATGCATATTGACAGCTTTGAATATCTTCTGGATATTGTAAAAAGTCTCTTAAACCGAAAGAAGGGTAAAAATATATGAAAAAACTTATGATACTGGGCGGATCGTCTTTTATAGTTCCCGTCATAGAAAAAGCACATGAGCTTGGCTGCTATGTAATTACCTGCGATTATCTTCCCGATAATATTGCGCATAAGTATTCCGATGAATACTGCAACGTAAGCGTTATTGATAAAGAGGCTGTTCTTGAAGCTGCAAGGAAGCATAAAATAGACGGCATCATCTCTTTTGCCTGCGACCCGGGAGTTGTATCTGCTGCTTATACAGCTGAGAAAATGGGACTTCCTTTTCAGGGACCCTATGAGTCTGTAAGGATACTTCAGGACAAGGGACTCTTCCGTAAATTCCTTACCGATAACGGCTTCAACTGTCCTCACGCAAAGAGCTATGACGATAAGAAGGCTCCGTTTGATGATATTGACTTCTTTAACTGGCCTGTTATCGTAAAGCCTGTTGACTCGGCAGGAAGCAAGGGCGTTACAAGAGTTGATGATCCCGCAAAGCTTTCCGAGGCTATCGAGATCGCTCTGGACGCAGGTCATAACGGACGGTTCATCATAGAGGACTTTCTCACATTCAAGGGCTCCCATTCGGGCGGCGACTTCTTTACCATTGACGGAAAGATCGTATTCGGTGCCCTGGAGGATCAGCTTTTTGACAAGAATTCTTCCAATCCCTATACTCCCGCAATGCTTATCTGGCCCACATCAATGGATAAAGAAGATGACAAGGCGCTCCACGAAGAACTTCAGAGACTTATGTATGCTCTGAATATGAAAACAGGCATATACAATATCGAAGGCTGCATCGGTGCAGACGGCAAGCCCTACATCATGGAGGTATCACCCCGCGGAGGCGGCTGCCGAATGGCTGAGATACAGCATATGGCTTACGGTGAGAATGCAGACCTTATCGGGAATGAGATAAGAATGGCTGTAGGACTTCCTCTTACAAAGATCGAGGAGGGCAAGTGCGACGGTTACTGGGTACAGTTCGATATCCATTCGCATACAGAACGCGACCGTGTGCTTAAATCGCTCCGAATAGAGCCGACGATCGAGAAGAAGTACGTAAAGTATTCCATGATAATCGCTAAGCCCGGTGATATAGTAAAGCCTTTTACGGGCGCAAACATGACACTTGGCGACGTATTCATGAGATTTGATACCCGTGAGGAGATTGCCGAAGTAATGAGCCGTTCCGAGGAATGGGTGCTTCTTGATTACGAAGACTGATAATTTGTAATTATGAAAGAGATCGGCGGATACATTGAATTTGAAACATTCCGCTCCAAAATGCTGTATGACGACGGTATAAAGCTGAACTGCGGAAGAAATGCTTTCGCATATCTTATCGAGACCGAAAATATCAAAAAAGTATGTTTCCCGAAAATGATGTGCGATTCTGATGATAAGGTGCTCGGTGACTACGGTGTGGAGGTAAGGTATTACTCCATAGACAGGGAACTGAAAATGGAGGATATCGTTCTTGAGGACGATGAGTGGCTGTATGTGGTGAATTACTACGGACAGCTCACAGATGAATATATCAAGTCGCTGAAGAAAAAATACGGCAGGATAATACTTGACAATGCACAGGCTTATTTCCAAAGACCTGTTGCAGGAATAGATACTGTTTATACCTGCCGCAAGTTCTTCGGAGTCCCCGACGGAGCAGTGCTTTACACCGATACGAGACTTGACAGGGAGCTTCCTGTGGACGAATCATTCAGCAGGATAAATTTCCTTGTGGGAAGATTTGAGAGAACAGCCTCGGAGTTTTACTGCGAATATGCTGCAAACAATGATCTGTTCTTTAATGAGCCGATCAAAAGAATGTCAAGGCTGACGGAGAATCTTCTACGCAGTATCGACTATGATTTTATAGAGAACAGAAGAACAGAAAACTTCACACATTATAATGAAGAGCTGGCTTCTGTGAACAAGCTCCGTCTGATCGTACCGAGAGGAGCGTTCATGTATCCATTTTATACCGAAAACGGCAATGAGGCAAGAGCAATACTGAAGGATATGAAGATATATATCCCTACACTCTGGCCGAATGTGTTTGATAAATGCACTGAAAACGATGCTGAGTACGATCTGGCTGAAAACATACTTCCGCTGCCGTGTGATCAGAGGTATTCATATGATGAGATTAAATATGTGATCGAGGTGATAAAAAATGTTTAGACTCCGCGAACTGGAAAGCAGGGATATTGCTGAGATAAATTCATGGAGAAACGACCCCGAGCTGATAAGTCACCTCGGTGCACCTTACAGATATATTAACCTCAGAGTTGATGAGGAATGGTTTGAGAATTATATGAGTTCGCGTTCGAGAAATGTAAGATGCTCCATTGTAGATGAAAATGATGAATTATACGGACTTGTCAGTCTGACAAATATAGATCAGCTGAATCAGTGTGCCGAGCTACATTTAATGATCGGTGACACTGCAAGGCGTGGCAAGGGTGCAGGCACCTTTGCGGTCAGGGAAATGATACGTCATTCATTCGATGATCTTAATCTTCACAGGATAGAGCTTGAATGTCTTGCAGCAAATGAGACAGCTGCAAAGCTGTATGAAAAATGCGGCTTTAAAAAAGAGGGCGTCAAGCGCGGGAGCGTATTCAAAAACGGGGAATACTCCGATGTTTGTATGTATTCTATCCTTAGAGAAGAGTATATGGAGGTGAAAGGAAATGAATGAGGAGATCTTAGTTACCAGATCCTCTATGCCTGATTTTGAGGAATACTGCAATGAGATAAAGGATATGTGGGACACCCACTGGCTCACAAATATGGGCGATAAGCACAAGCAGCTGCAGGAGGAGCTTGAGAAGAGGTTCGATGTTCCTCATGTTACTCTTTATACCAACGGACATCTGGCTCTTGAAAATATCATCGCCGCCATGAATCTTCCGAAGCACGGCGAGGTAATAACCACACCGTATACATTTGCTTCGACCACTCATGCTATCGTAAGAAACGGGCTCAATCCTGTTTTCTGCGACATCAATGATGAGGATTTCACCATAGATGCCGATAAGATCGAAAGACTTATCACAGACAAAACCTGCGCCATAGTTCCCGTTCATGTATACGGAAATGTGTGCGACGTGGAAAAGATACAGAAGATAGCTGATAAATACGGCTTAAAGGTAATATATGACGCAGCTCATGCTTTTGGCGTGACTTATAATGGCGAAAGCGTTGCCCACTTCGGAAATGCTTCTATGTTCAGCTTCCATGCTACAAAGGTATTCAATACAATAGAGGGCGGTGCCCTCTGCTACAGTGACGACAGCCTTGTGCAGAAGCTGTACGATATGAAGAATTTCGGGATACACGGTCCCGAGGACGTTGCATATGTAGGCGGAAATGCCAAGATGAATGAATTTCAGGCTGCCATGGGCATATGCAATCTGAGACATATCGATGACGAGATCGAAAAAAGACGAATAGTCACAGAGCATTACAGAAGCCGTCTTGAAAATGTAAGCGGTATAGTACTCTGTAAGCCGCAGAAGGACGTAAAGCCAAATTACGGTTATTTCCCTGTGGTATTCAACGAAAAGCTCTTCGGCGCAACAAGAAATGACGTGTTCATGGCGCTTGCTGATAACAACATAAATGCAAGAAAGTATTTCTACCCTATATCAAATACCTTTGAATGCTTCCACGGCAGGTATGATGTAAGCGAGACCCCTGTGGCGCTCCATGTAAGCAAGCGTGTGCTGACACTTCCGCTTTATGCGGATCTCAGTGAAGAGATCGTTGACAAGATCTGCGATATAATCCTTGCATTGAGAAAAAAATGACCCAACGTCCATAATAAATTTGAGAAAGGCTGAAACCGATGAGGAATGATGAAAGAAACGTAATTAATTTTAAGGAGATTTTTTCTCTTATTTTCAGGAGATTATGGCTCATAATCTTATTCGCACTGTGCGGCGGCATAATTGCTTTCTGCGTATCAAAGTATATCATTACACCAAGATATGAGGCACATCTTAATCTGTATGTACAGAGCAGTGCTGCTCTAAGCAATAAAGGAAACGACAAAAGCGATAACAAGAACGATGTCAATAATCTTAAACAGCTCACCAATACATATATCGAGGTACTCAATGACGATCTCGTAATGCATGATATCGGCAGCGAGCTTGTGAAAAGATTCGGTGAGCCCATAATGAAGAATGTTTTCGTTCTTGATAAGGACAATAATATCGATGCAGACGAGCTCCGCAGCTCTATATTTATTGAAAGTGTACCTGATACACTTGTTCTGAAGCTGAAGGTCATAACAAAGGACCCCGAGGTATCTGTAGCTATATGCAACTACTTTGCGGTCTATTCCGACCAGTATCTCCAGAAGGCGATCGGAAGCGACTGTATAGCAAAGTACATGACATGGGCAAAGTACAATGATGATCCTGTATCACCCAACAAGGTAAAGAATACCGCTCTCGGTATCGTTGCAGGAATACTCCTTTCACTGCTTATCATATTCCTTATTGACTTCTTTGACGATTCTGTAAGAAACGTTAATACACTCAGCAACAGATACGATACAGCTGTCATCGGTGAAGTAGGACACTTCAAGAGCAAGTTCAAGAGCGGCGACAGAAAGAGCAGATTTGTAAGTCTGTTCAATAAGTATGTACCGTTTACAGTAGTTGAAAACTACAAGGCGATCCGTACAAGTATAATCTATTCTCTTTCATCATATGAAAACAAGGTCATCTCTGTTTCATCAGCAGAGCCCTTTGAGGGAAAATCCATTACTGCTGCCAACATCGCTATCACTCTTGCACAGGGCGGCAATAAGGTCCTCCTTATCGATGCAGACCTGAGATATCCTGTTCAGCATGAGATATTCCGCATCAGCGAGAAAAAGGGACTTTCAAACGCTCTTACAGATATTTCCGATCTGGACAAATGCATAAAGAAGACATTTATGGAAAAGCTTGATATTATCTCCGCAGGTGATGCGGTAGCTAATCCGTCAGAGCTGGTAGCGTCTGAGAATATGGATAAGATAATCGAAAAGCTTGAGGAAAAGTACACTTATATCATCATCGATACACCTGCTGTAAACTTCTTTACAGATGCTGTTGAGATAGCTAAGAAGGTATCAGGCATGATAATGGTCGTAAGATACAACGAGACATCGTCTTCTGATATCGATTCGGCTATGAGCAGGATAGAATTCTTTGAAGCTAATATGCTTGGATTCATTATCAATGATGTTAAGTCAAATAAGAAGTACAACAAGGTAACAGCTTCCAACAGAAGCATTGCTCCACTCAAGAAAATGACAGACGCTCAGAAGATAAGCAAAAACAACTCGGCCAGCAGCAAAAACAGAAGCACAGGCAATAATAAAGCGAAAAAATAAAACAGCAGACAGCGATACATCAAAAAGTTGGTGTATCGCTGTTTTTTTACGGTCATACGTACCTGAACGGACAGACAGGTCTTTTTTCGGAAAGGATATTGATTTTTTCACATTCATCTGCTATACTGATTATATAAATAGCGTGATACACATCTCACATTCGGTATAGTCGGTATAGATCTCAGTAAAAAGGAGCTGATATTATGAAAAAGAAAATAATGGCAGCTGTGCTTGCGGCAATGTGCTTTGCAAGTGCTGTGCATGTTGGCGTTATGGGCGGAGCTGCTGCTGAAAGCACCGCCGTATCCGAACAGACAACAAGGGCTATGACTCTCAATGATGTTGTGGAGCTCTCGAAAAAGGGCAAGAAAGTGGACTGGTCCGATTTTGACGGATTTGACATTAATTGGCGGAGTTCTGCGGCATTTTCCAGATTCTGCAAGGTGGATTTTGGCAATGAGCTTTTCCTGATCGTCGGAGGTGAGCCGAATTTCCGGCCCGATGCAGTATGGCTGTGCTATTCCGATACGGAGACTTACGTCGATGTCAAAACAGGCGATGTCAAGGCGTTTATAGACAAATATGCGAAAAGCGATATTGTCACAACAACTGCTGCAACTACGACAAAGGCGACCACTGTGGCCACAACTGCTGCAACTACGACAAAGGCAACTACTGTGACCACTACTGCCGCAGCAACAAAGACCACAGCTGTCACCACCAGAACTACAGAACTTCCCGAATTATATAAATTTACGGTCATAGTCCTGAGCGTAAGTGATACGACCCTGCTGGTAAAGCCTGATAAGGAATATGAAGCTCTGAAAGGCTACGACGAATTTGTAATGGGCATAAATCAGCTGAACAATGATATTAAGCCGACTGTGGGCATGAAGCTTGAGATTTCTTCTTTAGGTGTCGGCTTCATTGACACTAACCCTGCCCGTATCGGCACAGTTGTAAATGTTACGGTAGTTTCGGACGCTCCCATAGCCACAAAGGAAATGACTCTTGATGACGTTGTGGAGCTTTCCAAAAAGGGTGATGCCCTTGGCTGGTCGGACTTCGAGCCATACAAGGCTAATGACGCAAGCACATGTATCCAATGCTGGGAGTACGATCTCGGAAACGGCTTTCACCTTAAAGTCGGCGGTCCCCCTGACGGTAAGCCTGATTTTATCCTTTTAGGGTATTACAGCTTCAAAGACTGTGACGTCAGAACAGAAGATGTTTCGGCATTTATAGATTTTATTACAGCAACATATATCATCATAAAGGGCGACGCCAACTTCGACCGCTATGTGGATATGTCGGACGTTGTGCTTGTTATGCAGGCTCTGGCAAATCCCAATAAGTACGGCTTGAACGGTACAGACGTGAAGCACCTCACTGAACAGGGCATGAAAAACGCCGACATGGACGGCAATGGTCTGACTGTTGGCGATGCTCAGGCTATCCAGAGAAAGCTGCTGCACATAAGCGATATTGACAGATCTGTTATAGCAGGCAAGACATTTGTATACGAAAAAGAGGGCTTCGGAAGCGATTTTGAGATAACCTTCAATGAAGACGGTACATATATTTATTCCCCCGGTATTCTCAGCAGCTATTTAGGCAGCGGAACATGGGAAATAGAAGATGAATATGTTTATATGGCAGAGAATACTTCCGATAACGTCAATTATCTGAAAATAAACGGCAGCGCCCTTGTATACAGAGGAGCAGGCTCGGATAATTTCTATGGCTTCAAGGTAAAAGACGGTGAGGTTTTCTACTTAAAGGCTGAAGAAAAGCAGCCTGCACTCAGCGATATCTTGACCATAAAGACTGACTACGATCCTGTAATGAGCGACTGGTCGGGAATAGGCATACTGCTTGAATTTGCTTCTCCCGAATACGCTATCACTCTGGAAGCAGACGACGGTCAGTTTGTGGAATGGGACACGATAAAGGGCAGCGGACCTGTCACGAATGCAGGCAAGACATATGAGATCGGCGAAAGCGGCTCTATATTCTGGGATCCCGACGATACGTGCTATACCGACGGATTTGTGGCTGAGATAACAGTCAAGGGCACAAACGGCGACAAGCAGGTCGAGCTTGGCAAGATATACATTACACACAACGACAGGCTCGTTTTTACTGCGTCACCGGAAAAGCCCGAAATCTCTGCCCTTGATAATATCAGAAAGCAGCTGTCCGAATTTTTTGCCGCAGAAAAGATAGACTATACTGTTATCCCAAAGAGCAAAATGCCAGAGCAGTTCAAGGATAAGTATGTATTTATAAAGGTCAATACCGCTGACACAAGCTATGCTGTACGTTATGGTGCGTTTCTGAAAGAAAATAACATTGACAACAGCCTAATAAAGTCTATCCCATATAAAATAGACAGTGATACGGAGCTCAACAAGATAAGAGCCCTGCTGTACTGCTATATACTTGAAAACAATATCAATGCAAGCGTTGACCCTACCGATGAAGAAGCAGACCTGAAAAACAAGACTGTTCTTGTGAAATACGCTGATTCCGCAAATATACGCACTCAGCTGGAAAGCTTCCTCAAAGAAAAGAACATTGACCTTAAATTAGTTGAATTTCTCGCAGTTGAATAAATAATAAAGCTCCGCCTGCGCGGAGCTTTATTTATGACATTTAACTGTACATGATCAATGACAGTGCCGTAATCGAGTCTGCAAGCATCAGCGCAGAAGCTTGCGGCGATCCACCGCTCGGGTATACCGCTTACGTTACTTTCTTTTTCGTCTGTCCTTACCCGTCCTTTCATAAAACTGTTTCTTATCCTTATATAACATTGCATCGGCAAGCTGGTAGAGCTTATCGATCGTACTGTCTTCGGTTTTCATGGCATAACCGATAGAACAGGTATAAGGAGTTTTGGCTAATTCCTGTCGGATGCGTTCTATCAATGATAGGACTTCGTCTTCCGTAGTATCGATGCATAAGATCATATACTCATCGCCGCCGATACGATAAACACGCTGTCCGTGGTGTGCGGCTTTCCAGAAGCAGTCTGCAAGTACCTGAAGTGCAGTATCTCCTGCTATATGCCCTTCACGGTCGTTGATTTCTTTTAAGCCGTTCATATCCATTGCGACGACTGCTGTAATGTCATTTGAATATCTTTCAGCGTCGGTATAATAGCTTTGACGGTTCAGAAGATTCGTAAGGGGATCGTGCTTTGTGGATTTCTGGAGCAGGAACACATAGTAGAGCATAACATTTACCGCAATTGTCATATTGAACCAGTGCGATGTTGAGTCGCTTGCAAATAACGGTAGTATCAGGCACATGATAGAAGTTAGCGAAATATACAGTATCAAACGGAATTCTTCTTTTTGTGATCTGCTGTTTCTGAACAAGCTGATTATGAAATAAAGCAGATACAGAGCGTTGATAAAATATGGAAGATAACCGAGTGTTCCGCGGAAAAAATGATTATCTTCCGAGATGAAAAACACTATTTTCGTCGGGACAGAAATAAAGCACAGAACAGTATTCATTACAGCAGGGAAGAAAAGATACCTCTTTTGATTAGGAAACATTATCATTATGACCGTTACAAGTATAAAGGTTATCAGACTGTAATTGAAAGCGCTCAGTATCGGTCTGAGCAGTGTGTATTCAGTCTGGTTCCCGAGGTATGTTTCTGCATAGCAGGAAATGGAATACAAAAACATCAGAACATTTGCTATGGCGATACGTCGGATCATTTTCTGTTCCAGATGAACATCTGAATACAAAACTATCCCCATACCAAGCAGTAAAACCAATATAGCCCAATGCTCCTGCAAATAACCGAGGATTGTCAGTTTAACCACCTCCCATTATTGTCTTTATCTGTCAGAACAGCAAATATATCACCGTTAATGTGATAAGTGTTGTCCTTTGGAATTATCTTTTGATGCGAATATTGGTGATTGCACATTGATCGCCTGTAAGAGCTGCATACAGCTTTGGTACAGCATCGGTCACGTTGGTAACAGAGTGTATTGAAAGTCCGCAGAACTCCGTGGAAATATCTATCTGTCCTTTATTTAAGCGGAACAACAGCTCGCAGTCCTGACCTGCCTTGTTTTGTGCCTTGAAGTCGTTCCAGTTAGTGAAGCTGTCAAGCTTGTTTACCAGCACATGGTTATCTGCAAGGTCATCTTCCTCCCAGCCTTCACCGTCAAGACGGACTACCGTAAGCTCACGGTAATCCTTGCCGTTTACCTGTCCGTCGGAGGAGGTATAGATCACAGCAAAGGGACAATGCCATACCAGTCTTGCTGTCGGCAGGCTCATAGAATGGAATGAGATGCGCATTCCGTCGGTAAGCTCTACGCCCTCAGATGATTCCGAGCGCCAGCCGTCCACCTGTACATTGGGGATATCTCCCTGCGGTGAATCAATATAGGTTATCTCCTCGGCAATACGGGGAATATAACCGTTACCGATGGTCTCGCCTGTCTTTGATACCTCAACATCATCGATGATACAGTCTTTACCCGTAAGAGCTAAATAGCAGAATCTTGTACTGTCAGGCAGAGCTATGATCACCTCATGAAAGCGGAAGCGATTCGATATCCTTACCAGTGCATGATCCTTATACCGCATAGCCTCTATATCGAAATCCACCTTTTCGCCTCGGAGCATTGTCTTTTTTTCTGCTGCCGCACCTGCGGTCTCGTTGGTCTTTGTACGTATATTCCTGACTCCTGCCTTCTCAACAATACCGTCAGCGTGTATAGTAGCGTATTCGTGATATAAGAGATCTCTGCGCTTGCGTTCGCTGTCATGCATTCTTCCGTCCAGTGAATCGAACAGAACAAAGCTTGGTATGTTTTCCTCATTGCGTTCATCAGTCATCTGACAGGTCAGGTGGATATGGACAATGCCATTGTTGAGCAGTATACCGTCCGAGCGTGTGGTGCGGTATGGTCCGCAGAGCAGTGTTCCTATTGCCTCGCCCTCAGAGGCGTCCTCACTTTCCCTCATCATATATTCAGAGTCAAGGTCGATAAGATGAAGCATTATTTTTCCGTAATTGGGATCGAACTGCGTTCCCAGACCCTTTACGAACTCCTCACGAACGAGCTGCTGTGGGATAGGATCACGGTAGCTTCGCTTTGAAGTCATAGCATCATAAGCATCTGCAACAGCAATAATGCGTGCAATATCGGGGATATCCTCTCCCTTGAGACCTGCGGGATAGCCGTGACCGTCATAACGTTCATGATGATAGTGAGCGCCGATGCTAAGATAAGGTGACTGGCTGATACTTGAAAGTATCTGCATTCCGATGACAGGGTGAGTTTTTATTGCGCCGTACTCCTCATCAGTGAGCTTGCCCTCCTTGTTGATGATACTGTCCTTTATGCCTATTTTTCCAACATCGTGCAGAAGTGCAGCAAAGTATATCTCTTCGCATTCCTTTTCCTTCATGCCTGCACTTCTTGCAATTTTTACCGAATATTTTGCAACTCTCCGTGAATGACCGTGAGTGTATTTGTCCTTAGCGTCTATGGCGTTTGCAAGAGCAGTTGCAGTCTGTTCAAACAGCTTGTGCATATTTTTCTGCTCCTGATGTGCGATATCCAGTTCCAGCTTATTGGTGCGCTCGATCATTTTGTTGGTGTCAAGCAGAGAAAAGATATAAAGAAGCACAACAAGTCCGACGAGCGTGATATTCGTCAGTGATACTCCGTATGTAAATATCTGTAAAATGGAAGCAATCATCGGTACGATCGTAAACAGCAGCAGCGAAGCACGCATGAGTTTACCAACTCGCTTTATGTTTTCGAGGATCACCGACATGTCAAGTACCAGTATTATCAGCGGAAACAAATAGCATACTGCAAACCAGTTTGTACGCTTGTAGCAGTTCATCTCATCGAAGGTATAATAGAGACCTGTGAACTGAGATATTATGAGCATTATCAGTGCCAGTCCGCAAAGGATATACGAAAGCTTTAACCTGAATGGTGTTTTTTCATAACCGCCCTCATGTACCAAAAGATCCGTAAGATATAAAGTGAAGAAAAAGATTATAGCAAGAGTCAGTGTAAATACCATAAAATTGCTTATCCTGACCATCCAGAATCCCAGATCACTTGTATCACCGCGGAAATTATATGCCTTTCGGTCAAAAAGGAGCAGCAACATAGCCGAAAGCTCCAATGACAGCAATATATATTTACGTGACGGTCTCAGCGTTTTTGTGATAAGAACAAAAATCGCCAGCATACCGCATATACATATTAACGTGAACATTATATTCAATTGATATGCTTTCAAAAAATCAATAACAGCCTGCATAATATTTCCCCTTTTATTATTAAACAGATTGTAGAAAATTAGATATTTATGCCAAAATGTTTTTGCATATTTATTTTATATATGTATATTATAACACATAATTGCTATAATAGCAATATTGAAAACATAATCAATTTTTAATTTTTTATTAATTTCCTTTGAGATAAACGAATAGGAACGGGAATAGCCGCAGGAGAGAGGGGACTGAGGCTTAAATTTTGGCTGCGTAATAACAAACTATAACTTGTGTGTCCCATTATCTGTTACCAAGGTAGGAATAGTGAAAAACAAAAGAAAAAAGCCCGAATGATCGGGCTTTATGTCTGTATTATCTGTATTTGCGCTCGGGATGCTGCTCATAGTATGCATTCTTATCGGCGTACATACGCTCATCGGCAATGTGCATTGCGCTGCGGATATCATCACCTTTATTGACAGCACACGTACCTACGGCAAAATGCACGTTTCTTGTATTGGCAGCCTGATCAATGAGCTGTTTTACTCTTGCTTCAATTTCTGTTTCGTCAAGTCCGTCAGCCAGTACCATGAATTCATCACCGCCTGCACGGTACACTTCACCGTCATAGAAAACTCCCCGAAGTATAGCCGCCGCATTTTTCAGCAGCTGATCACCTGCAATATGACCTTCTTCATCGTTCACACGCTTGAGTCCGTTAAGATCGGCAAATACCACTGAGTAAGGAAATTTCATTTTCCTTTTGCCCTCAACTATCTCATCGACATTATTATTCATGGTGTTGCGGTTATTTACTCCCGTCAGCATATCCACCGAGCTCAGCATCTCAAGCTTCTTCATAAGCTGATAGTTTGCTATCTCCGAAGCAAGGAAGAATGTGGTCAGCTCCAGCGTTTCTTTTATTTTTACCGTATTTTCAATATTAAAGTTCAAAGACCAGATATATCCGATAGTTCTGCCGTTATATCTAAGCGGGAAGAGTACGATGCTCTTTATACCTGTATTTACAAGTAAATCATGCCATACAGGATTTATTGATCTGAGCCAATCCATATCCTGCTGATCCTTTATTATAATGCAGGTACTGTCACCCAGAGTGTCATCACATGTCTGTACGATCTCAAAGAATTCTTCATCAAGATAACGATCCATAGGAAGCATTCCGCAGCCGTACTTTATTGCTTCACAGAAATTTTCACAGCTGCGCTCTTCCTTATTGAACAGAAGTATGCAGCAATGGTCAGAATCACATATCTTACGTATATCCTCTATAACTTCATTGAATGTATTATGCAGGTCATCTGCGCCGCGAAGCTTGATACATGTCTTTATCACAGCCGAAGATGTATCGGCAGACAGACTTGCTCTCTGCTCCAGATCAACATTGGGCGTTACATCATATGAGTATATGCAGTAGCCCTTGTTTGGCTCATCCGATTCAAGGGGCAGCAGGAACATATTCAGCCACAATCCCATTTGCGGAAGTCTGACATATGAATGAAGGAGCTGTCCCATAAAAGCGCTGCGGTAACAGAAGTCCTCGAAGTTCTTATTTTCAGGGAAGTACTCCTCATAGGGCGAATCAGGTATGAAAGGACGATGCATAGTATTCATCATGTCCGCACAGTGAGCCATGTTGCCTGCGGCTATGCGTATATTGCCGTAGGTACCGTCAGGAAATCTTTCTACGGACATTACACAGGTCTTTGCACTGTATCCATTGATAAGCTTGCTAAAATCCATATTCAGTCCTCCTTACACAAAATATTTTTTGTCTATATTGCATATTATATCATTTTGCGAGTTAAAAGTCAATTGGGGATATTACCAAATTTGTCTGCTTATTCTTATCAAGCTGATATGTTTTACTGCCTTGTCAGATACAGCTTTGCTTTAAGTTCTGCAGCTTTTTTCTTTCACTTTTGGAGCTGAGTGTGATCATACAAAGCAGGTAATATTTGACTCGGCTTGGTGATGAGGATTTTATTTGCTCTGATATGGCTTCCAGATAAATAACCCTTCAGATTCTGCCAAATCCCGAGTCATTTCAGTCAAATTATCACTTGGATCATATAAAGTGATGTGCGTATCGTCCATTGTGATCATAACCATAGATCCTTCTATGAAGATCTGCAGCTCATACTTATTTGATATGATCCATTCATCAAGCAGCTCAGGTTCAGGATTTGTGAGGGTCTCACCCGTTGAGATATTGAAAACCTCTATCCCATAGTAGCAGTAAAGCTTCAGTATGATATTCGAGAACTTTCTTCGCAGTTCTGATTTACGAGTCCCTTGAAGAAATAAATTCTCAACAGCGAAGAACTGCCCATTGCTTTCAGCAGGAACTTGCTGAGGCAGAAGATCCACGACTATATATTCTTTTTTCAGTAACTGTTCTATCCTACTTTTCTTCATGTTATATTACTCCGTCAAGCTCTCGGATGTAGCTTGGTATGTATCATTTGATGAGATCAGGCTCGATACTCCTTTGTTCTCATTCTATACCCAGCCCTAACAGCATTTTCTGTATAGCCTGAGCATCACCTACAGTAATACCGTCACCGTTCATATCGCCGTTTATATTGCCCTGTTCGGTAAGATGACTCTCTGCGGTGCCATCTAATCCGTAT